>CABYIO010000069.1 GCA_902519075.1 uncultured Bacteroidota bacterium | reverse complement strand
TAAACCCTGATGATTTTGCTATTGTCAGAATTGATTTTAGAAATATTAAGCCTGTTTATAATATAAAATTACTTGGCATATTTGTTAATATTTACCTGCGTGAAGGAAAAATGATTTTATCAAAATTTGATAATGATAAGTATAGTTTATCTTACGCAAAAATTAATTTTGGACAACGTGTTGGATTTGATAGAGCGATTAAGTTAATCGAGAAAAATAAAAACGTAAAAGGACGACGAAAGCAAAATGAGATTTCATTTAGAATGGATTTAATAACTGACGTAAAAACCTCAACTGAACTACAGGTTTTTGATTCTAAAAGTATAACAAAGGAAAAGTTTCAAAAGATTGAAAGTAAAAATCAAATTATGCCTGAATATCTAGAAGAGTTTACAACAAACTTTTGGGAAGAATTTTAGATTATTCTACCGTTACAGATTTAGCTAGATTTCTTGGCTGATCTACATCTTTCCCAAGCATAACAGCAATATGATATGAAAGTAATTGTAGTGGAATTACTGTGATAAATGGAGTAATAGACTCAATACTATCAGGCACCTCAATAACATAATCAGCAATTTTTTTAACTTCTTTATCGCCTTTGGAAACTATAGCACAAATCTTTCCTTTTCTAGACTTTATTTCTTGAATATTGCTAACAATTTTATCATAATTTATTTTATTGGTAGCAATAACAATTGTTGGCATATCTTCATCGATTAGTGCAATCGGACCATGCTTCATTTCAGCTGCAGGATATCCTTCAGCATGTATGTATGAAATTTCTTTTAGTTTTAATGCCCCCTCAAGAGCAATGGGAAAGTTATATCCTCTACCTAAATACAAGCAATTAGTTGCATTTAAAAACTTCTTTGCAATTTTTTTGATTTCGTTATTGGACGAAAGTGCTTCGTGAACTTTTTTATCAATATTAGAAATCTCAAGTAAATATTTTTGAAATAATTTTTCAGAAATTATTCCTTTAGACTTACTAAGCTTTACAGCCATCATGTACAATACCGTCATTTGAGTAGTAAAGGCTTTGGTTGAAGCTACTCCAATTTCTGGACCTGCATGTGTATATGTGCCTGAGTCAGACTCTCTTGCAATTGATGATCCAACCACATTGCATATCCCATAAACAAATGCACCTTTAGACTTAGCGAGTTTAATAGCAGCTAACGTGTCAGCTGTTTCCCCAGACTGAGAAATAGCAATTACAATATCGTCTTTTTCAATAATAGGGTCTCTGTATCGAAACTCAGAGGCGTACTCAACTTCTACAGAAATTTTAGAAATCTTTTCAAACATATATTCAGCAACTAATGCAGAATGCCAAGAAGTACCACAGGCTATAATAGTAATTTTTTTTACCGAAAGAAATTTATTAATGTAATCATCCATTCCTGACATTTTGATCATGCTTTTACTAATATTTAACCTACCTCTTAGGGTGTCTTTTATTGCTTTAGGTTGTTCATATATTTCTTTTAGCATGTAATGATCAAATCCTTGTTTCTCTATTTTATCAAGACTCAATTCAAGTTTACTAATAGTTGGAGATATTAAAGAGTCATCATCTATTTTTCTAAAAAAAGTTTGTTTATGATTTCTAATAATTGCCAGCTCACCATCTTCTAGATATACCACATTTTTAGTATATTCTATAAATGGAGTAACATCACTTCCGATAAAATGTTCGTCTTCCCCAATTCCTATACATAAGGGACTTCCAAGTTTTGCAACAACAATTTCATCTGGTTTATTATCATCAATTACAGCAATGGCGTATGCACCTACTACCTGATTAAGTGCAATTTGGACTGCCTCACCAAGTTTTACATCATTTTTATTCTTCACAAATTCTATTAAATTCACAAGAACTTCTGTGTCAGTTTCAGAAGCAAATGAAAAACCTTCTTTGATTAACTTTTGCTTAATAGTTGAATAATTTTCAATAATTCCATTATGTACAACACATAATTTTTTAGAATTTGAAAATTGGGGATGTGCATTAACATCGTTTGGTTC
>CABYIO010000068.1 GCA_902519075.1 uncultured Bacteroidota bacterium | reverse complement strand
AAGGATAAGAGCTATTGTTATTTTATGGCATATCACTTAAAATACTTGATATTTCTTCATAAATTTTATTTATAATCATAAATCGCTGACATTCAAATGTCATATAGTTGTATGTAAATCTTATAGTTATTGTTAAATAAAATAGTATATTCGCAGCTTAAAATTATAATTTAAGCCATGAAAAAGTTATTAACCATATTATTTTCTATATCAATCATTTCTACTGTTTTTTCACAAGGAGGAACAGAAACTATAGCAAATTCAGATTTTTTTAGTTCAGCTTCAAATGCATCGTATCCTTATATTTATACTGCTGCTTTAAAAGCAGATGGAGCAAGTAGTCAAGCAGCTCAGACCTTGACACTTAACATTACTTCTTTGCCTGCGGCTGGTGCTACTTATCGTATATACAGGACCTATGCAAATGGTTCTGGTGGAACTAACACTGCAGCAGCTCTATCTCTAGGAGAGAATACATTATCAGCTAATGCTGTATCTTTTGACAGAACATGTAAATTTCAATTTAGCAGTGGCGATATTGAATTTGAATTAATTGGTTATCAACATGAAGATACCGATAATGATGTTTCATACTCTGATCTTTTTGATTCAACGGGTAATGCAAATTATCCTCGAATTATACAGCTTGCAGCCGCTTCAGATGGAGCAAGTAGTCAGGCTGAACAAGAGTTAACAATTAACATTACAGAAATGGATGGTGACGGCGCTAATTATAGGGTTTATAAAACAACTTCTGGCCCTGATGCTTATACTGGTAATTGGCAAGCTCTATCTCTCGGATTGAATACAATAACAGTTTCAGCTGTCGCTTTTGATAGAACAGTTAAAATTCAATTTAGTCAGGAATCAGAAATAGAATTTAATGCAATTTCTGTAAATGGTAATGACTTATATCAGGCAGCGAATCCATCAATTGATATTTCATCCTCTGAGCTTTTTGCTACATCCTCTAATGCAAGTTGGCCAAAAAATATTGTGGCTGCCACATCATCTGACGGTGCAAGTAGTCAAGGCACTCAAACATTGGATATTTTTATTACTAAATTACCCTCTGCTGGTGCAAATTATAGAGTTTATAAAACTACTGCATCCGGAGGTGATTACCTAAGTGGGGCGTCTGCTCTGAGTTTTGGAGCTAATTCAATATCTGTTAATTCTGTCGCTTTTGATAGAACAGTTAAAATTCAATTTAGCCGTGAAGAAATTGAGTATAATTCACTTTCACTAAATGATGCTGTTTTTTGGGATGGTACTACAGATACTAACTGGAATGAAGCAGCAAATTGGAGTACGTATGAAGTCCCAACTTCAGACACTTCTATCTTAATTCGCGGTGATTTAACAAATTACCCTGCAACTACTACTGATTTTACTTTAGATTCAGGTAAGATTTTAACCATTTCAAAAGGAGCTTCATTAACTGTTTCAGGAGATTTCACAAATTCTGGAACCGTAACCATGAATTCTGACAAAGATGAATTTTCTTCACTGATTGTTTCAGGGACCGCTACTGGTGATGTTACCTATAACAGATTTGTTAATGCTGCAGAAGATGAGTGGGATCTAATTGGCTCCCCAGTTGATGGTCTTTTAATATCTGATTTTGTTACAACCAATAGTGCAGTAATTGCAACAAGTGGAGGTTATTCTGCTGTTGGTATATATAATAATGATGATGATTCTTGGGAAAACTATGGTTCTGGTTCTGGTTGGGAAACTAGTAATTTTGAACTAGGAAGAGGTTATCAGATGGCAACAACAGATGGTGCTACGATGGCATTTACAGGAACAGTCCCTACATCGACTCAAACATATTCAGTGGCTAATAATGATTATATGCTTAATGGAAGAAGATGGAATTTAGTTTCTAATCCATTCCCTAGTTATGTAAATGCAAATGAAGATGCTGATGGTACTAATAACTTTTTATCTGTTAATAGCGGCGTTATTGACACTGAATATTTGGCTGCTTATGGATATGATGCTGATGGAACTGGTTATACTGCCTATGGTCAGGATTATCTCGAAGGCACACCTGTTTATATGGCACCAGGTCAAGGATTTATGATTGCTGCTGATAGCGATTCAGCTGCTGATTTAAGTTTTACT
>CABYIO010000067.1 GCA_902519075.1 uncultured Bacteroidota bacterium | reverse complement strand
AGCGAATTGAACATTTGTTTCAGTTAATTGCATATGAACTTCATTTTGCTCTGGAATTGACCATGCCTCAAAGGGAGGGTTGTCAGGATTATTCATGAATTCATACCAATTATTTGTGAAATAATCCATTCCACTTATAGCAGGTATAAAAGTAAAGTAGTTTGTTGCCAATTGGCTTGTAAATTGTGTAATAATTGGATCCTCTCCAGTGTAATCCTCGGCAATTGAAAGGATGTCAAAAAGTCCACCAGGAGCTGAATCAACGCCATCCGTATGCCCATGAGACTGAGCAACTGCCTCTGCCGTAATATCACAAAAACACCACCAGGGAGCATCGATATAAATATTGCTAACAGGGATTGTCTGATTTATATAAGGAGTAAACCAAGTATCTAAATAAGCATCTGCTCCACTGCTAACATCAGGTAGCGTCGCATCCAAAGACTGAAATCCAGGATTTACGGGATTTCCATTTACGTCATAAAATGGGTTTAATGAACCACTGCCATTTATTATACTTACATTTCTAGTATTCTGTGGATATTCAAAAGAGTATACAGTGTCTATTGCATTATAAAAAATAGAAAAAAATGGGTGGGGCTGAGGTAGAGCATTATTATTATTAAATTCTGCTACACCATCACTTAGATGAGATTCAAAATGATCCCAAAGCATCTGTCTTGCAGCAGGTGACTTCAGCATAGTGTCGACAACGGGCCTTAACGACTCAACACTAAAGTCCCCTACCCAAGTATCTAGTCCATATGCTAAATAATTAAACATATGCTGAAATCCGATTGGCACATTAGCACCAGCATGTGGTGCATCAAAAGAAATATATAATCTTGTTTCATGATCAACTCCAATACTTTCCATGTAGTTTAACGCATATCTTGAAATTAATCCTCCCATACTAGGTCCGATTACAACATTCTTTTTCTCACCTACTTTTTGATTATTTATAAATTTAATCAACTCAACTAGTAGCATTGCGTTTCTTTCAATGTAGTCAGCTCCCCCAAAAATCCAAACTTGGTCTTCTTCTCTAAAGTAAGTTGGAAAATTTAGTATAACAACATCGTATCCATCATCTCTTACTATATCAGCTAGATTTCCACCTCCAAAATTTAAAGCTTCATAAATGGCATTTATATTTCTGGTATCTTGTGGGTCAAAGCCATCAACTACAAAAATTGGTTTATCTAAAACATTGTCTGAACTATAAAAAATTTCCATTTCTCCCCATCCCTTAAACGGATATTCATTGTAAGGTTGAATATATGGAGGATCTGTGGTTCCAGAAGTAAAACCAACTATGTCTTGATTAAACTTTTGGTTTAACTCTTCATTTGAATAAATAACGCTTAGTTTTGAATCAATCTCTATTTCTTGCCCACCTTCAAAAGTTAAACGAAAGCTAATGGTTTTCTCGCCCTCATTTTCATAAATAATATCATAGTCCTGATCAAGTTGAATTGTTTGAAAACCTTGACCATCTCCAAAGTTTAACTCAATCAGATTAATTGGCTCTTGAGATGTATTAAAAAATAAATCACTTGATAAATTAAAAATTACCTCAGAACCTCTTTGAATTGGCTTAAGAGCAGCGGCAGCTAAAATGTGATGATGATCAAAAATATCTAAATCACTTTCAATCCTTTCAAATTGATTATTACTGTTTTTAAATATAATCTGATTGTTTTTGGCATTATCATTAAAGGTGTCATATTCAGCATAAATCAATGCTAATGGAATATAGGTACTCATTAATTCAAGCATAGCAATGTTTTTTATCTCGTCTAATTCTGGAAGCCTCTGTTGAAAATCAGAAAAAGCTATTGACTTATAAACTTGATAAAAACTGTATAAATCATGCGTATTATTCTTAAGATTATTTATGTTACTAATACTTGATGGATTATATAAAATATCACTCTCCATGCCAGTCTTATCAAAGTCTGGAAAAACCGAATTTATATTTTGGGAATAAACATAAACCGTATTCAGCAGTAGAAAAAATAATATGATTTTTCTCATAAATGTTACAAGGGTGCTATTCTAAGATTAGTTATACTTATCCTATTTATAATTATTTAATTATAAGTTTTTTAGTTAATCTATCCGTTCCTGAT
>CABYIO010000066.1 GCA_902519075.1 uncultured Bacteroidota bacterium | reverse complement strand
ATTGTAAATAATGTTGATGAAGCTAAAAAAATTATTGATAAGCCATTTACCTTGACAGAAAAGATTCTTTATTCTCACCTGTGGGGTAACATTAGTAAAAACTACCAAAGAGGAAAAGACTATGTAGATTTTAAACCTGATAGAATTGCATGTCAAGATGCAACTGCTCAAATGGCATTATTACAATTCATGCAAGCAGGTAAAACTAAAGTAGCTGTACCTACTACAGTGCATTGTGATCATTTAATTCAAGCAAAAATGGGTGCAAAAGAAGATCTTATGCGTGCTAACAAAGTAAGTAATGAAGTTTTTGATTTTTTGAGAGATGTATCTAATAAATATGGAATTGGTTTTTGGAAACCAGGAGCAGGTATCATTCATCAAGTAGTATTAGAAAATTATGCTTTTCCTGGCGGTATGATGATTGGTACTGATTCACACACAGTAAATGCAGGAGGACTTGGAATGATTGCAATAGGAGTAGGAGGTGCAGATGCAGTAGATGTTATGGCTGGGATGCCTTGGGAGCTAAAATTTCCAAAGATTATCGGAGTTAAGTTAACAGGTAAGTTAGACGGTTGGACATCTGCTAAAGATGTTATTTTAAAAGTTGCAGGAATCCTTACTGTAAAAGGTGGTACAGGATGTATAATAGAATATTTTGGTCCTGGAGCAAAAGCCCTTTCTTGTACAGGAAAAGGAACTATATGTAATATGGGTGCTGAGGTTGGTGCCACAACATCAACTTTTGGATATGATGAATCAATGGAAAGATATTTAAAAGCAACCGGCCGAGAGGATGTTGCTCTTGAAGCTAATAAAATTAAAGATTATTTGACTGCTGATCCTGAAGTTTATATTTCACCTGAAAAGTATTTTGATCAATTAATTGAAATCAATCTTTCAGAACTTAAACCCCACTTAAACGGTCCTTTTACACCTGATTTGGCAACTCCAGTTTCTGAAATAGGAGATAAGGCAAAAGAAAATGATTGGCCTTTAAAAGTAGATTGGGGGCTTATTGGTTCATGTACAAATTCTTCATATGAGGATTTAACAAGGGCAGCATCAATTGCAAAACAGGCTGTTGATAAGAATTTGATTACAAAATCTGATTTTGGAATTAACCCAGGTTCTGAACAGGTCAGATACACCGCTGAAAGAGACGGAATACTTAAAATATTTGAAGATCTCAATGCTACTATTTTTACTAATGCATGTGGCCCCTGTATAGGTCAATGGGACAGAAGTGATTTAAAAGGTCAAGAAAAAAACACAATCGTTCATTCTTTTAATAGAAATTTTTCTAAGAGAGCTGATGGAAATCCTAATACACATGCTTTTGTAGGATCTCCAGAAATAGTTGCTGCAATTGCAATAGCTGGTAGATTAGATTTTGACCCCATAAAAGACACTCTAATAAATGAAAACGGTCAGGAAGTAATGCTTGATCCACCAGTTGGTGTGGAGCTTCCCTCAGATGGTTTTGATTGTGAGGATTCAGGTTATATTGAACCCAAAAAGGATGGCTCTGATGTTATTGTTTCAGTTAATCCTAAATCTGATAGACTACAATTGTTAGAGCCATTTACCCCGATTGGAAGAAAAATCAATGACGCTAGATTACTTATTAAGGCACATGGTAAATGTACAACTGATCATATATCAATGGCTGGTCCATGGTTAAGGTATCGAGGCCATTTAGATAATATTTCAAATAACTGCCTAATTGGTGCGGTAAATAGCTTTAATATGAAAACTAATTTTGTAAAAAATCAATTAAGCGGTGAGTATGGAGGCGTGCCTGATACCCAGAGGGAATACAAAGAGAATAATATTAAAACGATTGTTGTAGGTGATCATAATTATGGTGAAGGATCATCAAGAGAGCATGCTGCTATGGAACCAAGACATTTAGGTGTATGTGCCGTTATTGTAAAATCTTTTGCTAGAATTCATGAAACTAATTTAAAAAAACAAGGAATGCTAGCTTTGACTTTTCAAAACGAATCTGATTATGATATAATCCAAGAGGATGATTTTATAAGCTTTATCAATCTGGATGAATTTTCCCCAGGCAAACAAATCATTATTGAGTTAAAGCATTCTGATGGATCTAAAAACTTGATAAATTTAAACCA
>CABYIO010000065.1 GCA_902519075.1 uncultured Bacteroidota bacterium | reverse complement strand
ACCAAATTATAATATATTTTATTTTGCTCCTCAAAAAAGTTATTCCAATCACTTTGAGATTTAATTACATCTGAAACCTTTTTGTGATTACCACCTTGCCCCCAAAGATTTAATCCTACATCTAACTCTGTAATATAAACTTCAACACCAAGTTCTGTAAACCTTTTAATATTTTTTCTAAGGTTTTCATAGTTATAATTTATTCCCACATTTAAATGACACTGAAAGCCTACTGCATCAATTCTTAATCCAGAGTTTTTTAAATGTTTTACAAGTTGATATAAACCATCGGCTTTTTTTCCTCCAAAAGCAATATTAAAATCTCTTATTTCTAATTTTGCATCTGTTAGTTCAGAGGCAATTTCAAAAACCCTTCTAACAAAAATTGGGTGCTCACTATTGATATTCTGTTCACCAACAAGTCCTGAATTATCTTTTTCAAAACCCATATCCATCCACTTACAATCTTCTTTTTCATTTCCTGAAACTCTATACTTTCCAGATTTTCCCATAGCAAAAATCTCATTGATTACATTAAATACATCAACCTTATTTTTATTATCATTTGAGTTTAAAACCTCTACAATGAATTTTTCAATAATATACTCTAATTCCTCTGCAGAGTAATTGGTTTTTGAAAACCATTCGGGAAAATATTTGTTGGGAAAAATCAAACAATGATGCATTATATGAAATTCATTTTTTATTCCCCAGTTGACTAATTCGTCAAAATATTTTGTTTCAATTTTAAAATCTTTTAATGAATTTGGTTTTTTCTTTGGCCAAAACCCTCCATCCCATGCTGGGTATATTGAAGGCTGTATTCCGGTATAATTTTTTAAAACAAACTCTCTATTTTTTTCGGCTTCAGTACCCCTTAAAATTGCCTTATTTCTCTCTCCTCTTACCTGAGTTGTTATAATTAAATCACCAGAGTAATTTTTTAAAAATAAATCGGGATTATAGTTTTGCGATTCAATCCTAAAAACAAATTGCAAACAGATTATAATTATTAGGCTTATTTTATTCATATAAACTATATATTATCATAAAGTTATGATAATAATTAAATTTTAATGATATTTAAATAAACTAAAATCTATCTAATTATGAATAGACTAGCTAGTCTTAAAACAATTGTATTCTCCGCTTTACTTTTCTCATCTCTTTCCGTATTTTCTCAAGCTCAGGAAAAAATGAATGTTTTGTTTATTGCCGTAGACGATTTAAAGCCAAGTATTGGGAGTTTTGGTGATGAATTTGCTGTTACACCAAATATTGACGAATTGTCAAAATCATCAACTGTTTTTTTAAATAATCATACTCAGCAAGCAATATGCGGCCCCTCAAGGGCAAGTTTAATGACCGGCCTTAGACCTGATAAGACAAGAGTTTGGGATTTAAGAACAAGAATGAGAGATATGAATCCTGATATTTTAACCATTCCACAGTATTTCAAGCAAAATGGCTATCAGACAATAGGTATTGGTAAGATTTATGATAATCGTTGTGTTGACAATTTTAAAGACAAGCCGTCATGGTCTGTTCCATTTATATCTCAGAGAAACCTAACATTTTCTGATGGATACAGTTTTCCTGCAAATGGATTCTACCAAAGTGAAGAAATTAGAGCAAAAGTATCTCAACTGAGGCAAGAAGGAATTTCAAAGGGCATTAGTGAGAGTGGTTTAAACAAATATACTACGGATATTTTTAAGCCACCTTATGAAAGTGCTGATGTTCCTGACGGTGCATATATGGATGGCGCAATTGCTAATCGTAGCCTTGAGTTATTAGATAATATGGATACTTCACAACCATTTTTTCTTGCTGTGGGATTCGTTCGACCTCATATGCCATTTGTTGCACCAACAAAATATTGGGATTTATATGACCCAAACGAAATTAAGCTAGCTGAATTTAGAACTAAGTCTAAATATCCTGTTGATATTGCTTATAAAGCTGGATGGGAAATCAATTCCTATCATACTCCTGAAACAGACTATCCACACAATGAGGAAAATCTTTTGATTTTAGCAGATGATTTTCAAAGAAAATTGATTCATGGATATTATGCTGCTTCAAGTTATATTGATGCGCAAATAGGCAAGCTAATTGATAAGCTTAAAGAAAAAGGCTTAGACAAAAATACAATTATTGTTATTTG
>CABYIO010000064.1 GCA_902519075.1 uncultured Bacteroidota bacterium | reverse complement strand
CCAGTGACCGTCTAGTCCAACAGTGAAATTATTAAAATTGTTAATCGATAGGGTAGCAGTAGTACCTTCAACAGAAACGCTCCAATCTGCGCTTACTTCGTCTTGCGAAAAGCTTGATAACGATATCAAGTAAAAAATAAGAATATAAAATTTATTCATCATTCAAATATAGTAATAAAAAAAGGGCACTTAATTAAGCGCCCTTTTTTTTAACAGTAAAAAGATAAATTATCTAATAACTAGTTTAGATACTTTACTTTGTCCATTGATTGTAACTTTCAGCACATAGAAGCCACTATTGAATGAACTCACATCTAATGTGTTTCCGTTAATAGTAGTATCCAACACTTTTTTACCAGTTACAGTATAAATTTGGACTTCTTTTAATCCATCAATTGGAGATTGAATTGTAACAATATCTCCATCAACAGGATTAGGATAAATCATCATGTCAAGTAATTCATTTTCTGATGTTGAAAGTGCAGCTTGCACACAAACATCATCCAATGTTACTCCATATCCATAGCCAGACGTTGCTTGGAATCCAACATAATAATCTGCACTTGGATCAGGTAAATCCAATGTTATTTCAGTCCATGATGTTACCTCATCGGTATATTCACCAATTTGAACCCAATCTCCGTCATAAGAGCTTCTATAGAATACTCTTAATTGATCCTGATCTCCAGCCCAAGATACCTGTGTGTAGTTGAATGTTAGTTGAGGATCAGTAACTGAGGATAAATCCATTGCAGGTGAAATAATACTGGCAGTATCACCATTGTAATTACCTGAATAAAATCCAGCCATAGCAGCTCCAGATAGAGGAACAACAGATGCATTTAGATTTTGTGAGCCCCAAACCCATTCAGCAGTTCCTGAGAAAATTGAACTAGTCCAATTTCCAATTCCACTTTCAAAGTCATCACACCAAGGATATTCACTTACAACAGAAACAGTAAATGATATCGTTTCTTCAACAGGTGGATCAAGCGCATTATGATTATCATCAACTAACCAAGCAGTTATTGAATGTTCTCCAATGGATAAACCTTCAATTACAACATCATTAGTATCATATACCATTACAGTATCACCCCCGTCAACAGAGTAATGCCAGTGTCCATCTGTTCCTACAACAAAGTTGTTGAAACCAAAAATAGATAAAGTTGCAGTTGTTCCCGCGGTGGTTACATCCCAGTCAGCTGCAACAGCTGAGTTGTCAAGTATGTGGATATCATCAATTAACCAGTCAGCTGCAAAATCTCCTTTATATTTAAAAGCTATTGTTACATTAGCTTCAGAAGGGAGAGCAAATTCGTAATCACACCAGTAAGTAGTGTCGTCTTGATTACAAATAGCATCATTTAATAGTACCCATGTAGCTGAATTAACATCTCCATCGTAGTCTGTTGAATACATAACATGATGTTCATCAGCGTAGTCCCACCAGTGAACATGATCCCAATATCTTAATATTGGAACAGAAGCTCCAGAAAGATCAAATGTTGGGGTTAATGCCCAATTTTCAAGCATTCCCGAATCAGAGAAGTCATCCTGTTGTAAATAATATGCACCTCCAGCAGCATCATCATCAGGATTTACAAAATGACCTGCATTAATTACCCAATTGTAATTTGTACTACCGTTTTGTATTAGCGTGATATCACCTAATCCGTTTTCAAAACTATTTTCATAAGGAATTGTGCTAGAAACTCTATTTTGGGTAAGGTTCGGTTGAAAATCATTAGAATTATGGTTTTCTAATATTTCACCTCTTACTTGATCATGGGTGCAGTTTGGTCCATGCTGTTGCCCAATAATCAAAAAAGGAGTTAATAAAAATAATAAGTAAAGTTTTTTCATAGATTGATTTTAATAGATTAATAATTAGTCATTGATATACATAAAGTTAGATTAATTTATAAGAAAATAAAAAAGAATTTTACAGAGATAGTATTAGTTTATCTAATCAATGCAAACAAAATTTTGGTTAAAAAAAAATAACCCACTATGAAATAGTGAGTTATTTTATGCGGAGGAAGAGGGATTCGAACCCCCGGAGGTGTGACCCTCAACAGTTTTCAAGACTGCCGCATTCGACCACTCTGCCATTCCTCCAAAGACGAATGCAAATATAATAGTTTTATGATGCTTCAAAAAAAAAAAATTAAAAAATGA
>CABYIO010000063.1 GCA_902519075.1 uncultured Bacteroidota bacterium | reverse complement strand
ATCGCTAGTTTCTGCCCATTTAAGAATTATATATGGTCTTTTATTTATAATGTAGCTTAGGAATCTTTTGTGATGTTCAATACACTCATTTTTTAAAACACCAGAAATTACTTCAACTCCGTTTTCCTTTAGTTTTCCAATTCCTTTTCCGCAAACCAGCGGGTTAGGATCTTTAATTCCGATTACTACTGTTTTAATTCCACAAGCAATAATTTTGTCTACGCACGGCGGTGTTTTTCCATAGTGACAACATGGTTCTAATGTTACATAGATCGTTGAATCTTTAATTAATGCTTTATTTTCAACTGAATTAATTGCATTAACTTCTGCATGGTTTCCACCAGCAATGGAAGTATAACCCTCTCCAATTATTTTGTCATCAACCACTAGACAACATCCAACACTTGGATTTGGATAGGCGTTTCCTATTCCTAATTTGCCAAGTTCGATGCATCTACTAATATATTTTTCGTGTATATTCACAATACAAAAATAGTATAAAATGCTTCAATATAATGGATATAATATTAGGGTTATTGAGAAGAAAGATAACGAGCAAGTATGTGCTGTTATAAAGGGGGTGTTTTATGAGTTGGGTTTACCTCTTGTTGGAACAGCATATGCCGATAAAGACACCTTAAGTATGTATGAGGCATACCAAGATTCAAGATCCATATATTATGTTATTGAAAAGGATGGAAGTATTTACGGAGGCTGTGGAATAAAACAGCTTAGTGGTACCCATGAAAATGTATGCGAACTACAAAAGTTCTATTTCCATAAATCTTTAAGAGGAAAAGGATTGGGTAAGTATCTTTTAAAATTATGTTTAGATTTTGCCAAAGAAGTCAAATATGATATTTGTTATCTTGAATCAACTTCAGCTCTTAAAACATCACACCATCTATATAAGATCTTTGGTTTTGAAAATTTAGAAGGCCCAATGGGTAATACTAGTCATCATAATTGTGATGTGCATATGACAAAAAACCTGCAATGACATTACAAGATTTTAAATTAAAAATGATTTCAGAGCTATCATCGATTTATGAAATGGATGAGTTAAATTCTATTCTTAATTTAATTTCTGAAGATTATTTAAAAATACCTAGATCAAAAATCTTATTAGCCGATGAAATTGATTTGGATGAATCAAATCAAACACTTTTTTTAAGTGCACTAGAAAGATTAAAAACACATGAGCCAATACAATATGTTTTAGGAAAAACAAGCTTCATGGATTTGGAATTTAAGGTTAATAATTCTGTATTAATTCCAAGGCCTGAAACTGAAGAATTAGTAAGGTTGATGTTAAAAGAAGATTTAGATGGAAAAGAAATTCTGGATATAGGGACGGGGAGTGGTTGCATTGCAATAAGCCTTGCTAAAAATCTTCCTAATGCAAAAGTTACCGCACTTGATATTTCAAGTGATGCACTTAAAGTTGCTAAAGAAAATGCTAAGCTTAATAATGTTAGTATTGAATTTATTAATGCAGATATTTTTGAATATAAATCTGATAAAAAATATGATCTTATAGTCTCAAACCCACCTTATGTATTAGAATCTGAAAAGTTATTAATGAAACAAAATGTATTAGACTTTGAGCCTGAATTGGCGTTATTTGTTGAAGATGATGATCCGTTAATTTATTATTATAGAATAATTAAATTTTCAAATATTAATTTATTTAAAGATTCTCTTTTGTTTTTAGAAATAAATGATTCTTATTCACAAGATTTGACTTTAAGATTAAATAATTATTTTTATGATAGTAGGTTATTTAAAGATTTTCAAAATAGATTTAGATTTATAAGAGCAAAAACATTCAATTCATGATTACAGGAGAATTTATAAGACAAGTTACAGGATTAGAACAAGCTGTTTTAAATGACGCTTTTGCCGATTTCTTGCAAGTTGGAAATTTAAGAGCTGACCAAATGACTTTTATTCATACAATTATTTCATATCTAACCAAAAATGGAACTATTGATAAAGCTATGCTGTATCAACCACCTTTTACAGACCTCAACGATCAGGGATTAAGCGGTGTTTTTGATGAGGATGCTATTTTAGTCAAGGTTGTTAAGATAATTGACGAAATAAATGAAAATGCCATAGTTGCTTAATTTATTAAATGATCCTGAAAGGTTCCGTGAATTTCATTAAATCCTAACTGTTTGATCCTTTGAGCCATCTTGTATTTTAATTTTCCGCC
>CABYIO010000062.1 GCA_902519075.1 uncultured Bacteroidota bacterium | reverse complement strand
ATCAGGTTGAATTGGTAATTCTCTACTAAATCTTCTATCTACAAGAATTAATAACTCAATTGTTTTTGGCCGACCAAAACTTTCAATGGCAGTTAAAGCAGCTCTAATTGTTCTACCAGTATATAATACATCATCAATGAAAACCACTTTTTTATTTTCAACCAAAAGCTTAAAATCAGTCTTGTTAGGCAATAAAATATCCTTATTTCTTCTAAAATCATCTCTGAAGAAAGTGATATCTAAAAAACCATGATTAACCGAGTTAATATTATATTTATCTCGTAAAATATTGACTAATTTCTCACACAATGACTTTCCTCGTGGTTGCAAACCTACTAAGATTGTCTCTTTGAAATCATCGTGATTTTCAGTAAGTTGACATGCCAACCTATCTAGAGTTGTGTCGAGTTCATTATCATTTAGAATTATTTTTTTCTTCATCTACAGAAAAATAACATTTTAATTTAAAAAAAAAGCCTTTCAATTGAAAGGCTTTTTTTATTATTTTCCATCCATTTTATCTTTCAGTTCCTGCAATTGTTCATTTGCATCACCTAAAGTATTTTTAGATGTTTGTTTATCCTCTTGCATTTTTTTCGTCATCACTTTTTTGTTGATTTCTTCAATATCTTTAAAAGTTTGAGTATGAGATAAAACTACTCTCTTTGTATCTTTATTGAATTCAATTACCTTTAAATCAGCCACTTCACCCTTTTGAAGTTTGCTACCATCCTCTTTAACCATGTGTCTAGAAGGTATAAAAGCAATTACATCATCATTAAATTTAACTGTCGCGCCCTTAGGTACAATTTCGTAAACCTCAGAATTATGAATTGAATCTAAAGCAAACTCATTTTCATATTTATCCCAAGGGTTTTCGGTTAATTGTTTATGTCCAAGGCTAAGTTTTCTATTATCAACATCAAGTTCTAATACTAAAACATCAATTTTTTCTCCTGTTTTACAGAATTCTCTTGGGTGTTTAATCTTCTTTGTCCAAGAAAGATCAGAAATGTAAATAAGTCCATCAACTCCCTCTTCAAGTTCAACAAAAACGCCAAAGTTTGTAAAATTCCTTACAATTCCAGTATGTTTTGATTGAATAGGATATTTCTTTGTTATGTCTGTCCAAGGGTCAGGCGTAAGTTGTTTAACACCTAAAGACATTTTTCTTTCTTCTCTGTCAAAAGTTAAAATTTTAGCTTCAATTTGATCTCCTACATTAAAGAAATCTTGAGCTGATCTTAGGTGGGTTGACCAAGACATTTCAGAAACATGCACAAGACCCTCAACACCTTCAGAAATTTCAACAAAAGCTCCGTAATCCGCTATTACAACTACTCTACCCTTTACGTTATCACCAACTTTAACATCATCTGCAAGAGCTTCCCATGGATGTTTACTTAATTGTTTTAAACCTAATTGAATTCTAGACTTATCTTCGTCAAAATCTAAAATAACAACTTTTAGCTGTTGGTCTAGCTCAACGATTTCATTTGGGTGATTAATTCTAGACCATGAAAGATCAGTAATATGAATTAAACCATCTACACCTCCTAAGTCCATAAATACACCATAGGAAGTTATGTTTTTTACAACACCTTCTAAAATTTGTCCTTTTTCTAATTGTTTTATTATTTCCTTCTTTTGAAGTTCAATATCTGCTTCGATCAAGGCTTTATGAGATACAACCACATTTTTAAATTCATGATTAATCTTCACAACTTTAAATTCCATTGTTTTGTTTACATATTGATCATAATCTCTTATGGGTTTTACGTCAATTTGTGATCCGGGAAGAAAGGCTTCAATTCCGAAAACATCTACAATCATTCCACCTTTTGTTCTACATTTAACAAAACCATTAACAATCTCTCCAGAATCATGAGCGTCATTTACTCTTTCCCAAGCTTTAATTACTCTTGCTTTTCTGTGAGAAAGAATTAATTGACCTGTTGCGTCTTCTCTAATATCAATAAGAACCTCGACTTTATCACCAACCTTTAGAGCTGGGTTATATCTAAATTCGTTTAAAGATATTACACCCTCTGATTTAGCATTAATATCGATAATTGCTTCTCTATCAGTCATGTGAATGACAGTTCCTTCAACAACATTATTTGTTAATGTTTCAACAAAATTTTCTTCAACCAATTTCTCAAATTCTTTGATTTGTTTTTCATCAACTTGATCAATACCCTCTTCGTAATTATGCCAGTCAAAATCTGACAAATTATTTACTGAGGTTTCTATTTCTTTGGTTTCTTTTTTTGTCTTAGT
>CABYIO010000061.1 GCA_902519075.1 uncultured Bacteroidota bacterium | reverse complement strand
TATCTCTAAAGTTATTTGTAAAATAAGAAGAAGAAAACTTCCTGACCCAGGGCAAATTGGCAATGCTGGTAGTTTTTTTAAAAATCCAATTATAAGTAAAGAGAAACTAGACTGGATAGAGAAACATTATAAAAATGTTCCATCATACAAAATTGATAAAGAATATTATAAAATTCCAGCAGCTTGGTTAATCGAAACAGCAGGTTTAAAGGGTAAAGAGTTTGGTAAATTTGGAATTCATAAATCGCAACCACTAGTTCTTGTAAATTATGGTGGAGCTAAAGGGGAAGATGTTTATAAACTTTCAATTTCAATAAAACAAATAATAAAAAAAATTTTTAAGATAGAACTTGAAACTGAAGTTAACATTATTTAATAACTTTGAATTGATATGGTACCTACAATAGTTACAATCATAGTGCTTGGGTTATGTGTTTTGGGAATAAGCATAAAAATTTGGGCAAAAGAAGGTGGAGAATTTTCAGGAACCTGTGCCAGTCAAAATCCATATTTAAATCAAGATGGTGAAAACTGTGGTTTCTGTGGAAAAAGTCCTGATCAATTTAAGGACTGTCATGGGAAGAGCTAACGATATCCTAAAAAAGCTTGGACCAGGCTTGTTATTCGCGGGTGCTGCTATTGGGGTGTCTCACTTAGTGCAATCCACAAAGGCTGGTGCTGACTTTGGCTTAGGCTTGATTTGGGCTTTAATTATAGCCAATATATTTAAATATCCATTCTTCCAGTATGGACCCAAATACGCACTATCATCAGGAGAAAGTGTTCTTCACGGATATAAAAAACTAAATCGAAATATCCTTATAATCTATTTTATTCTGACACTTGCCACAATGTTTTCAATTCAAACTGCTGTAACTATTGTCACGGCAGGAATTGCAAAGTCAATGAGTGGAGGTTTACTTTCAATTGAAGTCTGGACAGTATTAATCACAATTTTTTGCTCATTAATTTTAATAATTGGAAAATATAAAACCCTTGATAAAATAATTAAATTCATAATTATAATTCTTGCCCTGAGCACACTAACTGCAACTATTATTGCTGGATATGAATTTGAAATGAAAATAAATTTCAATCAAACCTTTCCGATTGACACAACAGGAATTATATTTTTAATTGCATTTATGGGATGGATGCCTGCACCATTGGATGTGTCAGTTTGGCATTCAATATGGGCATTGGAAAAAAAGAAAACAATTAAAAATTATTCATTAAAAAATTCAATGTTTGATTTTAACGTTGGTTACATAGGAACAGCTATTCTTGGTATTTGCTTTATTTGTCTTGGATATTTTGTAATGTATGGAACAGGCGAGACATTTAGTGAATCTGCAGGTGTATTTTCTAATCAATTGATCGAAATGTACACAAAAAGTCTTGGAAATTGGTCCTACTATATAATTGGTATTGCAGCATTCTCAACAATGTTAAGTACTACAATTACTACCTTAGATGCCTCTCCAAGAGCTATGTCAGAAACTACAGAGCTTATTTTCAATAAAAAAAATAATTATGGTTACTTGATATGGTTGACAATATTAGCATTTGGAACAGTTATAATATTTTTTGTCTTTTCATCTCAGATGGGTCTGCTAATAAAAATAGCAACTATTCTATCTTTTCTAACGGCACCATTTTATGCGTTAATGAACTATTTGTTGATTTCTTCCAAACACACTCCAAAGAAAAATAGACCGTCAAAAAAAATGCATATTTTGAGTATTCTAGGTATTGTTTATTTGTTAGGATTTTCGGTATTCTTTTTGATAAAAGGTGTTTAGGGTTTGTATTTTAGTTTCTATATTTACAATCTGATTTAAAATTAAAGTTTTGTCTCAAAAAATAGATAACTTAGAAACTCCTTTTTATACAATGGAAATTCCTGAAACAGAAACTGTTCTAAAGGAAAAATCTGAGTGGTTTAAAGTCGACTTACCTAAAAGAATAATTGAACATAAGAAGAAACCGGATTGGTTAAGGGTCAAATTACCTATCGGACCAAAATATACTAAACTAAGAAAGTTAGTTGATGAAAATAATTTACATACAATTTGTACATCAGGTAGCTGTCCAAATATGGGGGAATGTTGGGGAGAAGGGACTGCAACATTTATGATACTTGGAAACATATGTACAAGATCATGTAAATTTTGTGGAGTCAAAACCGGCAAACCACTGCCCGTTGACTGGGAAGAAGCTGAAAAAGTTGCCAATAGTATCAAAATAATGCAAATTAAACATGCCGTACTAACCAGCGTGGATCGTGACGACCTTAAGGATGATATGGGAAGTAAATTTTGGGTTGAAACTATAAATAAAATTAGAGAATA
>CABYIO010000060.1 GCA_902519075.1 uncultured Bacteroidota bacterium | reverse complement strand
GACCGTCAAAAGCTACATTTTACTCTGCTGTACTTCCAGGATTAGGTCAAGCTTATAATAAAAAATATTGGAAAATACCTATTGTTTATGGTGCACTTGCAACAGGTTTATATTTCTATAATCAAAATGATAAAGATTATAAAAGATATCGTAATGCTTACAAAAGAAGATTAGCAGGATTCACTGATGATGAATTTTACGGCAATGGCGCTTATCCTGCAATATCTAATGATGGTTTAATTAGGGCACAAAGTACTTTAAAAAGAAACAAAGAACTGTCTATTTTGGTAACAGTTGGTTTATACATACTAAACATTGTTGATGCGAATGTAGATGCGCATTTATTGCAATACAACCTGGATGACAATTTATCATTAAGACCTAATATCGAATTTAACGAAGTCGATAATAAATCTAATTTTGGAATTTCTTTAAATATAGAGTTATGAGTGAAATAATATTGATTTTATTGATTTTAAATTTTATTCATGGAATAGGTACATGGAAATTATATAAGATTTCCGGAAATAAACCATTTTATTCATTCATCCCTGTATACAATGTATTTGTGTTGCTTAAAATAATAAATAGACCGTGGTGGTGGATTTTTATTATTATAATGCCGGTATTGAATACAATTATAATTCCGGTTATATGGGTTGAACTTTCTAGGAGTTTTAAGAAAAATTCATACACTGATACTTTTTTGTCTATTTGTACATTTGGTTTTTATAATTATTACTTAAACTATTTTAAAAATTTAGAATATGTTGAAGATAGAGATATTGATCCTAAAAGCTCAAATGGGGAGTGGACAAGCTCAATAATATTCGCTGTAATTGCTGCTACATTTGTTCATACATACTTTATGCAACCCTACACTATTCCTACTTCTTCACTAGAAAAATCTCTTTTAGTTGGAGATTTTTTATTTGTAAGTAAGTTTCACTATGGTGCAAGAGTTCCTATGACAACAATTGCGGCACCCATGGTACATGATACTATTCCAATCATTAAAACCAGATCATATTTTAATAAAAAACAGCTACCATTTTTAGCAGAACTTCCATACACAAGGCTACCTGGTTTTCAAAAAATTAAAAGAAATGAAATTGTATGTTTTAATTGGCCTGTTGATACTTTTAAAAACATGTATTATACTGACAAATATTATTATAAACCAATTGATAAAAAAACAAATTATGTAAAGAGGGCTGTTGGTATAGCTGGAGACACCCTAGAGGTAATTAATGGATATGTTTATATAAATGGAGAAAAAAATCAATTGCCTGAAAGGGCCAGGTTACAATTTTCATATTTAGTTCAACCTAAAAAGAATAAGTTCAATCAAAAAGTTATGATTAATAATTATGACATAACCGATAGATTTGGGCCTATAAATAGCGACTATACTTATAAGTTTATGGGGATCAGTGATGCATCTCTTGAGAAACTAAAAAAGGACACTAACGTTGAATGGATTAAAAAAGACACACTACCAAAAGGAGTAAAAGATCCATCAGTTTTTCCCCAAAAACCATCCTACAACTGGAATAATGATTTTTTTGGCCCCGTTTACATTCCAAAAAAAGGTGCTACAATTGAAATAAATAAAAACAATATCCAAATCTATGAAAGGCTTATTAAAATTTATGAAAATAATGACCTTTACATTCAAGATGATAATATTTATATCAATGGTATTAAAACAAATCAATATACATTCAAGCAAGATTACTATTGGTTGATGGGTGATAATAGAAGTAATTCTCAAGACTCAAGGTCTTGGGGTTTTGTACCATTTGACCATGTTGTTGGAAAACCTGTATTCAAATGGTTGAGCATAGACTACAATGCAAAGGGATTTAATAAAATAAGATGGAATAGAATGTTTACAACTGTTCATGGAGATGGTCAACCAACATCTTATTTTATACATTTTATTGTAATAATTTTGTTGTGGAATATAATTTCTTATTTCAGAAGAAAGAAATTGCAATGAAAACCATAATACATCCGACCTATTTTCCTAATATTGAATTTTTTTCACATCTATTAAAATCTAAAAATTTAATTTTTGAGATAAATGATTTTTATCAAAAGCAGACATTTAGAAATAGAGCATCAATTTATGGATCAAACGGAAGACTAAATTTGATAATTCCTGTAAGTTTTTCAAGTTCAAAAAAAGAAAAACTTAAGGATATAAGAATATGTAATATTAGTAATTGGCAAAAAAATCATTTAAAGTCAATTCAAATAGCTTATAGAAGTTCTCCTTATTTTGAATTTTTTGAAGACTATTTTATTGAAGTTTTTGAAAAGAAAGAAAAATTCTTAATAGATATAAGCATAAAATCGACAGCTATTATGTTTAAGATACTTGAAAAAGATTTAAAATTTAAATTCACTTCTAGTTTTCAAGATAATTATTACTCAGATTCTGATTTTAGGAATTTAAGTATCAGAAACAGTAAAGCGAAAACAAATCTA
>CABYIO010000059.1 GCA_902519075.1 uncultured Bacteroidota bacterium | reverse complement strand
CACACGATGACTATAGAAGAAATAAAAGATTTCTTTAATAATAATTCTGATATTTCATCTCTTATAATCTTTGAGAATAATAATGAGCTAGAAGAATTAGAGTTAAATAGTTTTTACTAATTCTTACTTTCTGCAAATGGGAATTATTTCCCTATTAGGTAAGCAATATTTAATGATTTCTTTAGAATTAAGTTTAGAGGTGTACTCACATTTTTCTACCATGAAGCCAGCTTCTTCAAGTCTATCAAAAAAATCCATTCCGTATATTCTTACATGATCGTATTGTCCAAACGCTTTGTTTCTTTCTTTAGGGTCAGTTATTGTAAAATCTTCATATGTTTTTTTATTTGACATATTGATCGGTACTTGAAAAATTCCAATACCGTCTTTTTTTAACACGCGGTATAATTCCTGCATAGCCTTTTTATCATCAATTATATGCTCTAAAACATGATTGCATAATATAAAGTCATAGGACTCATCGTCTAGTGGTAAATCACAAATATCGGCTTTTATATTTGCTAGGGGTGAGTTTAAATCGATTGTATCGTATGAAATATTTTTAAGTTTTTTAAATTTTTCAAGAAACGCCGCTTCTGGAGCAAAATGAAGAACTTTAAGGTTATTATTAAAAAAACCTGTTTCATTTTTTAAGTACAACCATAATAGCCTGTGTCTTTCTAATGAAAAGGTAGATGGAGATAGTGCATTCTCTCTTATATTATTATATCCATAGGGAAGAAATTTTCTAAAACTCGATCCGTCAATGGGATCAACATATTTATTCCCACTTAAATATATTTTTATCAGAGGTTTCAAAAGAAAGCTTAATCTTGTTAGAATGCTTCTTGGAATTATATTAAGAACAAATTTTACTAAACTATTCATCTAAGAAAAATGGTTATGAAATTCATCTTCTTCATTGGAAAAAATATTTAGTGAATCATAAATGTATTTAAAGGTTGAAAGTATTTCAGGTTGACCATTAATTATTGCAATATTATGTTCGAAGTGAACACTAGGTAGATTATCCTTTGTTGTTATGGTCCAACCATCATTATGTTGTATTATCTTATGAGATTTCATATTAATCATTGGTTCAATGGCAACCACCATACCTTCTTGAAGTTTTTTTCCTGCTCCTTTTCTCCCATAGTTTGGCATTTCTGGTTTTTCATGCATTATTTTTCCTATTCCGTGTCCAACCAATTCTCTCACCACACCATATCCATTTTTCTCACAATGATTTTGAATAGCATAACCAACATCACCCACACGATTTCCATACTTAAACTCTTTTATGCCCAAATAAAGTGATTCCTTTGAAACTTTTAATAATCTTTTAATTTCATCTGAAACTTCACCAACTGAAAATGTATATGCATGATCTCCATAAAAATTATTTTTCAAAACCCCGCAATCTATTGAAATTATGTCTCCGTTTTTTAAAGGTTCATCATTTGGAATACCATGTACAACTTGAGAATTTGGGCTTGTGCAAAGAGTGTTTGGAAAGTCATATAATCCCAAAAAACCAGGGATAGCGTTATTGTCCCTTATAAATTCTTCAGCTATTTTATCAAGCATTAAAGTTGTAACTCCTTCTTTAATTTCATTTGCTAACAAACCCAAAGTTTTTGAAACTAAAAGTGCACTGTCTCTGATTAATTCTATCTCCTCTATTGATTTTTGCATACTCATAATTTTAAACAAGTGGCTTTTCAGTCATCTCGGATGGAATCTTAATATTCATAATCTTCAGAATTGTAGGCGCAATATTTGACAAAATACCATCAGAGATTGATTTATATTCTGAATTAATTAAAATTAAAGGGACCAAGTTTTTAGTGTGTGCAGTATTTGGTGTCCCATCTTCATTGATCATCATATCACAATTTCCGTGATCTGAAATTAATAATACCGTATAATGATTTTTGACACAAGAATTAACAACTTTCTCAACACATTCATCAATTGTCTCACAAGCCTTTATTGCTGCTTCAAAACTCCCAGTATGACCCACCATATCGCCATTTGCATAATTAAGACAAATAAAATCATTAGTTTGATTTTCTATTTCAGTGATCAATTCATCGGTTATTTCATAAGCACTCATTTCTGGTTTAAGATCATAGGTTGCTACTTTAGGTGAATTTTTTAAAATTCTTTTTTCGCTTTGAAAGGGTGCTTCTCGACCCCCAGAAAAGAAAAAGGTAACATGGGGGTATTTTTCAGTTTTACTGATGGTAGAGATGTTGACCCTAAATCGTCGATAAAGGATATCAATAACCTTGAAAAAAATCTAATTGGTAAAAATTGCAAATTAGCCTCAATCATTGGCAGATATTACTCAATGGATAGAGACAATAGATGGGAAAGAACAAAGCTAGCATATGATTTGGTTTGCCACGGTAAAGGAAAACAGGTTTTAAATTTTTCTGAAGAAATCGAAAATTCATACAATAAAAAATGTACTGATGAATTTTTAATGCCAATGATAAAAATTGATGAAAATAATAATCCATTAGGTATAATTTCTGATAATGATGTTGTTATCTTTTTCAATTTTAGAACTGACAGAGGAAGACAACTTACA
>CABYIO010000058.1 GCA_902519075.1 uncultured Bacteroidota bacterium | reverse complement strand
AATCATTGTATTTAATAATATTGAAAAGACTAATAATAGCTCATTTATTTATAACTTAGATATGAGTTATACTGCTGCAGGTGTTTATCTTATAAAAATGGGTAATGCCACAGTGGGTCATAAAACAGCAAGAATAATAGTAAAATAAAAATTATGAGGTTTAGAAATATATTTATCTTATTTATATTAATCAGTGGATTTTCATTTTCTCAAGTAACAAATGAAGGTCAGCCAGTAAGTTGGACATTAAACTTAGAAACAGAAAACATCCAAGAAAAATTAATGCCATCCTTCGATATGGTCAGAGTTGCTACAGAAGATGCAGAAAATGATGGTAAGCAAGGTATACCATGGAGGTTTGGATATTCTCATTCTGTTGATTTGGGTTTGGAAGATGGTACTTGGACTGTATTGGAAAACGGTGATCGTATTTGGAGAATGTTAATTTCATCTCCTGGTGCTATATCATTAAATTTTATTTTTGATGACTTTTTCATGCCAGAGGGAGGAAGTCTATATTTATATTCAGATGACCGTGAAGAACTATTAGGCGCATATACATCTATCCAAAATCAGGATGACAGAATGCTTGGAACTTGGTTAGTGTATGGAGATAAAGTTTGGCTAGAATATTATGAGCCTCAAAATGTTTCTGGAATGGGAAGTATTAATATTTCAAAAATCACTCATGGATATAGAAATGCTGATAAAAGAGCTCAGCAAAAAGATTTAAATGACTCTGGCGATTGTATGCTAGATGTAGACTGTAATATTGGAGATGACTGGCAAGCTCAAAAGGAGCATAATAAAAGATCAGTTGCACTAATTATAATGAACAATTCATTGTGTTCTGGCGCCCTTATAAATAATACAGCAAATGATGGAACACCTTTTTTTTTAACTGCCGATCATTGCATAGATGCTAGTACAGCTACCACTACAGCCTTTTTATTTGGATGGATAAGCCCATCTACATCATGTGCATCATATTCTAATAGTCAAAGTGGTCCACAAGGGATGACAGTTAGTGGTTCAACTTTAAGAGCTGCTGACCCAGCTTCTGATTTTGCACTACTTCAGATTAATCAGTCAATTCCTAGTTCATGGAATAGGGTTTATGCTGGTTGGGATAGATCAGGGCAAGTACCTGATTACTCGGTAAGTATTCATCATCCATCTGGAGATGTAATGAAGGTGTCAAGAGATAATCAAGCACCAGGAAAAATTAACTATTCAAATCCATTATTTGTATGGGAAATACTTTCCCAATATAGTGGTTGGGAATATGGTGCTAGTGAGGGAGGTTCTTCAGGTTCACCTTTATTTGATCCTGATGGAAGAATTATTGGACAATTATACGGTGGTAGTTCTGAATGTACTGGGCTAAGTGATAATGGTGCATCAGATATTTATGGAAGAGTAGATAAATCATGGGATGGCGCTGGTACGCCATCTACCAGATTAAGTGATTGGCTTGATTCATCTGGAACTGGGCAGACAATTGTAAATTCTTACCCTGCATTATCAAATGATGACTTAGCGGTTCTATCGATTGACGAGCCTGAATCCGGAAATTTATCTGACTCGGAATCAATTGTTATTACGATTCAGAATAATGGAAATAATTCTGCATCCAATTTTGATGTTTCATACCAAATTAACGAAGGGGAGACTATTAGTGAAACTTATTCTGCCTCTTTGGCATCTGGAACCGCAACCCAATATACATTTAGTCAAACCGCTGATATGTCGCTTGCTGGAGATTATCAAATTACAGCATCTGTTACCTTTTCAGCAGATGAGGTTGAAGGTAATAATACTTTAACAAAGAATGTAACAAACGTAGCAAGTGGAGATTGTCCAGATGAATATTCTCTTCCAATAGTGTGGAGAGATAATTTTGAATGTTATGATGCATTCGCGATTGAAAATATTGGAGATTGGGTTATGTATGATTTGGATGGTGGTACAACTTGGGGTGCCAACGCGGTTGATTTTACTAATGAAGGTTATGTGGGTACAG
This sequence comes from uncultured Bacteroidota bacterium, assembly GCA_902519075.1. Lineage (GTDB taxonomy): Bacteria > Bacteroidota > Bacteroidia > Flavobacteriales > Flavobacteriaceae > MED-G13. The sequence goes on along the minus strand of CABYIO010000058.1, from coordinate 649 downwards.
GAATTGTATTTAATTATCCACTTGTTGCAACTGGAAGTGATACAGTTGACTGGGACACATATGAAGGTAATCAAGGACTATACTTTTTTGCATCTGGTGCAAATAGTACAACTTTTCCAAATGATGATTGGATGATAAGCCCTGAATTCACAATAGACGGGGTAACATCACCAACTTTATCTTTTTGGGCTAAATCTATTACAGATCAATATGGCCTTGAAAGAATGCGAGTAGCAGTTGGAAATTCAACTGACTACAATGACTTTTCATTAGTTTCAAGTGGAAATTATATCGAAGTACCAACAGATTGGACACAATATGAATATGACTTAAGTGCCTATGAAGGCCAAACAATAAGAATCGCAATTAATTATGTGGGTAATGATTCGTTTGTTCTTCAAATGGACTCTTTCCTTGTTGAAGGAACTTTAGGAGTAAATGATTATGAAGCCAATAATTTTGAGTATTTCTTAAATCCTATAACTAGGGAATTAAACCTAAGTTCAACAAAAATTATTGAAGGATTAAAAATTTATAATTTATTGGGACAAGAAATAATTTCTAACAATGAAATAAATTCAAATAACTACAAAATTAACCTATCGCTCTTAACTCAGTCTGTTTATATTGTTAATGTGATGATTGATAA
>CABYIO010000057.1 GCA_902519075.1 uncultured Bacteroidota bacterium | reverse complement strand
ATAACTAAATGGTACTATTTCAATACCATTAGTATTAGTAATATTATTTTCTAACTCATCATAAAGTCCGATTAAAGAGAGTCTAGCTTCATTTCCTGGATCACCACTTAAGGTCAGTGACAGAATATTATTATCAATTGAAAAATCAGTGATTGATACCGGATTGCCATTAGTGATTATAAAATCACTATTTATCTTATTTAACAAACTATTTTGATTGCTTGAATTAAGCATTAATGATTCAGCAGTGGTAAAAATATCGATCTGTGTATTTTGATTTGACATAGTAATAGACGAAATCATAGGTGCATTAATATCTTCTTGAAAAGACATCCCGTAAATATCACTTAATAACGGATTGATAATTCTTAGTCCAAACTTTTCATAGCCATTCGTAAAGGGATAATGACAATAATCTGAATGCAATGTCATACCTGTAGTTGGCATAATTGAAACATTGTTATTTTCAACAGCTAATAATCTTTGAGCTTCCTTAATATAAAGTCTTCCTAATGAGTTAGTTCCACAATTACACTCTCTTGTTTGGAATATATAATAATGTTCAATACTTGGATAATCATCTTGCCAAAAAGATATCATATTTTCAAAATAATTTTTATACTGATCAGTTGATAGAATATTAGTAGCTCCTGCGTTAGCTTCACCTTGAGACCAAAGCAGCCCTCGAACATTATCTTTTAGTCCTGTTTTTTGTAAGCGATAAAAAAGCCTTCCATAATTTGAATCAGTTGAGGTTTCGTAATTTGAAGGTCTTTGAAAAAACTCTATGGGTTGACCACCATGAGCACCATTAAAAATTGCAATAGGGATACTTAGTTCATCAACTAATTTTTTGGCCAAAACAAGACCCCATTGACCAGTATTTCCATTAGTATTTTCATTTCCGTCACCCTGACCATAATACCATTGGTCATTATTGATTAATCCAGATGAACTTGTAGCGCCGCCGGCATAAACCCGAACATAATCACTGTTGTATGAAGAAGATGTCCCACTATACTGAACCGCTGCCGCATTTGATTGACCTTGAACAATAAAAACATCTCCACAAACTATGTCATTAACTTCTTTTATTAATACTGATTCATTTTGTGTATCAACATAAATTTTTATGTCATATTTTGAAAGCTCAGAATTTATATTAATATTAATATTGAATTCAGCAGTATCCTCGTTGAAGTTTAAGTCGTAAATTAATGATTCTTGTAGAGAGCCCGATTTATATAATTCTACAGTGATTGTTTCGAAAGATACATCTTCTTCATTTGTAGGTTGAACCCATTTCCATCCTTGACTTGGTTCACTATAGTTTGGGGAAGATGTATCATGAAATAATCCGATCCATCCTCTGAAAAATCCAAAAGATAAAATAGCAGAATTTTCTTCAGCGGTATGAATTGAGGCAAGGTAGCCACCTAAATTCTCAGCAGCTTGTTTTGCATTATTCCAGTTAAGGTCCTGAGAATTTCTAAAATATGAATTACCATCATATTGACCCAAAAAAACTAAATCTCCGAGTGAAGTAATTAATCCATCATATTCAACATATGAGTCCTGAGTATTATTTGCATTACTATCGTTCCATTTCCCATAATTATTAACCATCTCAGCAGCATCTTCTGGTGGGGGAGAATTATTTGGTTCCCCACTGTTCCAATTGCTAAACACAAGATCATAATAAGGCCCATTGGTAACTAATCCATTAATATTTATTGTGCCTTGGTTTGTTGTTAAATCACGTGCAATTAATTGTTTGTTTTCAGGTACTGAAGTAAATGACACTTGGCCTCTAAAAATTGAGACAATAAAAAAAAGCAGTATAAATGAAATGAAGTTCTTTATTTTCATGTATATAAATTACAATTGGTCAAAAAATAATAACCCTACTTTATTTGGCAGGGTTATTATTAAAATATTCACTAAGAAAAAATTAATTATTGATTAAAGCCTTCAACTCATCAATTTGTTCTTGCTGCTCTTTAATTGCATTTATCAATACAGGTATCATACCTTGATAATTTACAGAAAGTGTTCCTTCTTCATCACCAGATTCCTTTACTAACTCTGGAAAAGCTTTCTGAACTTCCTGTGCTAATAAACCTATCTTTTCAATAGCTTCATTGGCTTTCATTGTGTAAGATTTTCCATCTATCAATAGAAGCTTAGAAATAGTATTTCCTAATGATACTATATTAGATTTTAGTCTCATGTCAGAATTTACAGTTAAGTCTCCCGCAAGTGTTGCAGAACCATCATAGTTGACAATAAAAGCGTTAGATGAATTAGCGCCAGCCAATCCGTTAGAAGAATCTATGTCTCCATTTCCAACAACAAAAGCAACACCTGGATTTGCTCCAGTATACTGACCATCTACATAATAATATTGCTCTGCAGTATCTCCTATGCCAGCAGCATTATTTACACCAACTGCTACCATCCCTACATTATCAGCGGTAGTACCTAATCCCATTGAAGTAGCTGCTTGGTTTGTCGCGCTAGTTCCTCTGTTCAATGCCATTGAAGCATCAGCAGATGCCGTATTGTATTTACCCATCGCTGTTGCGCTTCCACCTGTTCCGACTCCTTGACTAGTGTCTCCCGCAACATTTTGATATCCAGTAGTAAAATTTGTGGTTCCCCATGCAACATTTTCTTGACCAAGAGATACAGATCCTGCACCAGCTGCATGGTTTTTAAATCCAATAGCAATTGTGCTTGCACCTTCTGCCCAGTTTTCTTTTCCTAATGAGATTGAAGAATCACCTGTTGCATAATTATAGTTACCCATTGCAACTGTAGAACTTCCAAGAGCTGAATTTCTAAATCCTGAAACAAAA
>CABYIO010000056.1 GCA_902519075.1 uncultured Bacteroidota bacterium | reverse complement strand
TTTTATAAATGGATGTAAATGCTAATTCTGTGTGGTCTGACTGTCTTAAGTTTATTAAGGACAACATCCAACCACAGGCTTACAAAACATGGTTTGAACCAATTAAAGCAGTAAAGTTAGCCGACAAAGTTCTTAGCATTGAAGTCCCAAGCAAATTCTTTTATGAGTGGCTTGAGGAACATTATGTAAAAATTTTAAAAGTTGCTTTACAAAAAACTTTGGGTGATGACGCAAAGCTTGTCTACATAATAAAAATGGAGAATACATTTGGTAACTCTCAAGCATTTACTGAAAAAATCCCTAGCTCAAATTCGTCGTCAATCCTAACTCAAAATGCAACAACTCCTATTAATAGATCTGTGCCTGAATTAAAAAATCCTTTTGTAATTCCCGGTATCAAAAATGTTAAAGTTGAATCTCAGCTAAATCCAAATTATACATTTGAAAATTTCTTAGAAGGTGATTCAAATAGGTTAGCAAGAAATGCCGGAATTGCTGTTGCTAATAAACCAGGTGGTACTTCTTTCAATCCATTTTTAATTTTTGGAGGTGTTGGATTAGGTAAAACACATTTAGCTAATGCAATTGGAATTGATATTAAGAAAAGTTATCCTGAAAAAACAGTACTTTACACAACTGCTGAAAAGTTCACCCAACAATATATTGAAGCTGTAAAAAAGAATAACAGAAATGATTTTATTTATTTTTATCAAATAATAGATGTCTTAATTATTGACGATATTCAGTTTTTCTCAGGTAAGCCTGGAACACAAGATGTCTTCTTCCATATATTCAATCATCTACATCAAAATGGAAAACAAGTAATATTAACCAGTGACAAACCGCCGGTTGATATGCAAGACATTGAACTAAGACTTCTTTCAAGATTTAAATGGGGATTGTCAGCAGAGCTACAAAAACCTGATTTTGAAACTCGTGTTTCGATACTTAAAAATAAATTATACCGTGATGGAATTGAAATGAATGAAGAAGTCATTCATTATGTTGCAAAAAATATTAAAAGTAATGTTCGTGAATTAGAGGGAGCAATTATATCTCTTATAGCTCAAGCTTCATTTAATAGAAAGGAAATTAATCTTTCTCTAGCAAAAGAAATTATTGAAAAGTTTGTTAAAAATACCAAACGTGAAGTATCAATTGATTATATCCAAAAAATAGTTTCAGATTACTTCCAAATGGATATCCCAACACTACAGTCCAAAACAAGAAAAAGACACATTGTTCAAGCAAGGCAATTAGCAATGTTCTTCGCAAAGAAATATACCAAAGCATCATTAGCTAGTATTGGATCTCAAATTGGGAAAAGAGACCATGCAACTGTATTACACGCTTGTAAAACAGTTGACAACCTTTCTTCTACTGATAAACAATTCAGAAAATTTGTAGAAGACTTAGGTAAAAAACTCTCTGTATAAACCTATTTAAAATCAAAGGAAATCTTTACATAATCCCTAGCTCAATTAGTGAAGGAAATCTTTTTCCTGAGAATAATAAAGTCATCATAAAATCAATCAATCATTTTGTTGCTGAAAACATCAAAGTTTCATTAAGTTTTATAAAACGTATTTGTCCAGAAAAGAAAATCAGTTATGAAAATTTTGAATTATTGAATGAAGAAGATCCGATAGCTACATCTAAACAGCTTAAACCATGTATTAGTGGTGAAAATATAGGACTATTAACAGATGCAGGATGTCCAAATATTGCTGATCCTGGAGCTAAACTTATTTTACAAGCCCATGAAAATAATATTAATGTTATTCCGCTAGTTGGCCCCTCCTCTATTCTTTTGGCAATGATGAGCTCTGGACTAAACGGAAATAATTTTAGCTTTAATGGATATTTACCTATTGATAAAAATGAAAGATCAAAAAAAATTAAAAAATTAGAGATACAATCTAAAAATAATAACCAATCACAAATCTTCATCGAAACTCCTTACAGAAATCAATCACTTTTTGATGAATTAAAAAAAAAATTAAACAACAATACTTTCCTATGTGTTGCAAAAAATATTGGTTCCAAAAATCAAAAAATAAAAACCATGCAGATTAAGGAGTGGAAATCAAAAAAAAGAGTCATCGAAAAAGAACCAACAATATTTATTTTCCAATCAGGTTTGATTATTTTTTAATCCCCTTACTATTTAAATAATTATGAAACTTTCTTGCGTTTCTTTTGTGTTCTGAAAGCGATCTTGCAAAACTATGATAACCTGGATTTGTCGGATCAGCCGCAAAGAAATAATAGTTGTGCTTTTCATAATTTATAACCGCATCAATTGCCTGGATTGAAGGCATAGAAATAATTCCAGGAGGCAAACCATAATATTTATATGTATTATAAGGAGAGTTTATTCTTAGATGTTTATTCAATACCCTGCGGATGACTGTATTTTTATATTCATCTAGTTGATATGCAGCAAATTTAACAGTTGGGTCAGCCTGTAATTTCCAATTATCATTAAGTCTATTCATATAAACCCCCGCAATTTTATGAAGCTCGATATTTCCTTTGGACTCCTCATATACAATAGACGCAAGTATCATCACCTCTTTTTTGGAAAGACCAATTTTATTGGCTTTTTCAACCCTGTTGTTTTTTTGCCAAAATTTAGTGTATTCTTCAAACATTCTTTCATTAAACTTTTCTGCACTTGTATTCCAGAAAAAATTATAGCTATTTGGAATATACATTGATAAAGTATTTTCTTCATCATAACCTTTTTTAATGAAAAAATCTGACTTGAAAGATTTTAAAAATGAAATACTATCAGCTTCAATTTGATTTGAAATTTTTCCAGCTAAATCATTTAAATTATTAATGTTATTAAAGGTGATATTAACTGTGATATTATTCGATCGTAAAGAGTTTATGATATCATTATTACTCATTCCTTTATTTATTAAGTATTTTCCAGCTCTAACATTATATTTTTTTCTTTTGGCCAATACATTAAAATCATCAACATTTAACAAATAAGGATCTAATTGATTTAAAAATTGATCAATCGTTGTACCTGTTTTGATGTATATGTGTATGTAATCAT
>CABYIO010000055.1 GCA_902519075.1 uncultured Bacteroidota bacterium | reverse complement strand
CATATGAAAAAATTTATTGTATACTTTTTAGGATCAGTTATTTTAATTCTCTCAATAATTCTTATTTCAAATATTATAAAGAATAATATACAGAGAGAAATAAGTAAAATAAACGAATCCAAAAGTAAAGATTTAGTTTTAAAAAGCTTTAAAACACAAGCTCAAAACATAGATTATAATTACTTAAATGTTCAGAGACCTGATTTTGTTGAAATTGCTAAAAAATCTATTAATACGGTTGTACATGTTAAAAGCTCGTCATCTAATAGTGATTATAGTATTGAAGATTTTATTTTTGGCAGATCACAAAGAAGACCTCAGATTGGTTCTGGATCAGGGGTAATTATTTCATCCGATGGATACATAGTCACTAATCACCATGTAATCGAAACAGCTGAAGACATACAAATAACAACTAATAACAACCAGTCATTTGATGCTACAATTATCGGAAGTGATGAGCAAAATGATATTGCACTACTTAAAATAGAAACTCCAGATGAATTACCTTATGCTGTTTTTGGTGATAGTGATACCACTGAAATCGGAGAATGGGTTTTAGCAGTTGGCAACCCCTTTAACCTGACCTCCACCGTAACTGCTGGAATTATTTCTGCTAAATCTAGAAGTCTTGATCCAACTGGAAGAACAACCCAATCATACATACAAACTGATGCTGCGGTCAACCCTGGAAATTCAGGTGGAGCATTAATTAATGGCCAAGGAGAGTTAATTGGAATAAATACTGCTATACAAACTCAAACTGGCTCTTACGTGGGATATTCATTTGCTGTTCCTAGCAACATTGCAAAAAAAGTGATTGAAGATATTTTAGAATATGGAAATGTTCAATATGGGTTTCTTGGGGTAACAGGTACTTCATTAAACAGCTTTAGAGCAAAAGAATTAAAAATTGAAGATACTCAAGGATTTTTTATAAATGGAATTGATAAAGAATCTGGAGCTAATACAGCTGGAATAAGAATTGGAGATATAATTAAAGATATTGATGGTATTAAAATTTCTAAATTTTCAGATTTAAAAGGCTATCTAAATACTAAAAGACCTAATGATATTGTAGAGGTAAATCTCAAAAGAGATAATCAATCCAAGAAAGTTAAAGTTCAATTAAACAGAAATGAAAGAATAAATTTTTATTTAATTGGAATACTCAAAAATATGAGTTCTGATGAGTTATTAGCAAGAAATTTAGATAGCGGCGTAAAGATTTCAGAATTTAACTCTGACTACAAATCGTATTGGGAAGATTATGGTGTCAAAGAAAATGATGTGATAAAAAAAATAAACGGAGAAGATATCAACTCCATTTCAGATATTGATAAAATTGTAACTTCTAGAAAATATTATGATCCCGTAAGTATAGAAATATTAACTAAGGAAAATAAACTAGAAAGATTTAACTTTAGATAAATTTTTCAATGCGAATCGATATAATTTCAGCTGTACCCGAACTTCTGTCTGGGCCATTCAACTCTTCTATAATAAGGAAGAGTATTGAAAAAAATATTACTGAAATACACATACATAACTTAAGAGAATACGCGAAAAACAATTATAAGTCTGTTGATGACTATCAATATGGTGGTGGAGCAGGCATGGTGATGCTTATTGAGCCAATTGATAAATGTATCTCAAAACTAAAAAGCGAGAGAGGTTATGATGAAATCATATATATGACACCTGATGGGTCAAAATTAAATCAATCAGTCAGTAATAAATTGTCATGTATGACCAACATAATAATATTATGCGGACACTATAAAGGAATTGACCAAAGAATTAGAGACAATTTAATTACAATGGAGATTTCAATCGGTGATTATGTTCTTACCGGCGGTGAACTACCTGCTGCGATACTTACTGATAGCATAGTTCGACTAATTCCAGGAGCTTTGGGAGATGAAACATCAGCACTTACAGACTCCTTTCAAGACAATCTTTTATCCTATCCTGTCTATACAAGACCCAAAGAATATAAATCATGGCAAGTTCCAGAAGTTTTATTTTCAGGAGATCAAAAAAAAATCGAAAAATGGCGAATGGAAAAATCTCTAGAAACAACCAGGAAAAAAAGACCCGATTTACTATAAATTAAAGTTTCTGTTAATTTTAATATAATTTATTTTTTTAGTTATATTTGCACGCGTTTCTGTCCAACCTCTTAGTTAAAGTAATTAACGTTGTATAGGACTAACATAAAAAAGCACAAATGAGCTCATTAGTTAAATTTGCAGAAGAACAATTTGTAGAAACAAAAGATCTTCCATCCTTCAGTTCTGGTGATACAATCACTGTTTATTATGAAATTAGAGAAGGTGATAAAAAAAGAACTCAGTTTTTTAAAGGAGTTGTTTTACAAAGAAGAGGTTCAGGTTCGACTGAAACATTTACTATAAGAAAAATGTCTGGATCAATTGGTGTCGAAAGAATATTCCCTATAAATTCTCCATCGATACAAAAAATTGAGGTAAATAAAAGAGGTAAAGTAAGACGAGCACGTATATTCTATTTCAGAAATCTTACCGGTAAAAAAGCAAAAATTAAAGAAAGTAGAGGTTAATTAATAGTTTTCAACAATTGTTAATATCGTTGGTTTACAACAGGTTAACATCTTTTTTTTAAAATTTATTCGAAAACTCAACTTTTAATATATATTAGTGTCAGGATTTGTTTGTAGTGGATCCCAAAAGGATAAACGAATCACTTTTTAGTGTAAACAAATTCAAGGACGTTCTTTAACAAATTACTTACATAGCAAACAGGCAACTGTAAGCTAAAAAAAACAGAAAGAAACTAGATTTTAAAATGTGTGCCTGCACAATTTTAAAATAAAAGATTTTCTCTCCGCAGAGCCTAGCTCCGCAGAGTCCTGAAGGCCTAGCCCAAAGGAGAACCCCAAGAACAACTAAAGTAACCTAGTGTGAAATTAGTAGCCTAGAGTGAAATAAATGTCTTAAAGGGAACATCATTTCGAAAGAAAAGATGAAAAGTAAGTAATTAGGAATCAAAACAGGGAAAAGCTCTTAGGAGCTGAGTAACAAAATGATTCCGAAAATAGCGAAGATGTTTGCTAGCTCAATTCTCCGGAAAAGAGCAATCCCGAAACGGAAGTAAACATATTCGATATTCAGAAAGCCGCACATAAGTAGCAATACTTTTAGTGCGGCTTTCATTTTTTGATAACTATTCCTCATTTATTCTTTTATTTTATAGTCATTTTTTATATT
>CABYIO010000054.1 GCA_902519075.1 uncultured Bacteroidota bacterium | reverse complement strand
AATTTTTTTATTCTAACATAACTTACTGAAAATTTGATTTTGGTAAGTTTTGAAATAAAATCTAAAATAACTCCAGCTGACACACCCACAAAATATGGAATTTTAAAATTAAATGTTTTTATTTTTAATTCATCTTTAAAAAAAGATACAAGTTCATTCATATTCAAATCAGGTTTATCTGAATAATTGAAAATATTAAAACCAGGTAATGAGTTTTTTAAGATAGATTTAATAAAAAAAGCTACATTTTCAACATAAGCCATAGACTTTTTATTTTTTCCGTCAGAAATCATAAAAAATCTGCCATTGTAAATTTGTTTAAATAAATTATACACATTTCCTCTGTTATTTATACCGAAAATAACAGTAGGCCTAATTATGGTTGCTGATCTATTTTTTGGATTTTTTTTATACCATGAGACAATTTGCTCTTCAGCCTTGTATTTGCTTATACCATAATGATTGAAAGGATCTACTTCCGATTGTTCGGTTGGATTCATTTTATTTAAACCATAAACAGCAACCGAACTTGTGAAAATTAGATTATTTACATTAAACTTTTCCATTAATTTAAGAACATTTTTAGTACCATCAACATTGACATCATAATACAAACTTACAGGTGATACATTATCTTTATGTTCAGCCGCAAGCAAAACAACATGAGTAATATTTTGGAAGACCCCTTCCAGTTCATTTAAATTAATTATATTCCCAAGAGTTGTTATATCATTAAAATATTCGCTTTTATTTTTATCAAAATTAATACAGTCTGCATCTATAACCTTTAGCAAATTTGTTCCTAAGAAACCAGAACCACCAATAATTAGTATCATGTATTTTTTATTTTATAAATTAATTTATCGAATTGAGAATCAAAATTTAAATGTTTTTTATCAATTTTATTCAATTGTTTGGTTAAGTCAATATATTCATTAATAGAAAGATTACTCAATTCTTTTAAGTTTTTTAAAAAAGAATTTGTGTTGTCGAAATCAGAAGTAAAACCAATCTTCCAATTTTTGACCAATGTGAATGGCTCGCCATGACCAGAAAATATTATGGGTATTTTATATCTGATAAGTTCAAAAATTTTAGACGGTACTGCACCAAATATTTTGGTTCTTAGAATAACTATTGAAGCATAATATTCTGGTAAAATTTTATTTAAAGAATTTTTATCTACTGAACCTAAGTAATTAACTCCACATTCTGGATTATTATTTATAAATTCTTTAATAGAATCACGTTCAGGGCCAAATCCATAAATATCAAATTGAAAACCTAATTCTTTAAAATTTACGGAACTGATTAAATTATAAATTCCTTGAGCCTCACCTAACAAACCAGCGTATACTAATCTTTTATTTTTGAACCTATTTTTAATTATTTTTTTTGTCAAAGAATAAGTATTAACAGGTAAGTTTCTATAAAGGAATGTTTTGTTTTTGCTGATTTTCTTTACATGGGAAATAATTTCATTTGATTGACATAAAATCAGTTCAGAATTTATATAATTAAACTTTTCAATTTTTGTCAAAAAATTATACAATAAACTTTTTTTCATATATCCCAATTCAAATGCTGACAATGGCCATAAATCAGAAATATTTAAAATTATTTTTTTATTAAAAATATACTTAAAAAAAATGATTGCTGAAAAAGAGACCAATAAAGGACTATTTTGAATTATAACATAATTTGATTTTTGAATAATTGGATATTTAAAAACAAACAACCACAAAGAAATTGAGAAAGATAACATACTGAAAATCCGCTTAAATATATTTTTTCCATTATATGGGTAAATTAGATAACGAAAAATTTTTATGTTTTCTAATTCTTGACTGAAACTAAACTTGTTGTTGTAATCTTTGAAGATCCTTCCTTCAGGATAATTTGGAAGTGGACAAACCACACTTACATCAAAACCATTTGAGATAAATGTTTTACACATATTGTAAATTCTATTAGCTGCAGCACCTTTTTCGGGAGGATAATAATTTGTAAGAAAAATTACTTTGATAATTATATTTTTAAAATTTGATAATCGTTTTTAGTTTCTTTGTAAATGCAACTGAAATACAAACAGATTTATTTAGAACATTAAAGTCCGCTGCGTGATTATAGTCTAAAAGTTTAACCTCATCAATATCTCCTAAAAATTCTATATTACATAATCCAAAATTAAATTTATATTCTGTAATTTTTTTTATTTTTACTTTAGGATGTAAATGAAAAAAACTATTAGCCAAGTTACTTATATTTCCTTTTAGTTCATCCTTGATAATTATTTTCTTTTCTTTAAAATCCCAAGATCGATAATGAAAAACATTTAAGTCTTTAAAACCATCATGCTTACAGTAAATATAATTGGGATTTTGGTTAATAATTTTAGTAGTTGCTCTTTTTGCAACTTTAAAAACATCCCACATTTGACTACTACTATTACCATTTATTGTGACTGTATTATGAGCTTCAGTTGATCTTTGATAGTCTCTGATAGTGCCAGATTCATATGTAGAAACACCAGTATCAACAATTACAGGAATATCACCCACTAAAAGCTCAAAATTTAAATTATCTGCATGTGAATGCCCAGGCTGGTGATTAGCAACAATATTACCAATATCTAAGAAAATAGAATAGTTTTTTTTAACGATTTTTCTAAATCCAGATTCACCTAGTCCTAAATTAATTTTAGGAATTTCTAAAAATTTCTGATATTTTCTTAAATCACTTAAATTAAGATTGTTTCTATATGAGTCGTTAAAATTTGGACTGTAGCCGTTTTTTAAAGAAAAAGAATTTGACCAGGAAATCATTCTCTCGGCATTTGATTTCAAAAAATTTACAAAAGTAGAGTCTTGTATTTTAGGATTAGATTTATGAAAATTAAGTAAATCTAAAATCTTAAACAGGATGATTTTATGATACATATGAGAAAGTTCATTATGAGCTCCATCAGAAAGAATTTGTTTTTTAAGCTGATTTACTATAATTTTTTTTCCAGTTTCTTTAAATTTTTCAATTTCGAAAAATAGGCCTGATAAATAAATGGAAAAAGCATTTTCTAAAAGATGATTTCCTAACAAATGGTATTCAATATTATCCATCAATAGTTTAGTATCCATATAAATCAAATCAATGAATTCTTTTTCAAATAAATTATTTTTTGAGCAAAACTTAATAATATTAAATATTCTTAATGAAGTAGGATATGGATCTCTACCATATGTGATATTATGGTAATTATTTAAGAAATCTTTAGTTAGATTGATTGAAAAATTTAGGTTTACTTTATCATAATTTAAAAAATCAAAATAATTAAGATTATAATTCCACAGCTTACCATAGTTTTTAAAATTCCAATCAACTTTTCCGTTAAAATTTTTTTTTAAATTCAAAAA
>CABYIO010000053.1 GCA_902519075.1 uncultured Bacteroidota bacterium | reverse complement strand
TTGTAGATTATGTTAAAATTAATGTTGCTTCCGGAAAAGGGGGTAAGGGATCTACGCACCTAAGGAGAGAAAAATATGTTGCCAAGGGTGGACCCGACGGTGGAGACGGCGGAAGAGGAGGTCATATAATTTTAAGAGGTAACTCACAGTATTGGACTTTATATCATTTAAAATTCAAAAGACATTTCAAGGCCGAAAAGGGAAACGATGGAGGGAAAAATAGAATCACAGGTTCTAATGGTAAGGATGTTTTCATCGATGTTCCACTGGGTACAGTTGTTAAAAATACTATTGATGAAAAGATAATTTTTGAAATCACAGGAGATGGAGAAGAAAAAATAATATGTCAAGGTGGTAAAGGAGGACGAGGAAATTGGCATTTTAAATCTTCAACAAATCAAACACCTAGATATTCTCAACCCGGACTACCTAATGAAGAAATTCAAATAACATTAGAATTAAAAGTTTTAGCCGATGTTGGACTTGTAGGTTTTCCAAATGCTGGGAAGTCAACTTTACTTTCTGTGATCACTGATGCTAAACCTAAAATAGCCGATTATGAATTTACTACTCTAAAACCAAATTTAGGTATAGTTAAGTATAGGGATTTTAAAACTTTTATAATGGCTGATATTCCAGGAATAATTGAAGGAGCTTCTGACGGTAAGGGTTTAGGCCACTATTTTTTGAGACATATTGAAAGAAATTCTACTCTTCTTTTTATGATTCCTTCAGATTCCGATGACATAGTTAATAGTTATAATATTTTATTAAAAGAACTAAAAAAATATAATCCAGAGATGCTTGATAAAAGTAGACTAATCGCAATTACAAAATCTGATTTACTTGATGATGAATTAACGGATGAAATTAAATTAGAAATTAGTGATAAAATACAAGAAGAGTTTATTTTTATTTCTTCAATATCCAATGTTGGATTAGTTGAGCTTAAAGATAAAATTTGGGAAATGCTAAATTAGAAAATATGTCAATTAGGATTTCAATATTTTATACTTTGCCAGTTTTTTTACTAACTTTTTTAACCTCACTATTTTCTCAGACAAATTCTATTGATTCTTTAATCAGTGTTTATAAAAATGATGATCAAAATCCAATAAATATTATCAAAATCGGTGAGGCATATGCCGCTGAAAAGAAATGGGATTTGGCAATAAATTTTTACGAAAAATTAGTCAGAATTGACCCTAATAATTCTGATTATTTATACAGGCTTGGTGGCACACAAGCTGCTTACTCTGAAGTTGTTAGTAAGTTTAAGGTTTTACCACTTATAAACACTGCAAAAAGAAATTTAATAAAATCCGCATCCCTTAACAACCAACATATTTACAGTAGATGGGCATTAGTTCAAATTTTAACCGAACTTCCTCAAATTCTTGGAGGAAATAAAGATGACGCGCAATATTATTGTCATGAAATACTTAAAATTTCTAAAGTTCATGGCTTATTGTCATACCATTATTTTCATAGTTTTCAGAATAACGAAAAAAAAACAATTGAGTTTGAAAAAAAAATAATTGACTCTATAACTTCTAATCCAATCTTATTTGATTTTAACTATTTTAATTTTGTTGTCGGTAAGATTTTAGCAAATCAAAATCATAAAAAATATAATACCTTATCCATTATATATTTAGAGAAATATATAAGTCATTACTCATCTGCTGATAGATTTTCATTGGATGAAACGTATTATCTCTTGGCTTATTCTAACTTTAAATTAGGTAATGATAATTCAAGACATTTTATAAAGCTGTCAAAGGAAGTTTCGATTAATTCTGAAAAAAGAAATTATTCTTTAATTAAAAAAATTGATGAATTAAATAAATTAATTAATAGATGAAAATTCATTTTATTGCAATAGGTGGTTCTGCAATGCATAATCTTGCAATTGCACTAAAATTAAAAGGATATACTATAACGGGAAGTGATGATTTAATTAATGATCCGTCTAAATCAAGATTAAAAAAATATAATTTGCTTCCTGAAGAGGAGGGGTGGTTTTCAGAAAAAATTTCAAGTGATATTGATGTAATTGTTCTTGGAATGCATGCAAAAGAAGACAACCCTGAACTTATTAAGGCGAAAGAATTAGGCCTAAAAATTTATTCATATCCTGAATTCATCTATAATCAGTCAAAAGATAAAATTAGAATTGTCATTGGGGGTAGTCATGGCAAAACTTCTATTACATCTTTGATATTGCATGCATTAAAAGAACAAAATATTGATGCTGACTATATGGTTGGAGCCCAACTTGAGGGTTTTGAAGTTATGGTTAAACTTTCCGAATCTAGTAAATATATTGTTTTAGAAGGGGACGAATATTTATCCTCTGCGCTCGATCCAAGACCAAAATTCCATTTATATAAACCTCATATTGCGCTTATTAGCGGAATTGCTTGGGATCACATAAACGTATTTAAAACATTTGAAAATTATGTTCAACAATTTGAGATTTTTATAAACTCTATTGAGAATAACGGAACATTAGTATTTAACAAATTAGATAATGAACTTGTAAAGCTTATTGAATCAAATACAAATAATATAAAATTTATTCCATATTCATTGCCTGATTTTAAAATTAATCATGGTATCACTTATATTGATTTTGATGGTAAATCATACAAGCTTAATATCTTTGGAGATCATAATCTACAAAATATTAACGGTGCATTACACATTTGTTGTAGTCTAGGAATT
The DNA here is from genome assembly GCA_902519075.1 of uncultured Bacteroidota bacterium. GTDB lineage: Bacteria > Bacteroidota > Bacteroidia > Flavobacteriales > Flavobacteriaceae > MED-G13. Next base: position 1,054 of record CABYIO010000053.1, on the reverse strand, counting down.
AAATCTGAAGATTTTTACAAAGCTATTACTTCGTTTAATGGAGCAAGTAATAGGCTTGAATTAATTTATAAATCTTCCAATTCTATAATTTTTAAAGATTTTGCTCATTCACCAAGTAAAGTTAAAGCTACCTCTGAAGCAGTAAGAAAACAATTTCCTGATATAAGGCTAATTGTTTGTTTTGAGCTTCATACTTACAGTAGTTTAAACCCAGCTTTTCTAAACAAATATAGAAGCACTTTAAATAATGCAGATGAATGTTATATATATTATTCAGAAAAAAATATGAAAATAAAGAGGTTAATTCCTATAGATTCTAAACTTATTATCCATTCCTTTAATCACCAAAACTTAACAGTGATTGATAATTATGAAAAACTCGAAGAAACAATGTTCAGCCTTGATTTAACCAATTCTGTTTTACTCATGATGAGCTCAGGTAAATTTGGGGGTCTAGATCTTGAGAAACTTAAACAATATTAAATGAATGATATTAAAGACATTTTTTTTGATTTAGATCATACACTTTGGGATTTTGATAAAAATTCAGATTTAACATTTTTTAAAATTTTAGAGATTAATAGTGTAAAAGTTGACGTTGATAAATTTTTATATGCATACCACCCAATAAACAGAAAATATTGGGAAATGTATCGTGAAAATAAAGTTAGTAAGGCTGATTTAAGATTTTATAGACTTTTTGATACATTTAATAAGCTGAATTATAAGGTAGATTATAATGTTATAAATAAGCTTGCGGTAGACTATATTGAGCACCTTTCAGATTTCAATAATCTAATCCCCAACTCTTTAAAGGTTTTGGATACTTTAAAATTAAAATATAACATGCATATAATTACAAATGGATTTAAAGAGGTGCAAAAAAGGAAGCTGGCAAAATCAAATTTGGTACATTATTTCAAAACTGTTACAATTTCTGAAGATGTTGGGGTTAAAAAGCCTAATAAATTAATATTTAATCATGCTATTAAATCAGCAAAAGCAACGATTGAAAATTCAATTATGATTGGGGATAATTATAATGCAGATATAT
>CABYIO010000052.1 GCA_902519075.1 uncultured Bacteroidota bacterium | reverse complement strand
TAAGCCTTTTTAAAACAGAAAATTTTTATTCAAATGGAATGGATACTATTGATTTTGAGTTTCTTGCAAATAAAGGTTATGAATTTAAAAAGATTAAAGATGCAGCATCTGGCGGTGAGATGTCAAGGATCATGTTATCTATAAAATCAATTATGGCTAAGTATAAAAAGTTACCTTCTATAATTTTTGACGAAATTGACACTGGGGTGTCCGGTGAAATTTCAAAAAAAATGGGTACGATTATGAAAGAGCTAGGTTCTAGAATTCAAACATTTTCGATTACTCATTTACCTCAAATAGCTGCTATGGGTGAGTCACATTTTTTGATTTATAAAAATGATATTGACGGATATACAAAAACTATGATTTCAAGATTAAATGATAGTGAAAGAATAGTTGAAATCGCTAAAATGTTAGAAGGAAATAATGCATCTGAATCTGCATATACTCATGCCAAACAGTTGCTTAATTAATATTATATTTGCTTAATAAAATAAATAAATATGTCAAATAATCTATTGAAAGGAAAACGAGGAATTATTTTTGGCGCTCTTGATTCAAATTCAATTGCATGGATTACTGCTGAACGTATATTTGAAGAAGGTGGAGCATTTGTTCTAACAAACGCTCCAGTTGCTATGAGAATGGGTCAAATTAATGAACTTGCTGAGAAAACTAACTCAACTGTAATTCCCGCTGATGCTACTTCCCTAGATGATTTAGAGAACTTAATCACTAAATCTATGGAAATCTTAGGCGGTAAGTTAGATTTTGTTCTTCATTCAATTGGGATGTCTATAAATGTTAGAAAAGGCAAATCTTATACAGACCAAAATTATGATTGGACTCACAAAGGTTTAGATGTTTCCGCAATGTCGTTTCACAGGGTTATGCAAACTTTATATAAAAATGATGCAATGAATGAATGGGGTAGTATAGTGGCTCTTTCCTACATGGCTGCGCAAAGAGTATTTCCTGATTATAACGATATGGCTGATAATAAAGCTTTTCTTGAAAGCGTTGCTAGAAGTTTTGGTTATTTCTTTGGAAAAGATAAAAAAGTTAGGGTAAATACAATTTCTCAATCTCCTACACCAACAACAGCTGGAAAAGGAGTAAAAGGTTTTGATGGATTCATAAAATATGCTGATAAGATGTCTCCTCTAGGAAATGCGACAGCAATGGATTGTGCTAACTATACTATTGCGTTATTTAGTGACTTAACCAAAAGAGTTACTCTACAGAACTTATACAATGACGGTGGGTTTAGTAATATGGGTGTTAGCGATAGTATAATGGATATGATTGAAAATTCATAAAATATTTTGAAATAATATAAAATCACTTTAAGGGATTAGCATCTAACTAATCCCTTTTTTTGTATTTATTGTTTAATTTTGAATATGCATTTAAAAGATATATCGTTTATAATTCCAGTATACAACAGGCCAGATGAGATTTATGAACTTTTAAAGAGTTTTTCAGAACTTGATGGAGATAAAGAATTTGAAATAGTAATAGTTGAAGATGGTTCAAAACACAAGTGCGAACATATTATTGAAAACTTCAATAATTTAAATATTGCTTATTTTTTCAAAAAAAACTCAGGGCCAGGTGATTCAAGAAATTTCGGGATGAATGTTGCAAAAGGAAAATATTTCATCATTCTTGATTCTGATATTATTCTTCCACCTGATTATAATAAAATTTTAATCAAAAATTTAACTAAAAATTTTTCAGATTGCTTTGGAGGAGTAGACGATTCTCACCATTCTTTTAATTATTTTCAAAAAGCAGTTAGTTATTCAATGACCTCATTTATTACAACAGGTCATATCAGAGGTGGTAATAAATCAAAAGATTTCCAACCAAGAAGTTTTAATATGGGTATTTCAAAGAAAGCATATTTAAGAAGTAAGGGGTTTGGTATGATTCATCCTGGTGAAGATCCAGATTTATCAATAAGATTAAAGAAACAAGGTTTTAGCACAAAACTTTACAGTAATTTAAAAGTTTTTCACAAGAGAAGAATTTCAGTTTTAAGTTTTTTTAATCAGGTATATAAGTTTGGCGTTGCTCGATCAATTTTAAATAATCGCTACCCCGAAACAAAAAAAATCATTTATTGGTTTCCTCTATTTTTTTCTTCTATGTTTTTAGTTTCAATATTTTTATTTTTATTTAATATTAGCAACTTAATTTTGATAATATATTTACTATACTTTTTATTGATTTTTACTCAGTCTTCTTTTAAAAATAACCCTTTGGTGGGTTTATTATCAATTATGTCAACTTTAATTCAATTTATGGGTTATGGTTATGGTTTTTTTAAGTCATTTATATTAATTAATATGTTCCCTAATAAAAAAATAGAGAGTATATTTCCAAAAATGTTTTTTAATCACAATTAATGAAAATTTATTCAAGCCAAGGTAAGTTCAATGTATTTTTAATATTTCTGATATTAGCTATTTCCACATCATTAGTTAGTAAATTAACCTCTACATATGATAAAAATATTGTATTCAAGTTAACTGTCACAGATATTCCCGAGGATAAAGTTATATACAAAAAATCTCATGATTCGGTAGAATTAAAAGTCAGAGGTTTTGGATTTAGTTTGGCAAAATATTATTTCAAAACACCCGAGCTTAAAATTTCTGCAAAAAAATTAAAAGAGTTAAACAATTCATTTTTATGGGAACAGAAGCAGGATTTCACAGATACAAAGCTTAATTTTGACTCGTCTATTGAGCTTTTAACAATTTTTGAAGATTCTATAATTTTATATTTTGATCAGTATATTTCTGAAAGGAAATTTATAAAAACAAACATATCAATAAATTATGAGTCTGGTTTCGATTCTTTCAAAACCCCATTAATCACAAATGATTCAGTTACAATATTAGGGCCAAAAGATATAATAAGAAAAATTGATTATGTTGACACTGAATTTGTAAAATTAAATAACGTTAATTCAGATATTCAAATAAATTTAAGTCTTTTGAAACCTGCTTTTGACGACCTTTCAATTGATTTAAGTATGATAGAATATAAATTAGAAGTTGATCAATATACGGAAGAAATAGTCACAGTTCCTGTTAATATTTTAAGCAATGAAAATATTAAATATAATTACTATCCTAAAGAGCTTTCGGTTAAATATTTTATAAGTATCGACGATTACAAGAAAACCACACCAATTGATTTCAGAATTGAATGTGTATTAGATAAAAATCAAAGTACATTAATTCCTTATTTGACTAAAAAACCTGATTTTATAAAGAATGCTAGGCTAAGTTCAAATCAAATTCAACTAATCATATTGGAATGAAAAAAATAGCATTAACAGGTGTTATCGGAAGTGGAAAAACAACAGCAGCTACTTTTTTCAAAGATTTAGGAATTCCTGTCTTTATTGCTGACGATTGTGCTAAAGAGTTAATGATTAGTAATTCTGACTTAAAAACGCAGATAATTAATTTGTTAGGAGAATATGCATATATTAATGGTAAATTAAATAAAGAATTCATTTCAGAGAAGATATTTAATAATAAAAGTCTTTTAGATTCTCTAAATTCCGTAATACATCCAAGAGTACAAAAAGCTTTTGATTTATGGTTAAAACATCAAAATTCAAAATATATTATATATGAGGCTGCTTTGATATTTGAAAATAATTCTGAAAATATTTTTGATAAAATTATTTGTGTTAAAACTCCACTAAATATAATTCACAAGAGAATAAGTGATAGAGAAAATTATTCTAAAAATAGGGTAGATAAGATTTTGGATTCTCAGCTAAGTCAAGATGTAAAGTGCTTAAGATCAGACTTTTGTATTGAAAACACTTCTAAAGAAAAATTGTT
>CABYIO010000051.1 GCA_902519075.1 uncultured Bacteroidota bacterium | reverse complement strand
GGTTTCCTTCATATCCAGTACTTGCAATTCCGATTAAAGGCTTATTAAAATCATCATCAGTAAAACCAATAGCATATAGCATTGCCTGTGCTGCAGGTTGTGAATTATCCTGAGTTACTGTTCTGCTATATTTATTTAATTTTTTCATTTATAAAAAAAGAAAATTATCTGTGAAAATAAATTCACACAGATAATTTACTCTGTAAAGAAAAACTTTTTCTTTAACTAAAAAAAGAATTATTGATAAAATTTAAAGACTATAAATAAGTCTAATTGTAACAAACCTTGGCTGAATAAAGTATTCGTTAGTACTAACAGAAATGTTAGATACGTTTGATTGACTTTGAGATTTTGTGTCTAATAAGTTACTTGCTCTTAATTCAAACTCCCATTTACTTTCCTTATCCTTTCTATATGAAATAGCCGCATCAAAAAACTCATATTCATTAATAATCGAATTTTGATCCTTAAACTTAGTTGTTGAATAATTTGATCTGAAAGTAAACGATTTTAGTATAAGTACATCAACTTCAATAAATGGACTTTCGTTGAAATATTTTGTCTCTAAATCTCCAATATTTGTTTCGCTTACTGAATACTTCATACCCGCTTCTATATTAGGAGCATTCTTAAATAGAGTTCTGATAGAAGCATTATAATTTTGAGAGAAAGTTTCACTCAAGCTAGGTCTTGATGTATCTTGAATAAACTGATTAAATTTAGATAAATTAAAGTTTGTGCCAATTGTCCCTCTTATTTTTCCAAAAGATCTTTGATATCTTCCATATGCAGATAAATTTTCATCAGCAAAACCTGAGTTAAAAGGGCTACTTGTAGCTATTACACTTTCAAAACTGGTTAAATTTCTTATTTGATCAATTGATTTATTATAATTGATTCCAGCATAAACATTCGTATAATTAAAAAGATTAAAACTGTTATAATTTAAACTTATATTATGAGAAATAGCATTTTGTAGATCTTGGGTGCCAATAAAAATTGAGTTGTAATTATTTAAAACCAATCCTCTTGCAATTTTGCTAATATCTGTGAATTGAGTTCTCATGGCATAGTTTAACCTAAGCGTCTCGCTGTCCTTAAATTGAATAATCATATTAAAATCTGGAAGAAGTTTAAAAAAAGATTTTTTATAATTTAAACTTCCAGCATCAAAAGGATCATTCTGTGAATTTTCAGAATTATATGAATGAGCTGTAAATCCTGGGCTAATTGTAAACTTACCTGACTTCAATCTGTAATGTAATCCCAAATAAACGTCATTAAAAACATAACTAACATCATTAAAATCTATGCCGTTATTTATAGTAGGAGTTGGATCATATATATTCTCGTTTGAGTTAGTAAGGAACTGAAAAATATCTGAATCAAATTCTTGTTTACTATAAATTGTTCCAAATGTTAAGTTAATATCACTCTTTTTATTCAAAATATTCCAATAATCAATTTTTGCATCAATTTGATTAGACTTAACCTTTTTTTCCTGAGCGATATTATAAAAAGGAAGAGAATTATCTAATCCTAGTCCTGTAGCTGTAATTTGATAGTTCTCGTTATTTTCCAAAATAGCATTGTAAAAAGGATCTTCATCCTTAATTAAGTGCTGAGCTTCTAAGGCAAAAATATTTTTTTCGTTTAATGTGTAATAGTAGTTTAAATTTTGATTAATACTGAAAGTTTCAGCCTCATCAAACTGATCAATAACTCCTATAACCGAGGATAAATAATTTTGATCTTGAGATTCATTTGTTAATCTACCTAAAATCTCGTATTCAAACTGATTATTAACATTTGGGATAAATTTTAGTGAAAACTTACCAATTCCAAGCTCACTAACTTGTGAAGTATTTGTTTGGGTATTTTCATCTGGAATATTTTCAGGTAAACCAACATACTGAGTACTATTATTTTGTTGTATTTCTGTCTCACTATTTGTTAAAATTAAAAAAGCAGAATAATCAATTTTTTTATCTGGTGAATAGCTAGAGTTTATTGCTACAAACTCAGTATTAATATCCTTTGCTCTATTATTTTGAAGTTGCAAAAAACTTAAATTATTATTTCCTAGCGAGATATTTGTTCCACTTTTTCCACTAGGTCTGTTAAATCCTCCTGAAAAATTCCAATAATCCCTTCTTGTAAATGCCTGCTCACCAATATTATTTAAATCTCCAATAACATTAATACTGTAGGTAGGACTGTAGAAGAAAAGCTTTGGCTGAAATATATGTAAGTCCAAATTTTGATTTTGGGTGTGGCTAGGTGACTCACCCGCACCTGCTAGAATATCACCAAACCAAAACTTATCTTTACCCTTCTTTAACTTAATATTAATGGCAATGTTATCTTGGTTGTTTTGAACCGAACTAAGTTGTCCAACCTCAGCATAATTCTTTAAAATTTGAACTTTATCTACTGCATTAGAGGGTATATTCTTTGACGCAATTTTTGAATCACCATCAAAAAAATCTTTTCCCTCTACCATAACTTTGGTAACCGCTTTTCCTTCAACCTCTATTTCTCCATCATCATTTATTTCAACACCGGGAAGATTTTTTAAAACATCTTCAAGTTTTCTTTCAGTACCTGTTTTGAAGGAATCAGCATCATAAACTAGGGTGTCTCCACTTACTACAACTGGCATTTCGTAGGTTAACTCAACTGCATCAAGTTGATTATCTTGTCTTAAAGAGAAATTCTTTATAATATCATTATCTTTAGTATTCAACGTTTGTGAAAAAGTAGCCATACCGATGTAGCTAACCTGAAGATTATATTTACTATTCTTTTTTAAAGATAATTTATAATCGCCCTCATTATCTGACATTGCAAAAGTTTCTAGTGTGTTAGAATCTGAATCAATTAAAATAATATTTGCCAGCTCCAAGGGTGTACCTATACTATCAGTTACCTTACCGTTCATCTTTATCTGAGAAAAAATAATTGAGCTTGATAGTAAAATAATTAATGTAATATATTTTTTCATTTTTCTATTTTTTTAAGCGATAGTTCATACATATCCTTAGGAACTCTAGGATTCATTATTTTAAACCATAAAACCGGTATAAAAGACAATAAAATACTTGTTGGGTAACCAAAGGGCAGTTGTGGGGAATTGTTTATAGATTTCAAATTTTGATATTCGGTTTCTGCAATCCTGTGATGATCACTGTGTCTTGTTAATTCATAAAGAACTATTCTTCCAAATATATGATTAGAATTCCATGAGTGCCTTTCTTGAACCCTTTCATATCTTCCAGATGATAATTTTTTTCTTAAAAGGCCATAGTGTTCAATATAATTAACACTCTCAAACATTAAAACCGAAAAAAGAGCTGCTAGTAAACAAAAAATTAATCCCTTAGGACCAAATAAAATAAAAACTAAAAGCATATATGATAATTGAATTATTCCATACCAAAACATATCATTATAAAATGACAAAAAAGATGTATTATTTTTTAACAATCTGTTTTTTTGGATTTTAATTGCTCCTAAAAGCTCACCCTTAATTGCACTAATCCAGAATATATAAATAGGTTCATTATATTTTGCTGTAACGGGATCTTCCTTAGTCGCTACCTTTAGATGGTGACCATAATTGTGCTCTAGGTAAAAATGCATATAAAGTGATGGTATTAAAAGAAATTTACCTAAAAACCTTTCAGGGGTTTTGGTACGATGACATAATTCATGTGCTACATTAATACCATTTGAAGCCATTACAAGCCCCATTGAAAGTAATGACCCTAAAAATTCAATAGACATAAATTCATAAGAGACAATTTTGGTCAAAGAATATATCAATAAGCCAAATACAATGAGAATATTTAAATACAACATTATATCAAATAACCAATGAATACCTTTTACAGCTCTACCGGTCTCTAACTCATCAATTCCATAACGAGTAAGTACGAATTCCACAGTTGGAATTATAACAAATATGTAAAAAGGAGTGGTGAATAACCAATAA
>CABYIO010000050.1 GCA_902519075.1 uncultured Bacteroidota bacterium | reverse complement strand
AACAAAAATACTATGTTGTTTGGAAAGGAAATAATCCTGGAGTTTACAAATCATGGGAGAAATGTCAGGAAGAAATAAAAAACATTAAAGGTGCATTATTCAAAAGTTTTGGTGATATTGAAGAGGCTCAGAAAGCCTATGAAATGGGTTTTGATGAATACAAGAAAAACTCAGTAAAAGATCATGTTTTAGAAGGACCCGAATTAAATTCAATTTCGGTTGACGCAGCATCAAGTGGAAATCCTGGGATAATGGAATATCAAGGTGTTAACACAGAGACTAAAGAAGTTTTGTTTAAAATGGGACCATTTAATAATGCGACTAATAATATTGGTGAGTTTTTAGCTTTGGTTCATGGAATAGCAATTTTAGAGAAAGACTTAAAAAAGAAAATTATTTACTCTGATTCGATTACAGCGATGAGTTGGGTTAGAAAAAAAAGATGTCAAACCAAATTAATCAGAAATAAAGGAAACGAAGAAGTATTTATTTTAGTAGACAGAGCAATAGTATGGCTTAAAGAAAACAAGTATTCTGCAATAATAAAAAAGTGGGAAACAAAAAATTGGGGAGAAATTCCTGCTGATTTTGGCAGAAAATAAATTAATGATATGGGTAAAGTAATAGTTGTTGGCACATTAGCATTTGACACAATTGAAACCCCTTATGGTAAGGTCGAGAGAGTGATTGGTGGTTCAGCACCATTTGCTAGCCTTGCTGCTAAAACAAAAAATGTTGAATGTGCAGTAGTTTCAATTGTTGGTAATGATTTTCCAAAAAGTTACTTAGATCTGCTGATTTCAAAAGAAATTGATATTTCAGAAGTTCAAATTGAAAAGGATGGTAAAAGTTTCTTTTGGTCTGGAAAATATCATGATAATATGAACAAAAGAGATACTTTAGAAACACAGGTAAATGTGCTAGCAAATTTTGATCCTAAAATTCCAAAAAATTATACCAATCTAGATATTCTAGTTCTTGGAAATCTAGATCCAAAAGTTCAATTAAGTGTTATATCACAATTTGAAAAAAGACCAAAATTTACTATGCTGGATACAATGAATTTTTGGATGGATAATACATTAGATAATCTATTAAAAATTATCTCGAAAGTTGATCTCATTTGTATTAATGACGAGGAGGTAATTCAACTATCAGGATGTAAAGATTATAAAAACGGTATCAAAAAAATTCTTACCATGGGTCCCAAGTATTTAATTATGAAAAAAGGTGAGTATGGTTCAACGCTATATTCGGACAACTTGAAGTTTTTCTGTCCATCATTCAAAGTTAAAAAAGTTATCGATCCTACCGGAGCTGGTGACTCATTTGCAGGGGCTTTTGCTGGTCACTTAGCTGAATCAAAAAACTACACTTTTGAATCCATTTCAAGTGCCCTAATTTATGCTAACGCAGTTGCATCATTTTGCGTGGAAAAGTTTGGAATAGAGAATATGTTAAATATCTCAAAAGATGAAATTGATAAACGTATAAGTTTTATAAAAAAACATAATAATTAAATGTCTTTATTCAATATTTATTTTGTTTTTTTGTATGCATACTATTAGAAAATGAGTGATGCTATAAAACACGAATGTGGTATCGGCCACATTAGACTACTTAAGCCACTAGAATTTTACAAAAAAAAATATGGTAGTTCATTTTATGGAATAAATAAAATGTACTTACTAATGGAAAAACAACATAATAGAGGTCAAGATGGAGCAGGTTTTGCTTCCATAAAACTTGATGTTAAACCAGGAAAAAGATTTATCAGTAGAATACGTTCGACTGAAAAACAACCGATTCAAGATGTTTTCAGTAAAATAAATGAAAGAATTAACCAAGAACTTAAGTCTGATCCATCATTGCCTGAAAATATTGAAAAATTAAAGTCAAAAGTACCCTACTTAGCCGAAGTTCTTCTTGGTCACGTGAGATATGGGACCTTTGGCGGAAATAGCGTCGAAAATGTTCACCCTTTTTTAAGACAAAATAATTGGAAGCATAGGAATCTGATATTAGCAGGAAACTTTAATATGACCAACTCTAATGAGCTTTTTAATAGCTTGATTGAATTGGGGCAACATCCAAAAGAATATACCGATACTGTTATAATAATGGAAAAAATTGGTCATTTCTTAGACGACGCCGTTAGAAAAATGTATAAAGATTTTAAGAAAGAAGGTCTTAATAAACAAGAGTGCTCATCTTTAATTTCAGAAAAAATAGATATTTTCAAAATCTTAAAAAAGGCATCAAAAAGATGGGATGGAGGATACGTGATTGGTGGCTTATTAGGGCATGGTGACTCATTTGTTATGAGAGACCCTAACGGCATTAGACCTGCCTTTTATTATAAAGACGAAGAGGTTGTTGTTGTAGCATCTGAAAGACCGGCAATTCAAACTGCATTTAACGTAAATAAAAGTAACATTATACAATTACAACCAGGAGATGCCATCGTTATAAAAAATAGCGGAAAAGTAAAAATAAAGAGCGTGATAAAAGCTAAAACAAATAAATCTTGCTCTTTTGAAAGGATCTACTTTTCTAGAGGAAATGATGCTAGCATTTATCAGGAAAGAAAGGACTTAGGGAAATTAATAATGCCGACAGTATTAAATGAGATAGATTTTAACATAAAAAACACCGTTTTTTCATACATTCCAAATACAGCTGAAACCTCATTTTACGGAATGATTGAAAGTGTTGAGGAATATCTTAATACTAGAAAAAGCGAAGAAATTATCGGTAAGAAGGGGCTTTCGGAAGATAAAATAAAAGAAATTTTGTCTATCAGACCCAGAATAGAAAAAATAGCTGTAAAGGATGTCAAGCTAAGAACTTTTATAACTGAAGACGATAGCAGAGATGATTTAGTTGAACATGTTTATGATATAACATATGGTGTTGTTAAGAAAAAAGACACTCTGGTTATTATCGATGACAGTATTGTCAGGGGAACAACACTCAAAAAAAGTATACTAAAAATGTTGGATAGACTAGATCCAAAGAAAATAATTATTGTTTCCTCTGCTCCTCAAATTAGATATCCAGATTGTTACGGAATTGATATGGCTAATTTAGAAAGCTTAATTGCATTTAACGCAGCTCTTGAACTATTAAAGGATCATGATAAGACTTCATTAATAAAAGAAGTATATGAAAATTGTAAAAGTGAACTTGAGCTGGAGGACAGTAAAATGGAGAATAAAGTAAAAGCAATATATGACCCTTTTACTGCAGATGAAATTTCTGATAAAATAACAGACTTATTAAGCTCACATATAGAAAAAAGAGATGTCAAAATAATTTTCCAGACAATTGAAAACTTACATAAAGCATGTCCTACTTCAAGGGGTGATTGGTATTTTACAGGTAACTATCCAACCCCCGGCGGTAACAGAGTTGTTAATACAGCTTTTGTAAACTTTTACGAGGGAAATAAAAAAAGAGCTTACTAAAGGGCTTGATTAAATTTTTCTGAAACAACTCCCCAATTTATAACTTCAAAGAAAGCGTTAATATAATCTGGTCTTCTATTCTGATAATTTAAATAGTAAGCATGCTCCCAAACATCTAGACCTAATATTGGCGTTCCCCCGCATCCGTTTGGCATAAGTGGATTATCCTGATTTGGGGTTGAGCATACATCGAGTTTTCCATCTTTTACACACAACCATGCCCATCCAGAACCAAACCTTGTGGCAGCAGCTTTAGAAAAAGTATCTTTAAAATCATCAAAAGATCCAAATGCATCGTTAATTGCAGATTTAAGGCCATCTGACATTACACTTTCATGATTTGGATTCATAACCTCCCAAAATAATTTGTGATTATAATATCCGCCAGCGTTATTTCTTAGAGCCATATTGCTCATATCTAACCCTTGCAAGATATCTAATATATCTTCCGATTCATGTTTTGATCCTTCAATAGCTACATTAAGCTTGTTTGTATAGCCTTGATGGTGCTTTGAATGATGAATTTCCATAGTTCTGGCATCAATATGAGGCTCAAGGGCATCATATGAATATTCTAATTGAGGTAAATTAAAGCTCATATTTAATAATTTTTGTTAATCAAATTTACAATAAAGTCTGTCAAAAATCAACAACTATCATTAACTTGTATTTTCGATGATTTCTACAAATTCCTTCAATATATACAATGCATCTGCTGGGACAGGAAAAACATTTAGTCTTGTTAGAGACTATCTAATTCTCTTATTTGATTCTAAAAATTATGAGCTTTATAAAAATATTCTTGCAATAACTTTCACAAATAAGGCTGTCAACGAAATGAAAGGTAGAATAGTAAAATATCTGATTAACTATTCAAATTCTGTAGATCCAGATCTAATAATGCTAAAAGAAATTTCAAAAATAACAGGTTTAAGCAAAAAAGAAATATTTTTAAAATCATCAATAATATTAAAAAATCTATTAAAAAATT
>CABYIO010000049.1 GCA_902519075.1 uncultured Bacteroidota bacterium | reverse complement strand
TTTCATATTCTTTGAGCTAAGTACATTATGTTTCTCAACCCTTAAGCATACTTTATCATTAAAATCAACAAACCAAATTGTTTCCTGTCTTATCTCCTTACCGTTTTTATCTTTAGTAATTTCTGTTACATTTATGAAATGTTTAATATCACTCCAGGATTTTACATTGTATTTAACATTTGGAAAAAATAAAGACTTTGAAATACCATTAGAATTTACTATTACCCTAAATAAAATAAGATTTATTAATATGAATAATATTGGCAATGAAAATTCAATATAATCTAATATTTGGATCTCTCCATCAAATTGCAGTCTTATTATAAAAAAAATAAAACCTGCCGAAAACATTGCTCCTAAATAATTCAGCTTTAAAGTTGATGTATCCCGCATATTAATATTATAAATAATGCACACAGTGCAATTTTTGTATATTGCGCAAAATAATCAATTTTATGAAAAAGTATATTTATTTATTCTTATTTAGCGCATTTATTTTTTCATGCTCTGATTCAGAAACAGATAATTCTATCGACAATCTAACAATAGAAGAGCATATTCAATTAATTAAAAACCACGAAGGTAAAATTGAAATTAGTTTTGATGAGTTACCTGAAGCTTCTCAAAATCATATAAATGATCTAGAAAATAATATTACAGCTGAATTGATATTATACGCTGAAAACTTAGGCTATGAAATAAAACTTAGAAGGCAGTCTAGAAATTTGGTTTCTCTTTTAAATATACTTTACATATACTTTGATGAAAATGGAGAACTTCTATTTGATGAAAATTATGATGAAGACAATGATGGTAATTATGATATTTTTGAAGAATGGGGAAATTACATGTGTTTTGATTTACAATTTCCAATTCAAATAACTATGCCCGACGATTCTCAGGTTTCTGTCGGAAATGAAGATGAATTATTCGAAGCTATCGATTTATATTATGAGATGAGTGATGAGTATGATGGATTACCTGAAATTAATTTTCCAATAAATATTGTTTTCCATTTTGAGAATGAAAATGGAAACGAACAGCAAGAAGTAATTGAAATTGAAAGCTATGAAGAGCTAGAGATGTATTTTGATGTGTGTCCCGATGAGGACAATAATGGCTGGGATGATGAAAGTTGGCTTGAGATTGATTGTGTTGACCTTGTTTATCCTATTTCAATAGAGAATCCTGAAGGTGATATTATATATGTAGAAAGTGAATACTATTTGCATGAATATATTAATCAATACTATCAAAATTGTAATAGTGATGACTGTGGAGATTTTTCCTTATTATACCCCCTAACAGTAGAGTATTATTCTGAAACGAATGATCAAACTCAGATTTTAACGATAAATTCAGAAGAAGAATTACAAGAGCTTTTAGATGAGCATTGTTATAATGAAGATGGTGAAGATGGTGAAGACGGCCTTGATACATGTGGTGAAATCGTTTACCCGGTAACAGTAGAAGCTCCAAACGGTGATCAATTTACTGGGAATAGTGAAGAGGAAATCATGGCTTTTATTGAAGAATGGTCTTCAAATAATTGTAACACAATGGAGTGTGACACAGATTTTGAATTGGTTTTTCCAATAACAATGGAGTTTGAAGATGACCAAGGTGATATAATTGTAATGACAATTCAATCAGAAGTTATGCTTGAGGAAATAACTGAGCAATACTGTGAAGATTAAAATTAAAAAGAAGTAGTAATCTCTGCTACTTCTTTTATCTAAAAAAACTTAATTATTTATTTTTTTATTAAATTGTTGTAACTAACTATTTAATAACTAAACAATAATGGGCTATAAAAATGATGTTTTTATATATCTATGGATTGTGCTTATTATTTATGCGATTCTTTATTCCTTTTATAAAAAGTACATAAAAAAATAAATTTGAATTTTTTTATATACTTTAATACCTAATAAAATGAATAGAAAAATTTCTCATAAAATTAGAAGAGCTCATAGGTATTTAGGGCTTTTTTTAGGCATTCAGTTTTTAATGTGGACAATTAGTGGGCTGTATTTTAGCTGGACTAATCTGGATGAAATTCATGGGGATCAATTTAAAAATCTTGATTATCAACCAATAGCTTTTGAAGATTTGATTAGTCCTTCTGAGATTAATCATTCTGAATCGATTAAAACTATTGAAATACGTGATATAAAAAGAGAGCCTTTTTTTTTAATAAATGATTTTTATTTGTATAACGCAAGAACCGGTGAACATAAAAAGACAATTTCTCAGGAAGATGCTATATATATTGCAAATAATCACATGAAAGAAGGCTTAGAAATATCAAGTATTGAAACAATTTATGAAGTTGGCAAACACCACGAATATAGAGAAAAGCTTCTTCCAGCTTATGTGATTAATTATAAATCAGATGAAAATTTAAAAGCATATATTTCAATAGAGAATGCCAAATTCCAAACGGTAAGACATAGAGATTGGAGGTGGTTTGATTTCTTATGGATGACCCATACTATGGACTATGAAGGAAGAGATAATTTTAATAATACGGTTTTAAGGATATTCTCACTATTGGGTCTTATAACTGTAATTAGTGGATTTTCATTATGGTTTGTATCTTCACCAACTGTAAGAAAATTTTTGAAGTGAAAAATTATACAGATATTATAATTGTTGGTGCAGGACTTTCAGGTGTAGGGGCAGCATGTCATCTGGAAAGAAAAAATCCTGAAAAATCATATCTTATTTTCGAGGCAAGAGAGGAATTAGGGGGTACTTGGAGTTTATTTAAATATCCTGGTATTAGGTCAGACTCTGACATGTATACATTTGGTTTTTCATTTAAAACTTGGGACAACCCAAAGTCTTTTGCTGATGCTCCTAATATTTTAAAATATTTAAATGAGGCGGCAAATGAATACAAAATAAAGGATAAAATTAGATACCAGACTAAAGTATTAAAGGCAAACTTTGATACTCAAAATAAACTATGGTCAATAATAGTAATTAACAAAAACGGAAATAAAGAAACACATTACTCTCAATTTCTCTTTTCTTGCACGGGATATTATAATTACGATGAAGGCTATACCCCTAACTATAATGGGTTAGAAAATTTTGAAGGTAAAATTATACATCCACAACATTGGCCTGAAAATTTAGATTATAAAAACAAGCGGGTTGTGGTGATAGGTAGTGGGGCTACAGCAGTAACGATTGTACCTGAAATGGCTGATGAAACAGCAGAAATTACAATGCTTCAAAGGTCACCAACTTACGTAGGGGCTTTTCCTAATAATGATAAATATGCTGAATTATTTAAAAAATATTTTCCTAAAAAAGTTGCCCATAAACTAATAAGATTTAAAAATATTTTTATTCAAATTTTATTTTTTCAGGCATGTAAAATCTGGCCTATCTATATGAAGAAATTACTTGTTAAAGCTGCTCAAAAAAAATTAGGTGATTTTCCAGCTAAGCCTCATTTTGAGCCAAATTATAACCCATGGGATCAAAGGTTTTGTGTTGCGCCAGACGGAGATTTATTTAGAGCTATACGAAAAGGTAAAGCAAATGTTTTAACTGATAAAATTGACTCATTTAACAAAAAGGGAATAAAACTAGCCTCAGGAAAAAATTTAGATGCCGATATAATTATTAGTGCTACCGGATTAAAGCTTTTGGCTTTTGGTGGATCAAAGATTAGTATTGATGGTGTTGCTTATAATCCTTCAGATGCTATAACTTATAAAGGACTAATGCTTAGTGGATTGCCAAATTGTATCTTTTTTGCCGGATACACCAATGCTTCTTGGACATTAAAAAGTGATCTAACAAGTGAATATGCAAGTAGGCTATTTAAGTTAATGGATAAGAAAAATTATTCTTTCTTTATGCCTAAAGTTAAGAATCAAAATATGAATATTTCGCCTTTACTAAATCTCAATTCTGGATATATTCATAGGTCATCTCATCTATTTCCAAAACAAGGATCTAAATTACCTTGGAAACTATATCAAAATTATTTTTTTGACTACACAATGCTAAGAATTAATAAAATCAGAGACAAAAACTTAATACTTAACTAATAAATTATAAATTTAAAAAGACCCAAATGTCTGCATTTGTTTTATTAAATTTGAGCTAATTATTTATTCCTATTGGAACTTTTAATACTATACATTTTTTTAACCATCAGCCTATCTTTTTTATGTTCTATTCTGGAGGCTGTATTGCTAAGCATAAATACCACATTTATAAAAATTGAGATTAAAGAAGGTAAAAAATATGCAAAGACTCTTTCTGACCTAAAGAATTCAATCGACGAGCCTTTGATAATTATTTTAACCCTGAATACAATAGCCCACACAGTTGGGGCAATCTTAGTTGGGGTTCAAGCTAAAGTTGCTTATTCAGAACTAAACCTGGAAAATACTTTTTTCCCAGGAGGAATTTCAGATGAGTTTTTAGTAGGGTTTGTTTCTACAGTAATGACTATTATGATTTTACTTTTTTCAGAAATTATTCCAAAA
>CABYIO010000048.1 GCA_902519075.1 uncultured Bacteroidota bacterium | reverse complement strand
GCAAATTTAAATTTGACGAAACGAAATTTATTAGAAATGAATTACTTTCAATATTTTTTATAGCAAAAGATGCTTCAGAAGGGATGTTTGGATTTCTTTTAATTATTTCAAGTGATAAATCTTTTATAGAGTCGATAATTGCATTAAATTCTGAATTGTCTTTTCCTGGATTTTCTTCTGGATAATCTTTTATATTAGCTGTGATATAGGGTTTTTCAGAAATAACCCTTTCTATCTCAAACCTCTTTTTTCCCTGAATGATTACGGTAGTATTACCATCTGGCATTTGTAATACTTTTAATATTTTGGCAACAGTTCCAATGTTGTAAATATCTTTCAATTTTGGATCCTCTATATTTTCGTCTTTTTGTGCAACAACTCCGATAAGTTTATTGAAATTATTTGCATCTTTAATCAATTTTATAGACTTGTCTCTTGATGCTGTAATCGGTATTACTACACCAGGAAATAAAACGGTATTTCTTAATGAAAGAATTGGCAATGTTAAGGGAAGTTCTTCCTTGCTTATTTCCAACTCATCTTCTGGAGTCATAAGAGGAATCAACTCAGCATTTTCATCAATATCCTGAGCTGACAAATTGTCAATATTAAAAAGATTTTTTCTAGACATACTAAATATTTGATATGTAAATAAATGATTCTATATCTGTAAAATGAAATAAAAACTACTTACTACATAATATATATTTCAAGTACTATGCCATTAAAAAATATTGTTATTTTGAAATTCTAGTTAGTATGTAGATTGATGGAATGAAGAATAGTGCAAAAAGTAAAATTGCTAATCTTATACTTCCAGTGTAAAGATCCATTGTGGCATAGATAGCAGTTCCTAAAACAATACTTAGTTTTTGAGATACATCATAAAAACTAAAATATGAGGTTGAATATTTAACGTCAATCAATTTTGAATAAGTAGACCTTGATAATGACTGAATACCACCCATTCCTAAACCAATAAACCCAGCTGCTATATAAAATTCAAGTGGTGAGTTTACAAAGTAGCCAAAAAAGCATATAATTGCCCATAAAATATTAATACAAATAAGAGTATTTATGTTACCTAGGTAATCCGAAAGTTTTGCACTTAGATAAGCGCCTGCAGCTGCTAAAATCTGAATAACAATAATTGCTATAATCAAACCTGATTGCATGGTTTCCTCATTCTTCCAACTAATTTCATTTAAATCTGCACCAAAATAACTAGCGAGAAGAATGATAGTTTGAGTAGGAATTGTAAAAATAAAAAATGAAAATAAAAATATTCTGAGCTTATTATTTACTTTTAATTGTTTTACAACGGAAATCAACTGATTAAATCCACTTAGAAAGGTTTTTAAAGAATATAGGTTGCTTTTTTCTACATTATAGTGTTTTCTTCCAGGCAAATAATAAAATGAATATTGACTAAAAAGAAACCACCAAATTCCAACGAGAACAAAAGACATTTTTACCGCCTGAGTTTTATCAACAAGACCAAATGATTCTGGAAATTGAGTTAGGAATAAACATAAAATTAAAAGAATAATACTTCCTAAGTAACCTAGAGAATACCCTTTAGCACTAGTTATATCTTGTTGATCAGTATTTGCAATATCAGGCAAATAAGAGTTATAAAAAACTAAACTACCCCAAAAACCTACAACTGCAAAAAAGTAATAAATAATTCCAAGGTCGAAGTTGTCTAAATCAAAATTGTAGAGTAAAATACACGAAAATGATCCTAGGTAACAAAATATTTTCATGAAAAGCTTTTTATAACCGGTATGATCAGCGATTCCTGATAATAAAGGAGATATTATAGCTAAAATTAAAAATGTAAAAGACGATATATAACCAATGAAAGCATCGTTTTCTATTGATTCAAACCAAAGAAAATCAACACTATCACCACTAGTGATACTTTTAAAATAAATAGGAAATATTGCAGTTGAAATTACCAAAGGATAAACAGAATTTGCCCAATCGTAAAATGCCCAAGCATTTAATAACTTTTTGTCACCTTTTTTATAAAATTTCATTTAATTAAAATAAATTTGCATTTAATTACAAATCGATACTAATATTACAATATTTTATTCATTTGTTTAATTATTTAATGATGAAAAAGATCACATTATTTTTAATTCTGGCTATCACATCTTGCAATATTATAATTTCACAAAATAAAATCTATTTAAAAGATACTGAAATGGGTAAACAAAAAGTTAATAAAACAGATAAAGAATGGAAAAACATTCTTAGTGATGAAGAATATAGAGTGCTCAGGCAAAAGGGCACAGAATATCCTCACACAGGTAAATACAATTTACATTTTGAAAATGGTGTTTATAATTGTAATGGCTGTAAGACTCCCCTTTTTAATAGTGATCAAAAATTTGAAACTAGTTGTGGTTGGCCAAGTTTTGATGAAGCAATTGAGGGTACTATTAAATATGTTGATGATTATTCTCACAATATGGTAAGAACCGAAATAGTATGTGTAAATTGTGGAGGACATTTAGGTCACGTATTTAATGACGGTCCAACAGAAACTGGATTAAGATATTGTGTTAATTCGGTTAGTATAGATTTTAATAACGATCCAAATAAAAAATAGCTTATGAATAATTATGATATAATTGTGGTTGGTACTGGTCCTGGAGGTTATGTAACAGCTATAAGGGCTTCTCAATTAGGTTTTAAAACAGCAGTAGTTGAAAAAGAAAGTCTTGGTGGAGTTTGTTTGAATTGGGGTTGCATACCTACAAAAGCTTTGCTAAAATCAGCGCAAGTATTTGAATACTTAAATCATGCTGAAGATTATGGATTAAACGCTGAAAATATTAGTCATGACTTTACTAAAGTAGTCAAAAGAAGTAGAAATGTTGCTTCTGGCATGAGTAAAGGGGTTAATTTCCTTATGAAAAAGAATAAAATTGATGTTTTAAAAGGATATGGAAAATTAAAAAAAGACAAGACTGTTTCAGTTGATGGAACTGACTATAAAGCTAAATATATAATTATTGCCACAGGTGCAAAATCAAGAGTCCTACCTTCTATTCCTCAAGATGGCAAGCAAATTATTGGATATCGAGAGGCTATGACTTTAGAAAAACAACCAAATAGTATTACTATTGTTGGATCTGGTGCTATAGGGATTGAATTTGCTTATTTTTTTAATAGTATGGGTACCAATGTAACAGTAATTGAATATATGCCAAATATTGTTCCTCTAGAGGATGTTGATGTTTCAAAGGAATTGGAAAAATCATTCAAGAAAAAAGGAATCAAGATTATGACTTCCTCTGAGGTTATGTCTGTTGAAAAGAAAAAGAATAAGGTTTTAGCAAAAGTTAAAGTAAATGGTAAAGAAGAAGTTATTGAATCAGAAATTTTACTCTCAGCTGTAGGTATAAAATCCAATATTGAAAATATAGGTTTAGAAGATGTTGGTATTGCAACAGATAAAGATAAAATTCTAGTAGATAAATTTTATAATACTAATATTCCTGGTTATTATGCTATTGGAGATATAGTAGCTGGCCCTGCACTTGCTCATGTTGCGTCAGCTGAAGGCATTTTATGTGTTGAGAAAATTGCTGGACATGATGTTACACCAATTGATTACGGAAATATTCCTGGCTGTACATATTGCAGCCCTGAAATATCAAGTGTTGGTTTGACTGAAAAACAAGCTATTGAAAAGGGATATAAAATAAAAGTGGGAAAATTTCCATTCTCTGCCTCAGGAAAAGCTAGTGCATCTGGATCAAAAGAAGGTTTTGTTAAGGTTATTTTTGATGAAAAATATGGAGAATGGCTAGGCTGTCACATGATTGGAGCTGGAGTGACTGATATGATTGCTGAAGCTGTTTTAGGCAGAAAGCTTGAAACAACCGGCACTGAAGTATTAAAAGCTATTCACCCTCATCCAACGATGTCTGAAGCAGTTATGGAAGCAGTTGCTGCTGCTTATGATGAGGTTATACATCTTTAAATTAGCGCTTCTAACGCAAGCTTGTAAGATTTTAATCCAAAACCACATATAATCCCTTCAACATTTTTAGAAATTAATGAGGTTTGTCTTATTTCCTCTCTCTTATATATATTAGAAATATGCACCTCTATAACAGGTGTTTGGATAGCGGCAACTGCATCTGCTATACCAACCGAAGTATGTGTGTAGGCTGCTGCATTTAAAATTATACCATCATAAGAAAAACCTACCTCTTGAAGCTTATCAATTATTTCCCCCTCTATATTTGATTGGTAAAAGTCAATTTCAACAGATGAATAATTTTCCTTTAAATCATTTAAATAATCATTAAATGATTGCTTTCCGTAAATTGAAGTTTCCCTTATTCCTAAAAGATTTAAATTTGGGCCATTAATGATGATAATTTTTTTCACGTTGTAAATTTATTAAATTTATTAGAGATTGATAAACTATGAAATGGAATCATGCAATTAGCGATTTCAAAGACTACCTTAAAATTGAAAGAGGTTTGAGTGAAAACTCAATATCTAGTTATGAAAATGATCTTAAAAAGTTAAAATTATTCCTAAACAAAAATATAAAACAAATAAGCCCCCTAGATGTTGAAGCAGATCACATAAAGGAATTTGTTTACTATATTTCTAAAGAAGTTAAAGCAAATTCACAATCAAGAATAATTTCTGGGATTAGGAGTTTTTATGATTACTTATTATTTGAAAAATTAATTAAAACTA
>CABYIO010000047.1 GCA_902519075.1 uncultured Bacteroidota bacterium | reverse complement strand
TATCCCGATCAAGGTTCCCCACAGAGATGAGTATTCTGAAACCGTAGGTTATAAAATAATTGGAAAATCAAAAAAAATACTTTTTATTCCTGATATTGATAAATGGGGTGAATGGGAAAAGAGTATAATCGAAGAGGTAAAACTTGTTGATTATGCTTTTATTGATGGAACTTTTTATAATGGTTCAGAACTCAATAGAGATATGATAGAAATACCTCATCCCTCAATAGAAGAGACTTTACAATTATTCTCTAATCAACCCATTGCAGAGAGAAATAAAATATATTTTATTCATATAAATCATACGAATCCTATTTTAACAAATAAAAATGGTATTAAAGATATGGTTGAGGGTTTAGGTTTTAATATTGCAAAAAGGGGTCTAAAATTTAAATTGGATTAGTACATTAAATATAAAACTATTTCAAAATTTTATAAACTTTTACACACTAGCGATCATATCTTTGGAACAAATGAATTGGAATTGTAAACATACTTGGAAAAAAGCATCAGTAAATACATTATGGTGTTTATTGGGATGTAGCATTGGGGATTTTGGAACTATTTTTTACTTTCAAAATATTGATCATAGCCTTTTAACTTGGCAAATAATGGCTTTGGCAATTATAAATGGATTGTTGACTAGCATTTTACTCGAAACCTTTATATTGTCACGACAGATGATTTTAAAGAAGGCCTTTAAAGTTGCAATTGGAATGAGTTTTATAAGTATGATAGCGATGGAACTTGCGATGAATATAATTGATGTTTTACTCACAGGCGGAGCTAAATTAACATGGTGGGTTATTCCCATAATGTTGTTTGCAGGATTTATTACACCTCTCCCTTATAATTACTACAGATTAAAAAAATGGGGTTTTGGTTGTCACTAAATCTATTTAATACCAGGTTGCTTTAATTCCCAATTTTCTTCGGCCTTTTTGTCATCTACCATTTGTTTTACTTCCATCAATAGTCTTTTTGCATCATAAATTATTCCATCTTTGATAGTAAATTTTACTCCACCAGATCTAATTACCTCATTTTTTTCGTTTAGTTTTATTGCGCCTGTTCCGTACAAAGATTTTAAATTTTCTAATGGGTTTTCTTCTGTAATTACAAAGTCAGCATATTTCCCAACTTGTACACTACCAATTTTGTCATCCATTTTCAATGCTTCAGCTCCATTCAATGTAGCTGCTCGAATAACTTCTAGTGGATGAAATCCAGCTTCTCTTAAAAGTTCAAGTTCTCTAATATATGCAAAACCATATAGCTGGTAGATGAAGCCTGAGTCTGAGCCTGCAGAAACTCTACCACCTCTGTTTTTGAATTCATTAATAAATTTCATCCATAACCTATAATTTCCCCTCCATTGAACTTCTTGTTCAGTACCCCAATAATGCCAATATGATCCATGAGAAATTCTGCTTGGCTCATAAAATCTCCATAATGAAGGTAGAGTGTAATCTTCGTGCCATTCAGCTCTTCTAGCCCTGTGTAAATCACGATTAGCTTCATATATATTAAATGTTGGTACAATAGTAAATTCAAGAGATATAAGTTCATTCATGACATTATTCCAGTGTTCCGAATAAGGTTCAGCTGCTTGTTTCCATAATTTTCCAGCTTCTTCAAATCTATGTTGCTCATTTTGGTAATTATAATTTGAAGGGTAATTCTGAACAGTCCTATCATTAAATAATGCCTCAGGAAGACCATACCAATGCTCCATTGAAGTTAATCCTGCTCTTGCGGAATTTAACACATTCCATCTGGCTACACTTAACTGTGCATGGTGCATAGCTGACCCTAGACCTAATTTTTTATTTTCATCTAGCGCAGCTTTCATTATTTCAGGTTCAGCTCCAAAAAATTTAATCCCATCAGCCCCTTTTTTTGCATTTGCTCTAACCCATGTTCTTGCCATTTCTGGTGTGCTTATTGGTAAATCATTTAGAGGGTTAAAGCCTTTACTTTTCTGTCCAAAACTTGTATAGGCAAAAATTCTAGGAGCTACAATTTTATTTTCAGCACTCAATTTTTTTAAATTGACCGCCCAGTCAACTCCTCTCCCCCCTGGTTCTCTAACCGTGGTTATTCCATGAGCCATCCAAAGTCTAAAAACATAATCATAATCTGCTCCTTGAGCTGTTCCTCCGATATGCCCATGCATATCAATAAACCCTGGAAGTAAATACATTCCATTTGCATCTAATTCAAACCCACCTTTTTTCAATTTAGGTCTCCATGAATCCTTGATTTCAACTCCTGGATATCCAACACTTTTGATATCAACAATTACATTATTTTCAACAACTATATCTACTGGGCCTTTTGGGGGAGATCCATCCCCGTTAATTAAGGTAACACCTCTAATTATAAGTTGATCATATGGCCCATCTCCTAAATATTTTTCCTGAGAAAATCCAATGAATGCAAATAAGAGAATAAATAATTGAATAAAATTTTTCATATTTTAAAATTTAATTAGTTGGGACTGAAATATTATTACCTAAAAATATAGCGTTTAGGAATAATTTATTAGTTCCATACCAAGTTCCTCTAAAGTTTGGATTATCAGCAAATACTACAACTCTTCCAGTTCCTATTTTTGAAATAATTAAAGATGCAGCCCCTGGAATAAAATCTTTTTTATTTAATTCAGAAATATATCCATCAATGTGAAAATCTTTTGAGTATGTAGCAACAGACGAATAATCGTTATTAGTTTTATTTATAAATACATTATTATTCTTATATACTGGAATAGAAGTATCGTTATAGCCAAAAGCAACAGGATGTGTTAAATCTATGTCAGCTCTTAATATAACACCACCTATTCTTTCTCTTCCAATAAACTCTCTTGCATCAACATAATTTTTTCTTGAGTAAGTTGAATCTTTTTTTGACTCCACCAAACTTTCATTTATTAGTTTGTT
Source organism: uncultured Bacteroidota bacterium (assembly GCA_902519075.1). GTDB lineage: Bacteria > Bacteroidota > Bacteroidia > Flavobacteriales > Flavobacteriaceae > MED-G13. The sequence goes on along the minus strand of CABYIO010000047.1, from coordinate 1,895 downwards.
ATTAATTGCCCAGCTTGAACCTCTGGCTATTGTAATTAAAGTATTTCCCTTTTCAACCCATTTTTTTATTTTTTTTATTTCATCTTTTCCTAATTGGTTATAGGATCCTGAAACCATTATCAGAGTCGTATACTTTTCTAATGATATTGCAGAAAATTGATTGAGTCTTAATTTAGTCAGTGGCATTCCAATTCTTGTATCTAATAGATGCCACACTTCACCTGCTTCATATGAATTTACTCCATCACCGATTAATAGTGCAACATTCACTGGCTTATTTATTCTAAAATTATTACTTCCTAAGTCTATACCTCTTAGACTGTAACCAGACTCTGAATTATAAACAGGAACCTCAAATTTATTTTGCATTTCATTTATAATATCAAATAGCTTATCAGAGGATATGTTTTGTTTACTTACAGGAATTAACACAGAACCGTAGTTAAATTTCTTAGATGAATTTGTTCCATTTACTTTAATTGTAAATGGTTTGAATGCTGAGTATGATATAATACCATTTTTTTGAAGGTGATTCAAAGCAGCAGGTGAATTATAATCATTCCAGTCCATTATATAAGCATAACTAGACCTTTTTGGCTTTAAATTTTTAACAAAACCTTCAATACTTTTTATTTCAGATTCACCAAAAAAACTTTTAAGCTCTTTTGACTTCATGTTATATATATTCGAAACGCTCCAAGCAGAAGCATCATAAAATACACTGTCAATATATTTGCTGTTTGTCTCAAAGAAATTTTTAACCATTCTAGATTGTGGTTGATTTACAGGTACAACAAATTTGCCTTTACTATTGTATACTTTGATTTTATGTAATAATAATTTATCAATAAAGGCTTTGTTTCTGTTTTGATCATACATGTCACCAAACTCGTAAGCTTTTACTTTTTCGTTTTTAAATTCTGTGACTGAAGAATTAAAGAATCTCATTTGATAATCTCTTAATAGATCTTTATTATCAACTGCCGCCTCAACAGTTGCAATACTTGATAAATATTGGTTTCTAATCGTAAATCCAAAAGACATTGTTCCGTAATTAGTCTCCTGTAAGTGTCCTCTAGAACTTGCTTGTTCAAATAGTATTGCAACAGCACCCTGGACATCAGGATATGAGGAGCCATAGCCTGGATAAGTTTCATCAAATGATTCTTTGGTATAGTAAAAAGAACCAATACTATCAAGTGCTTTTACATAATATTCAGCAAAAATTGGACTTAAAACACTGTAGTTTTCGTCAGGAATCATTGGTTTTACTGATGCATTTCTTTTCATAGGTTCAAAGAAATAATTGCTATTTGTTCCCATTTCATGAAAATCAGTAACAACATTTGGATACCATCCATGATACCATTTTAATTTACCTCTGCTTTCAGGGTTAATAGCTAATAACCAATCTCTGTTCAAATCAAACCAATAATGATTTGTTCTTCCTCGTGGCCATGCCTCATTATGCTCTGCATCATTGCTGTCAGCAACAAGATTAATTGATTTAAATTGATTTGCCCATTGCGAATGCCTGTCTCTACCGTCCGGGTTTATCGTGGGGTCAATAAAAATAACCGAGTTTTGAATTAATCTTTTGATTTTATCATTATCAGATGCAACTAAGGTATATGCTGCTAGTATTGCGGCTTCAGCGCTAGAGGGTTCATTACCATGCACCCCATATCCTAAATTTACAATTATAGGCAGGCTACTATCAATTTTTGTTTTTATCCCAGGGATAGTATGCTTAAGATGTTCATCCTTGATTTTTTCTAAATTATTTAGGTTTTCAGTAGATGAAACGGTAAGCATAATTAAATCTCTACCTTCATGAGATTCACCATATTTTACAATTTTAGCTTTTTCAGAAACATTTGACAAATATTTTAGAT
>CABYIO010000046.1 GCA_902519075.1 uncultured Bacteroidota bacterium | reverse complement strand
TAGCTGTTGAATTCAGAAAGGATGACAAAAAAACATTTTCAATTCTAAAAAAAATACAAGATGAATCAACCCAAATTTGTATTAATGAAGAAAGGAAATTTTTAAAAACTGTAGGTGGAGGCTGCTCATCCCCAGATGCTGCTTTATGTGTTTTAAATGGTGACAAGGTTGAAATTGAAGGCAAAGTATTTGATGCAAAAGAAAAAAAATACATTTCAGGGAAAATGACCAAGGAAATCGGCAATCACATTGATATTGGGGAAAATCTAGCAAAAAAATTGATATCTAAAATTTCTGATAAAATATCAACTCAAATAATTTTGACTAATGAGGGTGATATAAGCGGTTTTAATGAACTATCCAATAGTGATATAATTACTCATCATTTTCCGTTAATCGAGATTAGTCCAATAGGTTTTACAGTGAATAATATTGATAAATATGATTATATAATTTTCACCTCCAAAAATGGAATAAAAAACTTTTTCAGTAGAGTTAAAGTTTGTTCAGATATGAAATTTATCTGTATTGGGAATAAAACAAACCAAACTTTAAATGAATATGGATATGAGTCAGCTTATATTTCAAAAAGAAACTATTCTAATATTATGGCAGAAGAACTCAAAAATAATAAGTTGCTTAACGGAAAAAAAATTCTTCTAATTCAAGGCAAAATTGCAAAGAATGATTTTAAAATAATACTTCAAGACTTTTGTGAAGTAGAAAGGGTAAATGTTTATGAGACAAATTTAAAGAGTAAAGTAAACAAAGAATTATTAAAACTTATTCAAACTAAAGAGACATATACTGTTTTTACCAGTCCATCAGCATTTGACTCATTTATTCAATTTTATAATCCTATGGATACTAAAATAATAAGTATTGGGAAGACTACAACAGACTATGTTAATAGTAAAGGCTTTGATTGTCTGCTAACATCAAAGATGCAATCCTATGAAGGTATTTCAGAATCATTAATTAAATATTTCTATCAAAAATGAAGTTTCCATTGACCAGATTAAGAAGACTCAGGTATAATAAAATTCTGAGAAATATGATTGAAGATGTTAGCATTAATGCTGCAGACCTAATATGTCCAGTATTTATAACAGAAGGCCAAAACATAAAAGAACCTATTGAATCTATGCCAGGACAATTTAGATATTCAATTGATCGTACAATAGAATTTTGCAATGAACTAATTGATAACAAAATAAATTCTATAATAGTATTCGGAATTCCGAATAAAAAAGATGAAACTGGTGAAATTTCCTGTAGCTCTAATAGTATAGTACCTAAGGCAATATCTGAATTAAAAAAAGTATTTGAAGATAAACTTTTTGTAATTGCGGATGTTTGTAATTGCGAGTATACAACGCATGGACAATGTGGAACTATAATTGATAATGATGTTGACAATGACTTGACCCTTAAGACACTTTCAAGTCAATCTTTGGTTTTAGCTAAAAGTGGTGCCGATGCATTAGCTCCGTCTGATATGATGGATGGAAGAGTTAAAGTAATTAGAGAAATACTAGATAATAATAAGTTTGAAAAGATTGCTATTTTCCCCTACTCTGTAAAATATAACTCGGCATTTTATGGTCCATTTAGAGAAGCTGCAAAAAGCGCCCCAAATTTTGGTGACAGAAAAACCTACCAAATGAATTTTAAAAATTCTGAAGAAGCTATTAATGAAGTCAAACTAGACATAAATGAGGGTGCCGATGTGATAATAATTAAACCAGCTATTTCATACCTGGATATCATATATAGAATCAAACAAAAATTTAATGTTCCGATAATTGCATATAATGTTAGTGGAGAATATACAATGTTGAAAAGTGCTTCAGCAAACAACTTTATTAACGGCATTGAAACAATTTTGGAGATATTACATTCAATTAAAAGATCTGGAGCAAACGCCATAATTAGTTACCATGCATTAGAAGTCGCAAAATATTTAAAAGCTAATGATTTATAATAAAAGTATTAAAGCATTTAGAGAGTCAAGAGGATTAATTCCCGGAGGAGTAAATTCCCCTGTAAGAGCATTTAAAAGTGTTAATTGTGACCCTGTTTTTTTTGATTATGGGGATGGAAGTAAACTTTATGATCTTGATGGGAACGAATACATTGATTGTATTTCATCTTGGGGGCCACTTATTTTTGGACATGCTGATAAAATTACCCAATCCAAAATAAGTGAATATTTACTAAAAGGAACAACTTACGGTGCACCTACGATTATTGAGTCAGAAATGGCAAAAAAAATTATCGAATTAGTACCATCAATTGAAAAAGTAAGAATGGTAAATTCTGGCACTGAAGCAACGATGAGTGCAATAAGATTAGCAAGAGGATATACCTCTAGGAATTTAATCATAAAGTTTTCTGGAAATTACCATGGTCACGGAGATAGTTTTTTAATTAAAGCTGGATCTGGTGCGATGACTCTTGGTCTTCCTGATAGTCCAGGTGTCACAAAAAATACAGCAAAAGATACAATTATAGCAGATTTTAATTCATTTGAATCAGTTTCAGAGCAATTTAAAAAGAATCCAGAGAAAATTGCCGCAGTGATAATTGAACCTGTCGCTGGTAATATGGGTCTTGTAGAGTCTAGAAAAGATTTTTTATTAGGCTTAAGAAGATTATGTGATGAAAATAAATCATTATTAATATTTGACGAGGTAATGAGCGGGTTTAGATTATCTAGAGGTGGTGCACAAGAGCTGTATGATGTTTTACCTGACATTACAACTCTAGGGAAAATAATCGGTGGTGGTCTACCGGTTGGTGCATATGGGGGAAAGTCTGAAATTATGGATTACCTAGCCCCTAATGGACCAGTTTATCAAGCGGGTACTCTTTCAGGAAACCCTCTTGCAATGAGTGCAGGACTTTCTGTATTAAACAGGCTAAATGATGAATTATATGAAAAACTAGAATCAATATCAAAGAAAATTCATGAAGGATTCTTACAAAATATTCATGAAACTGGGACTAATGCTATAATTAATAGAGCAGGCTCAATGATGACCCTTTTCTTTACAGATAATGACAAAATTGAAAATTATAATGATGCAATTACATGTGACTTGAAAAAATATGCAAAATACTTTAAATCAATGTTAGATAAAGGCGTATACCTACCTCCATCACAATTTGAATGCATGTTTATTTCATCTGTATACAGTGAAAAAGATATTGATAAAATAATTTACTCAAACAAAAAATCTCTTCAATTGATCTAATGAAAAAAAATATATTCATTGAAAATATTAACGGAAATATAACATCTCGTCCACCAGTATGGTTTATGAGACAGGCTGGTAGAATATTACCCTCTTACCTGAAACTAAAACAGAAATACAGTTTTGACGAAATGATGCAGAACAAGGAACTTGCCGCTAAGGTAACTCTACTCCCACTAGATGATTTAGGAGTAGATGCTGGAATTCTGTTTTCTGACATATTAGTGATTCCTAAAGCACTAGGCTTAGAACTTGAGTTTACCGCAAAAGGTCCCAAATTCCACAATGCTTTGGATGAAAATATTAATATTGAAAATTTAAAATTTAATCCCCAAAAACTTGATTACATATACAATAACATTAGAGAAATAAAATTTCAAAGACCCGAAACACCTCTCATTGGTTTTTGTGGTGGACCCCTTACTACATTTCTGTTTATGTTTAGAAGAAATGAATTGAATAAGGATTTTAACCATGTGATAAAACTCTTTTATAAGGAAAGGAAAAAGTGCATTAAAATAATGGAAATGATTACTGAGGCATCGATTGAATATGTAAAGAAGCAAGTCGACTGTGGAATTGACTGCTTCCAATTATTTGAAACTTATTGCGGTATTATTCCAGAACAACTATACACTGAATTTGTTCTACCTTATTCTAGGAAAATATTAAATGCAGCAATGAATAAAAATTGCAAAACAATATTTTTTCCTAAAAATTATAATTTGGGGTTAAAGCACCTAAATAAGGACATATGCGATATTGCTAGTGTTGATTGGCAAATACCGATTGAAACGGCACGAACATTGCTAAACAGTGATATTGGTATACAAGGAAATATGGATCCTCGATTATTTTTCTCTGATAAAAATGAAATCGAAAAATACCTGATGAGCTTAAGTGAGTTTGGCAAAAAAAACACTAATTGGATTTTTAATCTAGGTCATGGCTTTATTCCTGGCATAGATGTCAAAAATGTAAATTTTGTAGTTGACTGGATAAAAAAACATAACTGGGATAGATAAAATGAATATAAATCAAAAATTACTTGAAAAATATAATAAAAAAGGACCGAGATATACATCTTATCCGCCAGCCACTCATTTTTCTGAAAATTATGATGACAAAGATTTTATTAATTCAGTAATAAATTCAAACAATGAAAATCCACAAAATGTTTCTGTTTATATACACATACCATTTTGCCCACAGATTTGTCACTTTTGTGGATGTACTACTGAATCGGGATTTACCAAACCTTTTCTAGAAAGATATATAGATGCTCTATTAAAAGAAATTGAATTTGTTTCGCAATACATCAAAGACGATAGAAAATTAACCCAAATTCACTGGGGAGGTGGTACTCCAAATGCAATATCACTTAAATATATTGAAAGGGTTACGGATAAAGTAAAAGAGTGTTTTGAATTAAGTGATGATTATGAAATGGCTATTGAATGTAGTCCAGCACACCTTGACTTTAAACATGTTGAACTTCTAAAAAATTTTGGTTTTAACAGAATATCTCTTGGTATTCAAGATTTTGATGATAAAGTTTTAGATGCAATAAATAGAAGAAGACCAAAACATCCAATCGATAAGATTATAAAGAAAATTCATTATGAGGGTTTTACAGGTACTAATATAGATCTTGTCTATGGGTTACCTTTGCAAACGATAGATAATTTCAACAAAACTATTGATAAAGCAATTGAACTAAATACAGACAGAATAGTAACATTTTCATATGCTCATGTTCCTTCAATTCTACCCAGACAAAAAATATTAGAAAATATTGGTTTTCCCTCTGCAGAGGAAAAAGCAAAAATGTATGAAAATGCTTA
>CABYIO010000045.1 GCA_902519075.1 uncultured Bacteroidota bacterium | reverse complement strand
TACCATAAATTTTAAATTCTCCCGGCTGTAAAGTGATCTGATCAGTTGTAGATGTCACATTAAGATTAGTATCTCCATCTTCATCCATTAAGTCAAACCAGGTTCCGGTATACGGAAAATATGGAGTTACGGATTGATCAACAACATCAAAATTAGCAAGAATAACTACATTTTTAAGTTCAGAGGATGAAATATTGTCATCCCATACATATACTATTGGGGTTAAACTACCAGATGTTATACTATAATTTCCTTCAAATACGTCCTCATTAATTTTTAAATCAATAATTCTTGACCAACTATCATAAATCTCTCTTCTGTTATCATTACCAAGCCAATTATCAGCCCATTGAGGTTGGGGTTTAGTGTCTAATTTACAATCAGGTTCATTTACACTCCCATCATAACATGTAAAAAGAGAGTTTTCCATACCTAAATCAGAAAAATGCCATATCATCTTTGGACCTGGAATTGTTAAGCTCATTGCTCCAATAGCTGACATTCTCGAAAGTGCCGTGTTTAATTCTTGAATATTGTATCCGTCCCAATCATTACCAAATTGCAGTGCTTTATACATGACTCTTTCCTCGTCATGGCTTTCAAAATAACCTACCAATCTTTTTCCGTTAAAACCTCTACTTTCATGTCCAATTCCACTAAAATTGCTATCACTTCCATAACCCATCGCTAATTGATAATATGGGTTATTTGTTTTACCCCACAACATTATTCCTTTTCCTTCGCTTAATCTATAGTTTGCCCATTGTTGTTCTTCACTTGAGCCTCCAAGGTGTTCAAATATTACATAATGATCAGGATCTAGACTCCATGAATAATCAGCATATGATTTTAAAACATCTACCCTATCCTGTTGATAAGCATTAGTACAGCCATCATCACCTGCATTACAGTTCTGAGTAAAACCTTTGGTTAAATCCCATCTAATACCATCAATTTTAAATTCTTCAACCCAGTGCTTAACAACTCTTTGAGTATAGTACTGAGTATACGAGCTTTGATGATTAAAGTCATTTCCTAGGCCGTAACTATGAGTAGCTATTTCATTGAAATAAGGGCTTTCTTCACTTGGCTCCCCCCATCCATTTCCATCAGGATCATTCATCCACATCCTATTCATAGGACTTCTACCCATTACATGATTCATAACGAGATCAAAAATTACAGCAATCCCATTTTGGTGACACAAATCAATAAATTCTTTTAATTTTTCTTCAGGACCATAAAATTTATCAACTGCCATATGAAATGCAGTATTGTAACCCCAACTTTCATTACCCTCATACTCCATCACGGGCATTAATTCGATTGCATTAATGTTTAAGTCTTTGAAATAATCTATTTTATCTATCAAATTTTGAAATGTTCTATCAGCATCAAAATCTCTTATAAGAACCTCATAAATAATTAAATCCTCTTCTTTTGGTTTATCAAAATCATCTACCTGCCAATTATACTGCTCTTGTCCAGTTTTTAATACCGTAACCTCTCTTTCTATTCCAAAATCGAAAGGGTATTCAGGTAAATTTGGATATGAGTTTTCAGGTATCCATGGATCATCAAATGGCGATAAAACCATCGTTGAAAAAGGATCTGCGGTTTTAACTAGGCTGGGTGATTCATCAATTGGTGATAAGTCTGAAACCCAGTATTGATAAGTATAAATTTCTGCTGGATCCAAACCTTCTATTTCAAGCCAAAATCTTTCCGAATTAGAGTCTTTTTTCATAGCATACTCAGAAGTTGGAGACCAAAAATTGAAATCACCAGCCACATAAATAAAATCTTTGTAAGGAGCTGATAAAACAAGAGTTGCCTTTGAATTGTCTTCATTGTAGTTAATACCATCCTCAAGTCCATCTGGGATAGATTCAATTGTTGTGTTATTGACCAGTATTGTAAATTTTTTAATTATTGTGCTGTCACCTTGATAGATATGGAGTTCACAATATTGGTTTTCGGTTAGATTTGTAAATTGAAAACCATTGTAAAAACTGATATTATTCTGAGAATCAACTAGCTCTCCATTAGCATATAAGCTGTAATTGGCATTTCCATTCGTGTTTTGGGCTAATATCTGAGTAGATCCGTTATAATCTACAAGAATTATCCCAGTATTATCAGGGTTAATTAATTCAACCTGAAAAGCACCGACATTAATAAAAAAGTCCGAACAACCTTGATCTTTTAATTCTTGGGTTCCGTCTTCATTTCTAAATACCATTCCCATTGAAGTAGCAGAGGATACCTGAGATGCGGTCAGTCCAAAATAGTCTTCTGGAACTATTGTAATGCTCCACGTTCCATTACCATTATCTGACATTTGTCCTACCCCATCATCTTGCCCCCAATTACCCACAACTGAGTATCCCCATGGGCTATTATCATCCCCTATACCGGCGTGCATGTAAACCGAATCAGGATTACTAATACTATTACAATTTGTATCATTACTGTTTATATCGACTGTTATAGTAACAGATTGATTAACTTCAAAAGGATTAGGGTCAATTGTGATCTGTGAAATCAATAAATAAGGATAGAAAACAAGAAGTACTAATGACTTTTTCATTTTAGATTAATTATGAAAAAACCCACAAATTGAATAAAATGCAGGTTTTTTTCTATTTAAATTATATTTATAATTACCACTGATGAATCGCAATTGTTGGTGGATTCGCAGCTAAATTTAAAGTAATATTATATGTTCCCGCTGAAACAGGAATATTGGCGCCATTTAGCTCAAGTGTTCCATCATTTCCATCATCTCCATAATTAACACCCCAAGCATCGTTTTGTCTAACCTTAATTTCTCCGTCAGTTAAAACAGCACCAGTTATATAATAATAGCCCTCATTTATACCAAAATCAGGCATAAACTTATCATTTGGACCATCCCAGCCATTAGCTGTAGCACTACCAACAAGACCCCACACATCCATCTCTTCCATTGTATAGGATTGAGTATTTAAATTCATAGTCACTAAATAATGACCCGCGGAAACAGCAATATTAGCTCCATTGGCTTCCATTGTTCCATCTGCTCCGTCATCACCATAATTGATAGCCCAATCATTATTAAATCTAAATTTAACTTCGCCATCAACTAGTGTTACAACAGCTCTCCAATCATCTTGGAATGAATTATAATGGAACATCATGTCTGGTCCACCCCATCCATTTGTTGTAGCACTACCGACAATACCCCATGAATATTCTTCCATTGTATAAGTCATTGAACTAAAATTAACCTCAATTTTATAAGTTCCCGCAGATACAGCGATATTAGCACCATATGAATCAAGTGTACCGTCTGCCCCATCATCACCCCAGTTCTCTGACCAATCGTTGTTATTTCTAAATTTGATTTCACCGTTTCTTAAGGTAACATACGCAACATAAACATTAGTTGTTGCTGTAGCATAAAAAGGTAGATCAAGGATATTCTCGTTACCCCAACCACCTGGAGTAGCAGAACCAACAACTCCAAGAGAAGTTGATAAATCTAATAAAGACGAGTATGGAGTAACAGTTAAGTTTACTGTGTTAGAGTAAATTTCTTGATACTCACTCAGCGTGGCTTTAATTCTAAAACTTGCAACACCTTCTTCGTTAGGTACCATAGATAATGACAAAAGTTTAGCATTAAGTTCCTCAACGGTAAAAGTTTTATCAAAAGATCCACCTACAGAAATAATTTGAGGATTTGAGAAATCACCTCCTTGAACATCAATTTGAACAGAATACAGTGCAGCTGCACTAAAACCAAAATCTGGTTGAGTCCATGTTAATGTAAGTATATCATTAGCTGCATTTTCTTCGCTCAAAACAAGATCATCATCTGAGAGAGTTAAAACAGTTTCAGCTCCGTCATTATAATATACTCTTTCTACATCATCACATGAGTAAAAAAGAGCAAATAATGCGGTTAAACACGATAGTTTATATATTATTTTTTTCATATTCTATATTTTAGTATCCTTCGTTTTGGGTTAAATTTGAATTTATAGCTACCACATTAGCAGGTAGTGGGAATAAATTTCTGTATTCATCAACTCCAACACCTGTAGCCTCGTTTCCTTTAAATGGCCATAGGTATGAAGAACTGGTAAATCTATTATATCTAATCAGGTCGGTTCTTCTAAGTCCTTCCCAATACAATTCTCTTGATCTTTCATCTAAAATAAAATCAAGTGTTAAGTCTCCAGATGAGATAGTTCCTGACGAACCACCAAAACCTCTTTCTCTAATTTGATTTATTAGAGAAACAGCCGTATTTGTATCACCACCCCCACCTCTTAGGGTAGCCTCAGCATAGTTCAAATAGATTTCAGCTAATCTAATAAGTGGTATATCAGTATCTACAAAATTTCCTGAACTATCACTACCTTGATTTCCATTAGAATCAATATTAGTCCACTTGGTTACAGCATACCCATCCTCAAATGGTGGAATTGATTCAATTTCAAGATTTTGTCCATCAGAATAAAACATTCCTCTTTTATCACTTGAAAAAGAAGAAATGGTATATGTTCCCGCACCTAAGTCCATGACGATAAAATAAGTTCCTGCAGAGATAGCAATATTAGCCCCACCTGATTCTAAGGTTCCATCATTTCCGTTGTCACCAAAGTTATTACCCCAATCTTCATTGAATCTAAACTTTAATTCACCTGAAACCAGCTCAGTATAAATTGAAAATTCTTGAGGACCTGTTTGATACATTTCAACATCAGGACCATTCCAGCCATTAGGAGTTGCGCTTCCAACTAATCCCCAATCAGATTGAGAGCCTAGTGAAGAGTTTAAAGCATCAATATCAACTGTAAATTGATTGACCAAATTTTTAGTTGTTCTTAATCCTCCCCATCCACCATTTACACCAAAATTTCCAGGATTCATTGAACCGCCAATAGCAGCATGAACGAGAAAAGTTGTTCCTCCGTATGTTTGTGATTGCATTCCGTCAAAATTTAGGGTAAAAATAAATTCATTTTGAGCACCATTAACATCATTATCAGCAAGGAATAATTCATCATATGCAGTGCCATTACCATTGGCATCATTCATATTCAGAGTATAACCTGAATTGATTACATTTTGAGAATAAGTTACACAATCAGTATATCTATCTTGTCCAGTCCAAGCTTCTGCATTTAAATACAATCTTGAAAGTAAGGCATGTGCTGCTATATTATCAACTCTTCCATACTCATTTGAAGCAAGAAGTGTTGACTCAATATCCATTAACTCAGACTCAATAAAGTTGAATAATTCGGTTCTATTACTCTGAGTTGGCAACTCTGTTGTAATTTCGGTGGTCAGAGGGACGTTTCCATATAAATCTAAGAGATTATAGTAAGC
>CABYIO010000044.1 GCA_902519075.1 uncultured Bacteroidota bacterium | reverse complement strand
CAACTTTTCCAACTAAGCTTAATCCAATTCTCTGGTCAAAATCAAATGTTAAATTACTTCTATTTCTAGGAGAGAAAGCAGGATTATCTTGTTTTGTATAAAGAACCCCTAAATCAACTTCTAACGAACCTTGAGGAACAACTTGAATTGAATTTCCTCCAAATATTGATTCAAATAATTGCGAATTGACATATATTTCAGGTATTAGATTTCTTTGATTATCATCGGATCCATCTTTCTTACCCTCAGCTGCATCGATTTTGGATTTATAATAATTTTTTAAATCCTCTTTTAATATAAGCTCTTGATATTCCTCTGGAGTTAATATAATCGGATAACTAATATCATATTCTCCAACCTTAATATTATAATAATATAAATCACTAGCTGCATCGTACTCATAATTTTCGATATAACTAGATGGGTTAGGAATATTTATTTGTCCAATATCAGCCTCTTGAGCACCTATTTTATCTACTAACAATATTGAAAGTAAAGCAAAGACAAAAAATCTAAGATTTAAACTAAGTAACATTAAGTAAATTAAATATTTTTCAAAGTCTCCTTGATGATTTCCTCTACAGTAATATCTAAATTATCTTTAATTATTTTATCAACTAATCTCTCTGTAGATTTCTTATTTATACCAAGAACCTCTAAAGCAGATAACGCTTCTTCTCTTGTGGTATTGTTTGAATCAACAAAAGCTTCATCAATATCATATATTTTTAATACTTTATCTCTTAATTCTATAATTAATCTCTGAGCTGTTTTACTTCCAATTCCCTTGACTGATTGAACAATTGAAACATTATTTGATGATATTGCATCAATTACTTGTTCTGGTGTAAGTGAAGAAAGCATTGTTCTGGCTGTACTTGTACCCACACCACTGACAGAAATTAAAAGTCTAAAAATTTCTCTTTCTTTTAGAGTGTAAAAACCATAAAGAGAATGAGAATCCTCTTTAATTTGAAGATGAGTAAATAACTTAATATTTTCTTGATCTGGAATCTGAGAAAATGTGGTTAGAGAGATATTTATCCAATATCCAATACCATTTGTTTCAATGACAACATTAGTTGGAGATTTTTCAGATAATCTTCCTTTTATATGAGTAATCATCTAGTTGAAAGTTGTTAAATTATTTGAGTTAGCAAATTAATGTAAATAATCTTAAAATTTTAGAATTATTTTCTTTTTATAAACTCAATATTACGTTTAATACCGCAAGACATAAAACCCAGAGTCTTTGCATTGGTTTTAATATCAATTGTAAGACTATCTATATTAGAATGATACATGTAAGTCTAAAAAAATCCTTTTTGAGATGACTTAAATTCTTTGTTTAAATGTTTAAACGCTAATTCAGTAGCTTCGCGTCCACGAGGGGTTCTCATTATAAAACCCTGCTGAATTAGAAATGGCTCGTATACTTCTTCAATAGTTTCAGGATTTTCACTCACTGCTGTTGCCAAGGTTGTAATTCCAACTGGACCACCACCAAACTTATCAATAATCGTACTTAATATCTTATTATCCATTTCGTCAAGACCACTTATATCAACATTTAATGCCTTTAAACTTGATTTTGTAATATTAATATCAATATTACCGTCTCCCTTTATTTGAGCAAAATCCCTGACTCTTCTAAGAAGTGAATTAGCAATTCTTGGTGTGCCTCTGCTCCTTCCAGCGATTTCAATTGCAGCTTCCATTGAGGTACCTATGTCTAATATCTTTGCACTCCTTTCAACTATGGTTGAAAGTAATTTGGAATCATAGTATTTTAACCTATTTGTTATTCCGAACCTTGCTCTCATGGGGGCTGTAAGTAATCCAGATCTAGTTGTGGCACCAACAAGGGTAAAAGGTTCTAGATTTATTTCTACAGATCTAGCATTGGGACCAGACTCTATCATTATATCAATTTTATAATCCTCCATTGCTGAGTAAAGATATTCTTCAACTATAGGGCTCAGTCTGTGAATTTCGTCAATAAATAACACATCTCTTTCTTTAAGATTTGTTAATAGACCAGCCAGGTCGGCTGGTTTATCTAACACAGGGCCTGATGTTACTTTGATGTCAACATCTAATTCTTTTGCCAGAATATTAGCTAGTGTAGTTTTTCCAAGTCCTGGTGGACCATGAAATAGAGTATGATCTAAAGCCTCATTTCGTTGATTTGCAGCTTCAACAAATATTTTAAGATTATTTATAACATGCTCTTGGCCTGAAAAATCGTTAAATGAAATTGGTCTTAAGTTGTTTTCAAATTCTCTCTCATTTTCAGAAAGATTTTCTGCAGATGGGTCAAGGTTTTCATTCATAAAAACAAATATAAAGAAAAAGCCTTTCTAAAATTAGAAAGGCTTTTTCTTTATTCTGATATGATAATTAATATTCTTCTTCCCCTTTCTTCAAAGGAATGTGTTGAGGAACAAAATCTTCTTTGTATCCTGGCTTACTATAATCATAGGGCCACCTGTGTACCTCAGGGATTTTTCCTTGCCAATTTCCATGAATATGCTTTTGAGATGCAGTCCACTCTAAAGTTGTTGACTTCCATGGGTTTTGAGGAGCTTTCTTTCCATAAAAAATATTGTAAATAAAATTATATAAGAAAACAAGCTGGACTGCAGCACCCAATAAAGCAAACATTGTAATAATCTGATTAGTATCAGCAAGGTCATCAAATAGAGGGAAATTTGAATTAGTATAATATCTTCTTGGTAGCCCAGCCATTCCAATAAAATGCATAGGAAAAAATACACCATATGCTGAAATAGCGGTTACCCAGAAATGTATGTAACCAAGATTTTTATTCATCATTTTTCCAAAAAGTATAGGATACCAATGGTATATTCCAGCCAACATTCCATAAAGTGCCGATATACCCATTACTAAATGAAAATGTGCAACCACAAAATATGTATCATGAACATTTATATCTAAAGCACTGTCACCTAAAATAATTCCAGTTAAACCACCTGTAATAAATGTTGAAACAAATCCAATCGCAAAAAGCATTGGTGTGTTAAATTGAATATTTCCTTTCCAAAGAGTTGTTATATAATTGAATGCTTTAACAGCTGAGGGAATAGCAATTAATAAGGTTGTGAAGGTAAATACAGAACCTAAAAAGGGATTCATTCCTGTCACAAACATATGATGACCCCATACGATTGTAGATAAAAATGCTATTGCCAAAATAGAAATGATCATTGCTTTATAACCAAAGATTGGTTTTCTAGCATGAGTTGCAATTACCTCGGAAGCTATACCAAGTGCAGGTAATAAAACAATATAAACTTCAGGGTGTCCTAAAAACCAAAATAGATGCTCAAATAAAACAGGTGATCCGCCCTGATAATGTAATACTTCTCCTTGAATAAAAATGTCAGAAAGGAAAAAGGAAGTTCCAAAGCTTCTATCCATAATTAATAATAGGGCTGCTGATAAAAGTACTGGAAATGAAATCGCACCAATGATCGCAGTAACAAAAAATGCCCAAATTGTTAAAGGCATTCTTGTAAGTGACATACCCTTTGTTCTTAGATTTAAAACCGTAACAATGTAATTTAAAGAACCTAACAATGAAGATGCAATAAAAAATGCCATAGAAACCAACCACAAAGTCATTCCTAAACCCGATCCAGGTTGTGCCATTTCGAGAGCACTTAATGGAGGATAAATTGTCCAACCTGCAGCTGCTGGTCCAGCTTCAACAAAAATTGATGAAACCATCAAAACAGTAGATAAAAAGAATAGCCAGAAGGCAATCATATTAAGAAAACCAGAAGCCATATCACGGGCACCTAACTGCAATGGAATAAGTAAATTACTAAAAGTTCCACTTAGACCTGCGGTGAGAACAAAGAAAACCATAATAGTACCATGCATTGTAACAAGGGCTAAATAAATATCTGCATCCATAACACCTTCTGGAGCCCATTTTCCTAATAAAAAATCAAAAAATATATTTGGCTCCTCTGGCCAGGCAATTTGCATTCGCATTAATGCTGACATTAGTATTCCAATTATACCCATGAAAAAAACACCCGTAAACAGATATTGCTTAGCAATCATTTTATGGTCTTGACTAAAAATATATTTAGTTATAAATGTTTCTTTGTGATGATGAGCGTGATGATCTTTATCAAATTCTATATATTCTGCCATAGTTTTAATTTTGCGCGATTAGCGAATTCATAAATAAAGTTTGTTGTTCATACCAAGTGTCAAATTCTTGTTGGGTTTCAACTATAATTTTCATTTGCATGTTATAATGAGACTTTCCACAAATTTTATTACACAATAATAGATAATCAAATTCATACGGATCTAGCGGTTCTTCACCTTTCAAAGCTAATTCTTCACTTTTCTCTTCCCTTATATTATTAATGTTAATTACTTTATCAATCATAGATGGGTTTTGCCTCATTTCATCTGTAGTAACCGTTGGAGTAAATGCAAACTTGGTAACCATTCCTGGAACACAATTCATTTGTGCTCTAAAATGTGGCATATATGCTGAATGAAGAACATCCTGTGATCTCATTATAAATAATACCGGTCTATCAACTGGTAAATGAAGTTCTGTTGTAATTACATCATCCGCTGCATTTGGATCATTTTCATCAAGTCCTAATATATTAGCCCTATCGATATCAATAAGTCTAACATTTGATTTTCCTAATACATTATCCTTTCCAGCATATCTTGCTTTCCAATTAAACTGTTGGGCATAAAGTTCAATGACCATTGGATCATTATTTTTTTTCATATTCATAACATCTGACCATGTTAAAAGACCATATGTGATGAAACCGGTCAATACAATTGCAGGAATAATAGTCCACAATAACTCCAATTTATGATTATCAGTGTAAAATAATGCCTTGGATGTTTTACTTCCCTTGTATTTATATGCAAAGAAATATAAAAGAAATTGAGTGATTGTTTGAACTATAAAAATCAAAACCATAGTCCAAATCATCAATTTGTCTATTTGTTGACCATGCTCAGAAGCAGCATTTGAAATTAGAGGGAATTTTCCATATTTAACGAGAGAAAATATTGTTATAGCGTATATAAAAGCTAGGAATCCTAGCATTAATTTTGCTTGAGTAGAGTTATCTTTGTCATTAGCAATTTGAGAATCATCTATCTTTATTCCAGAAATTGCCCTTGATAAGTCAAATATTTTGATCATTTGCCAAATGGCAATTGTAATGAATATTAGAATTAATATTATAAATAGGGTTGTCATATTCTCTTATTCAAATTAGTAATGAAAGTTTTCGCTTTCCTTAATCATTGGATTTCCTTTTGCTAATAATTCTTCTTTTGATAATGCATAAAAAACAAGCAGCAAAAATAAGCCTAAAAATATTAATATGGAACTAAATTCTGCAATTCCAAATCCATATCTGTCGATAACAGTTGCAGGCATAATCATCATGTAAACATCCATGTAATGTCCAACTAAAATTATTACTCCTGCCATAATAATAAATATCGGAATTCTCTTATAATCACTGTTCATAAGAACTAAAAATGGGAAAATAAAATTTAAACAAAACATTGTGAAAA
>CABYIO010000043.1 GCA_902519075.1 uncultured Bacteroidota bacterium | reverse complement strand
GAAATAATAAAAAAATGACTGGTAATAAAAAAAGTATTCCCAGAATAATCCATTTTCTGTAAAAAGTATTGATCACAATTTAAACTAATTAAAAATCTGTTTTAATGTAATTTGACGTGTCGTTAAACTCATCAAAAATATAACCACCCTCTTGAATAAGAATAAAAGTAAGGTAAAGAATAAGAAATACAGAAGTCCAAACCACTACTCTTCTTAGTACAGAAGTTTCATCACGCATATGCATAAAATCCCAAGTTATATAATAAGCCTTAACAATAGTAAGAATAATGAAAACCCAATTTAAAAGCTTCAAATTTAAAAAAGACTCATTTAAAGGAGCTGGTTTATATATACCTAATACAACCTCAATAAGTGTAACTATAGACAATAGTAATAAAACACCAATTATCTTTTGAGTATTAGATTTAAATTTTATTAAACCTCTAAAAATTTCCAACTTGTGTGCGTGCTCAGCCATAATATTATACTAAATAGAAAAATGTAAAAACAAAAACCCAAACTAAATCTACAAAATGCCAATAGAGACCTACTTTTTCTACCATTTCATAACTTTTTCTTTTCTCATAGGTGCCAACAATAACATTAAAGAAAATAATAATATTAAGAACTATCCCTGAAAATACATGGAAACCATGAAATCCTGTTATAAAGAAAAAGAAATTAGCAAATAAAGGCACTCCATATTCATTTTCGATTAGATTGGCGCCATTAACAACGGAAACCCCTGTTGACTTCAAAACATTTAATGATTGCTCTCTTGAGAGAACCGTTTTATGACCATTTTCATTTAAGGTTTGAGTTCTAATTACGATATTTGGAGAAGCTTCCATACCAGCAATTACTTCTTCAACAGAAAATGATGGAAGGGCAGCTTCTTCTCTATACCAAATACCATTGTATTTTTCATGCTGATCTCTCGAACTTGAATATACAAATGCAAAATCACTTACAGAGACCCTTTTTGAAGTTTCTGAATCTAAAAATTGTAATATGTTTCCACCCTTTGTTTTTACAGCTCCATAATCACCCTTTATAAAAGTAGCCCATTCCCATGCTTGTGAACCAACAAAAATTATACCCCCAATAATTGTTAAAAACATGTAAAAAGTTACCTTAGCCTTATTCATTTTATGACCTGCATCAACTGCTAAAACCATTGTAACAGATGACATAATTAAAACAAATGTCATAAATGCAACATAAATCATAGGTAGTTCTTGACCATGCATAAAAGGAACGTGAGTAAATACCTCATCCGCTATCGGCCATGAATTTGCATATTTGAATCTAGCAAATCCATAAGAAACAATAAAACCTGAAAAAGTTAATGCATCTGAAACAATGAAAAACCACATCATCATTTTACCGTATGATGCATTTAAAGGCTTATTACCACCATCCCAAATTTTTTCGTTTGAAGTTGTGCTTACAGTAGTTCCCATAGTTTAATTTAATGAGGTACAAAAATAATTATTTTAACCGAAGAAAACCAAAAATATAAAGAGGTAAATCCATAAAATATCTACAAAATGCCAAAATATTGAAGCAAGATCAAAACCTGTTAAATTATTATGACTGTATACTCCACTAAAATTTTTAATAAAAACAATAATTAAAACAATTAAGGCAACAATTATATGTATGATATGCACAAAGGCAATCAGAAAAATAAATGAACTATTGATGGTACTGGTAGGTCCAGTGAAATGATAGCCATTATCCATAATTTGATTAAAGCCTACAAATTGAAAAATAACAAATAAGCCTCCAAGAATAATTGTAAAGAGAAGAAAAATTGAAACCAGATTTAGTTTATTTTTAATCAGAAATTTTCGAGCTAATATTAATGTGATACTACTAATAATAATCAAAAACAAACTATAGTAAAAGGCTTCAGGTAAATTAAAATTTTCTACCCAATCATCTCTATTTTTACTTACTAAAAAAGCACTTGTTAATCCAGCAAATGTCATAATTAATGAGCCAATACCAAACCAAAGCATCATTTTTAAAGCTCTATTTTTTTTGTTTTCTAGTGAAGTCATAATTAGAATATTTTATCAAACAAAAATGTAAGCTGAACGGATGTTAGATAAACAACACTTGTCAACATTAATTTTTTTGCATTTTCATTTTTACCATCTAAAAAAAGAATATAAGATTTATAAATTAAATAGGCACCTAATATTATAACGACTAAAACACCAATAATACTTAATTTTAATTCACCGGTTATTCCAAAATAAGGTACAATGGATATTAATACGGCCCATATAGAATAAAACAAAATTTGTGCCGAGGTAGACTTATCTTTTTTCCCTGTAGGTAACATTTTAAAACCGGCTTTTTCATAATCATTATTTTGTGACCAACCTATAGACCAAAAATGTGGAAATTGCCAAAAAAATTGCATCAAAAATAATGTTAATGCTTCAATTCCTATATGATTAGTTGCTGCTACCCATCCGATCATAAACGGAAAAGCACCAGGTATTGCACCAATAAAAACGGAAAAGGGACTTATCAATTTCATTGGGGTATAAACAGTGGTGTAAAGAAATATAGAAAGAGCTGCAAGTATTGCAACTTTAATATTTATGAGATACATAAATATTAATCCAATCACAGACGTAACTATAGCTAAAAATAAGGCAGCTATTGGAGTAATTTCATTTTTTGGCAAGGGGCGATTTTGTGTCCTCTTCATAAGCTTATCTAAGTCTCTTTCTATTATTTGATTAAAAATATTAGAAGAGCTTACTATAAGAATCCCCCCAGAAATTAAATAAAAAAGTTGAATATAATTTACCTCTGTAGCACCAAGCAAGTAACTAATGAATGAAGAAAATACAACACTTATTGTAAGTCTAAATTTTGTAATCTCTTTAATTATGGATATTGAAATATTTGTAAACAATCTTTTTGATAAATTAAATGCAAATATAAGATTTATTCTACCTTAATTTATTTAAAAAGATATTAATCCTGAACCTGGAAAATTATAGGAAGTGAATAAGGAACAATTACAGCTTTACCTCTTTGTTTACCTGGTTGCATTTTAGGTAATAAATTTATAACCCTCTGAGCTTCTTTTTCTAATCTAGGATGGGGCGCTCTGGCTCTTACGCCAGTAACATTTCCGCTTTTATCAATCTTAAAAATTACACTAATTCTTTGTCTTCCGGTTAAACCTAAATCACCAGCTAAATCAGTGTTAAATTTTCTTTGTACAAATTTTGCAATTTTATCAGACATACATTTTCTTTTCTTTTCATTATTCCCTCTTTCACAGCCTGGGAAGACAGGTACATTTTCAATAACAGCAAAGGGAACCTCGACATCTTCTTCATACTCCTCAATTTCTATGTCTTCAATTTCTAGTTCCTCATCAGATTCAGTAGACTCAATTATTGTTTCCTCTACTTCTTCCTCGTCTTCAACGATTTCAATTACTTCAGGAGCTGGAGGAGGTGGAGGAGGTGGAGGAGGTGGCTTTACCTGTTCAGTAATTGGAACCTCTTCTTCATCTAACGCATCCATATTAACTCTGTCAATACCAGTAGCGTCTTTATCATAGACCTTATAGTTGATGGTTCCATATGACATAAACATCATTAAGGCAAGCCCTAATGCAAAGTAAATAGAACTGTTTCTACCTATATCAGCCTTTGGATTTTTTTTGTTTTGCATAGAAGTTTATGATTAGGCTAAAATAACCAATAATTTATAAAAAAAACAAGTTTTTTATTTTTTCAATATTTTGATTTTATTATTCCCCGATTAAGTCTTTGTACTGGTCAGAGTCTAACAACTCATTAAGATCATCAGGATTGTTAACCTTTAATTTTATCATCCATCCTTTAGAGTATGGATCAGAATTAACATCCTCAGGAGTTTCTTCCAAAGAATCATTAAATTCAATAATTTCACCAGAAACTGGTAAAAATAAATCTGAAACTGTTTTAACAGCTTCTACAGTTCCAAAAACAGCATCTGCATCTAAGATTTCCCCCACAGTTTCAACTTCAACGTAAACTATATCTCCTAGTTCTCTCTGGGCGAAATCTGTAATTCCAACAGTAGCAGTTTCACCATCAAAAGAGATCCACTCATGATCCTTTGTATATTTTAATTCATTTGGTATGTTCATTTTTACAATTATTTAATTTCCAAAATTATATCTCATAGTAAACCCTGCTCTTATCGTTGTCTGAGGATATGCTGTTGAAATTGCATATTCAGAAAACGAATAATCAAAGTAAAAAATTCCTGTTAAATTTTGACTAAACGCATAATCCGCTGAATACTTTAAATTTAATATTGTTTGACCAGAGGTTATCTGATTATTATCCAAATCCAAATATCGAACAATTGTTTTATTATTCCTAACGGAAAAGTCAGCTTTCATATTTAAATCACTCTTAATTAATTGACTTGAGCCACCCAATCTTGATCTAATCTGAAGATCTTTTACACGATACCCTAGACCTAATATATATTCATAACCTTGAATTTCAGTTAGAAGATTATTATCAAAGCTCATTGAAAGTAATCTGTCTTTTCTAATTTCGGTCTGTAATTTTAATGAATTTTTCATTTCCACATCAATTTTAATAAGTGGGCTAAATTGCTCCATTAAATTTATATTACTGAATAGGGTTTTATTTTTATAATTATCAGACTGATCAAAAACATCATTATTTTGAAGTGAATAATCAAGATTAAAGTCTGGCTGGACATAGTCAAGATTTGACCTAAACTGATTGATAGTATACATAGAATTATATCCGTGTGATATTGAAAATCTTTTAAAGTTTTTTCTAAACCAATCCATTTTCATAAAACCAGAATATTTAACACTCCAATTTGGAATAGGGATGTCTCTAAAAGCCCCTAGACTAACCTTATTTGCATCAACTCCGGAATAGGCAGAAAGAAATGATGGTAATAGAACCAATTGACTAGTTCTTCCAAAACCAAGTGGAAAACCATTTAAATCTCCATTTTCAAAATTATTTGGGTTTGTAAAATCTACACCTTCTCTAGCAGCTAATCTTCTTGCAATTATTAATCTGTTTGATTTAAAGGTTTCAAAAACTTCAGAACTAAATTCATCACTCTTTGAAAAAGCAGTTTTTATTAGTAGAGTTGAAATATTAAAGTTACCTATAGAGTTTTGAATAAATGGATTATAAATATCACTAAGCCCGTCGTTGTTGTTGTCAATAGTATTAAATGATTCGGTTAAGTTTTCAGCATAAGTTCGACCTCCAGTCAAATCGATTTTCAAATCATTAATAGGAACTAAATTTGCAGAAAATGTAAGGTTAGAATTTGTTGTACTCGAAAATTGTTGGTTGAAATCAGGAAAAACAGTAAGCCACCCATTACGAGCTGCTAGATATCTAATGTCTTTTTGACTACCAAAAACATATCCAAATGTTGGGGTGAATGAACCAATAAATCCAGGTGTGTCTAAAAATCCCGGTAAATAAGAACCGTTATTTTCAGAATAATTTATTTGAATTCTTTTAACTGTGGTAATTAGATCAATAAAGGATTTCAAAATCGGATTAGTTTTTTTTGTACTATTGTTTTGAGTAAAGCCTCTTACAGCCTTTGTATCAGAACCTCTGTTAAATTTAGTTAACCCAAGATATCTATATAATTTCTGCATATCTAGCACAGAATTGATGTTATGAGTATTTGCATTTGAAATAGAATTACCCAAATCATAAGTCTGTCCATCTAGTGTAAGGTTTCCAAATAAATCAGATCCTTTTTGCCATTCGAAATCACCAGTGTAAGAATAACTGGTTTTTATAAAATTAAAAGTTGGTATTTTATTCAGGGGTAAATCATAATTAATTGCAACTTGCTGGACCTGTCTGTTAGGGTCTCCTATATCAAAAAATCTATCCCAAACATCTAGCTCTGGATCTTGCATCCCGTTAATTTGATTATCTATAAAATAATTTCTTACAATATTATTGTTACCCAAATTATAGTTTAACGTTAAATTTTCTGAAATTGGATAATTTATCGCTAA
>CABYIO010000042.1 GCA_902519075.1 uncultured Bacteroidota bacterium | reverse complement strand
AACCCCAATTTTTGACGGGGCATCAATTGATGAGATTAATAAAATAACAGATGAAGCCGGTCTTCCAAAATTCGGTCATACATACCTTTATGATGGTGGTACTGGTGAAAAATTTGATCAACCGGCGACAGTGGGTGTAATTTACATGCTTAAGTTAGGACACATGGTTGATGATAAAATGCACTCCAGATCTATTGGCCCTTACTCATTAATTACACAACAACCTCTGGGTGGTAAAGCTCAGTTTGGTGGTCAAAGATTTGGTGAGATGGAAGTTTGGGCACTTGAAGCTTATGGTGCTTCTAGTACTTTACGTGAAATCTTAACCGTAAAGTCAGATGATGTTGTTGGAAGAGCAAAAACTTATGAGGCTATTGTAAAAGGTGAATCCATGCCTACACCAGGGTTGCCTGAGTCATTTAATGTACTGATGCATGAATTAAAAGGGTTAGGATTAGATATAAGATTAGAAGAATAATAAATTTTACACACAAATTATGCGTAGAAAAAAAGATAATACCGCAATTAAATTTAATAAAATCTCTATAGGTTTAGGTTCTCCAGAATCTATTTTATCAGCCTCTAGAGGAGAAGTGCTAAAACCAGAAACTATAAATTATAGAACACATAAACCTGAGAGAGATGGTTTATTCTGTGAAAGGATTTTTGGACCTGTTAGGGATTACGAGTGTGCATGTGGTAAGTACAAGAGAATTAGATATAAGGGAATCGTTTGTGACAGATGTGGTGTTGAAGTTACCGAAAAAAAGGTTAGAAGAGATAGGATAGGTCACATTAATTTAGTGGTCCCAGTTGCGCACATATGGTATTTTAGATCACTACCAAATAAAATCGGCTATTTATTGGGGTTACCCTCCAAAAAGCTAGATATGATTATTTACTACGAAAGATATGTAGTTATTCAAGCTGGAAATGCAAAAAATATTGAAGGTGATCCCTTAAATAAAATGGATTTCCTAACTGAGGAAGAATACATAAATGTTCTTGACTCACTACCTCAGGAAAATATGTACCTAGATGATAGTGATCCTGAAAAGTTTATTGCTAAAATGGGTGCAGAGTGTTTAATTGAACTATTATCAAGAATTGATTTAGATAACCTTTCATATGAGTTAAGAGATAAAGCCAACAATGAAACTTCTAAACAAAGAAAAACCGAAGCACTCAAAAGATTGCAAGTTGTAGAATCTTTTAGAGAAGGTAACCTAAACAGAGAAAACCTACCTGAATGGATGATTATGAAGGCTATTCCTGTTATACCACCAGAGCTAAGACCTTTAGTTCCATTAGATGGTGGTAGATTTGCCACATCTGATTTAAATGATTTATACAGAAGGGTAATTATAAGAAATAATAGGTTAAAGAGGTTAATTGAGATAAAAGCCCCAGAGGTTATTCTAAGAAACGAAAAAAGAATGCTTCAAGAATCAGTCGATTCTTTATTTGATAACACAAGAAAATCATCTGCCGTAAAAACAGAGTCAAATAGACCTCTTAAATCACTATCTGATTCATTAAAAGGTAAGCAAGGAAGGTTTAGACAAAATTTATTAGGTAAAAGGGTTGATTATTCAGCAAGATCTGTAATTGTTGTGGGTCCTAATTTGAAGCTCTTTGAATGTGGTTTACCAAAAAATATGGCAGCTGAACTATATAAGCCTTTTATTATCAGAAAATTGATGGAAAGAGGAATCGTAAAAACAGTAAAATCTGCAAGAAAAATTATTGACAGAAGAGACCCTGTGGTTTGGGATATCCTAGAAAATGTACTTAGAGGTCACCCTGTATTACTAAACAGAGCTCCAACTCTCCATAGACTTGGAATTCAAGCCTTTCAACCAAAATTAATCGAAGGTAAAGCGATACAGCTTCATCCATTAGTTTGTACTGCATTTAATGCTGATTTTGATGGTGATCAAATGGCTGTTCATTTACCACTTGGACCTGAAGCTATTTTAGAATCACAACTATTAATGTTAGCTTCTCATAATATTTTGAATCCTGCAAATGGCTCACCAATAACTGTTCCATCTCAAGATATGGTCCTTGGCTTGTACTACATGACAAAACAAAAAGTATCAACAGATGAAATCCAAGTTTTAGGTGAGGGATTGACTTTTTATTCGCCTGAAGAAGTTGTCATTGCATATAATGAGAATAAAGTTGATTTAAATGCAAAAATAAAAGTTAAAACAAAGGATTTAGATTCTGAAAATAAGCTTGTCGATAAGATTATTGACACTACAGTAGGTCGAGTCCTTTTCAATGAAAAAGTTCCTGAAAGAGCAGGCTTTATCAATGAAGTACTAACAAAAAAATCTCTGAGAGATATCATCGGAGACATACTAAAGATTACAAGTGTTCCAGAAACCGCTGAGTTTCTTGATGAAATTAAAACGTTAGGCTATAAATTTGCCTTCCAGGGTGGTCTATCATTTAGTTTAGGTGATATTATTATTCCAAATGAGAAGTTTGAGATGATAAATACAGCTAACAAACAGGTTGATGTCATTAGATCAAATTATAATATGGGACTAATTACTAATAATGAAAGATATAATCAGGTAATTGATATATGGACCTCTACAAATGCTGAATTAACCGAGCTATCAATGAAAAGAATTAGAGAAGATCAGCAAGGTTTCAATTCTGTGTATATGATGTTAGATTCTGGTGCTAGGGGATCTAAAGAACAAATTAGACAGCTAACTGGAATGAGAGGTCTTATGGCAAAACCAAAAAAATCAACTGCAGGGGGAGGTGAAATTATTGAAAATCCAATTCTTTCTAACTTTAAGGAAGGGCTTTCTATTTTAGAATATTTTATTTCAACTCACGGAGCAAGAAAAGGTTTAGCTGATACAGCATTGAAAACTGCTGATGCTGGTTATTTGACAAGAAGATTAGTTGATGTTTCTCAAGATGTTATTATTACTGAAGAGGACTGTGGAACACTAAGAGGAATTTCCGTATCTGCACTAAAAAAGAATGAAGAAGTCGTTGAAAAACTTGGAGATAGAATTGTCGGAAGAACATCATTACAAGATGTTTATGATCCTATTTCAGCTGAGCTTCTTGTTAAGTCAGGGGATGTAATTGATGATTTGATTGCTAATAAAATTGAAAATTCATCAGTTGAAACTGTAGAAGTTAGGTCAGCATTAACCTGTGAATCAAAGAGAGGTATCTGTGCAAAATGTTATGGAAGAAATCTAGCAACCGGAAAAGATGTTCAAATGGGTGAAGCGGTTGGCGTAGTTGCTGCTCAATCAATTGGGGAGCCTGGTACTCAGCTGACACTGAGAACTTTTCATGTTGGTGGTATTGCAGGAAATATTTCTGAGGAAAATAGTGTTATATCTAAATTTGATGGTAATATTGAAATTGAAGATTTAAAAACTGTAAAAGGAAAGAATAATGATGGTGAAGATGTAGAAATCGTAATTTCAAGAACCTCTGAAATAAAAATTTCTGATCCTAACACAGGATTGACCTTAAGTAACAATAATATTCCTTACGGATCTTTCTTATATGTGAAAAATAAGAAAAAGATTAAAAAAGGAGCACTAATTTGTGAATGGGATCCATATAATGGCGTGATCATTTCTGATTATGCTGGTAAAATCAGTTATGAAAATATTGAACAGGGTATAACCTATGAAGTTGAAATTGATGAACAAACAGGTTTCCAAGAAAAAGTAATTATTGAATCTAGAAATAAAAAGTTAATCCCTACATTACTTGTAAAAAACTCTAAGAATGAAATTATTAGATCATATAATTTACCTGTTGGAGCCCATCTTGTTGTTAATGATGGTGATAAAATCGACCTAGGTAAAATACTGGTAAAAATTCCTAGAAAGTCAGCCAAAACGGGTGATATTACAGGTGGTTTACCAAGAGTTACTGAATTGTTTGAAGCAAGAAACCCTTCAAATCCTGCTATAGTTAGTGAAATTGACGGAGTTGTTTCTTTTGGAAAAATTAAAAGAGGTAATCGAGAAATTATAATTGAGGCTAAAACTGGTGAAGTCAGAAAATATTTGATAAAACTTTCTAACCAAATACTAGTTCAGGAAAATGACTATGTAAAAGCTGGAATGCCTATGTCTGAAGGTTCAATTACTCCAAATGATATCCTAAATATTAAAGGGCCATCAGCTGTACAGCAATATTTGGTTAATGAGGTTCAAGAAGTTTATAGATTACAGGGAGTGAAAATTAATGACAAACACTTTGAAGTAGTAGTAAGACAAATGATGAGAAAGGTTAAAATTCAAGATTCAGGAGATACTATTTTCTTACAAGATCAACTTGTTCACAAATCAGACTTTATTGATGAAAATGATAGTATTTTCGGTAAGAAAATTGTTGAAGATGTTGGAGACTCTATTATATTTAAGGTTGGTCAAATAATTTCTTCCCGAGATTATAGAGATGAAAATTCGATATTAAAAAGAGAGGATAAAAATTTAGTTGAGGCAAGAGATGCTAAACCTGCTACAGCTACACCGATGCTTCAAGGTATCACAAAGGCTTCGTTACAAACAAAATCATTTATATCTGCCGCATCATTCCAGGAAACAACAAAGGTTTTAAATGAATCTGCAGTGAATGCAAGAGTTGATAATCTTGATGGTTTAAAAGAAAATGTAATTGTTGGTCATAAAATTCCTGCTGGAACTGGTCTTAGAAGATATGATGACATTTTGGTTGGATCAAAGGAAAGTTATGATGAATTAATAGATGCTTCAATGCTAGATCAGGAAATGAATACCAACTAGTTTTATTATTATGGAAAAAAAGAACGATCAAAAACCAAAAATTAACATTGAGCTTGATGAAAAAGTTGCTGAGGGAACCTATTCAAACCTAGCTATTATCAACCATTCGGTTTCTGAGTTTGTTATTGATTTTGTATCTGTAATGCCTGGCTCTCCAAAAAATAAGGTCAAATCAAGAATTATTATTACCCCACAGCATGCAAAGAAATTGGCTAAGGCTTTAAATGATAATATAAATAGATTTGAGAAAAAATTTGGTTCAATTAAAGATTATGATAACCCAAAATTTCAGTTAAATTTTGGGCCAACCGGCAAAGCCTAATTTTATTAGGTTTATTGAATTTACCTTTTTACTTTTGATATATGCGGGAGGAAAAAGTTGTTTTAGTAGACGAAGATGATAATCAAATAGGTCTTATGCCTAAAATGGAGGCTCACCTTAAAGGTAAGCTTCATCGAGCCTTTTCAATTATAATTTTTAACAGTGATAGAAAAATTTTACTTCAGAAAAGAGCTTCCACAAAATACCATACTCCAAATCTTTGGTCTAATACTTGTTGTAGTCATCAACGTGAGGGAGAAGACAATATAAATGCAGGAAAAAGAAGACTTAATGAGGAGATGGGTTTTGTTACCAATTTGTATAATTTCAGCTCTTTTATTTATAGAGTTGAATTTTCTAACGGTTTAATTGAACATGAAAATGATCATATAATGTTAGGTGTTTTTGATGGTAATCCAAAGCCTAATCCAAATGAGGTTGACGAATGGAAATGGATCGATATTGACATTTTAGCTGAAGATATGCAAATCAATCCTGATCATTACACAGCTTGGTTTATGATTATTATGAATAATTATTATGAAAGTTTAAAAAAATGGAAATTACAGTAAGTAGAAAAGCCCACTTTAATGCAGCACATAGATTATTTAATAAAGAATGGTCTGAGAAAAAAAACAGTAAAGTATTCGGAAAATGTAATTATCCGAACTACCATGGTCATAATTATGAAATAATTGTTAGTGTTACAGGAAAAATTAATCCTGATACAGGTTATGTTATGGATATGGGTGAGCTAAAGAATATTATAAAAAATGAGATAGAAGAGAGGTTGGATCATAAAAATTTAAATTTAGACGTCCCGTATTTCTCAAATGTAATTCCATCAGCTGAAAATATATGCATATATATTTATGAAATTTTAAGAAATAAGATTAATAAAGCATTAAAGTTGTCTGTAAAACTATATGAAACTCCTCGAAATTTCGTTGAATACTCTGGAAATTGAATAAGTATTATACTGATATAAGAGAAGAAATTGAGAGCCTTGGTTTTAATGTTATTGACCATGATTTCAATAGACCATGGGGAGGATTTTTACTTATTGATGAGTCTCAGTCACAAGATTTTATTCATACTTTTATTTCTAAAGAAAATTTGAAACTTGAGGGTAGGTTAAGCCCTAAAATTTTGATTGTAAATCCCGACTCAAGATTATCATGGCAATTTCATTACAGAAGAAAAGAAATCTGGAGAGTATATAAAAACTCCGTTGGTATTGTTAGGTCAATGGATAATAATCAAAATGAAATGGAAATATTAAAAGAGGGAGATATTATTACATTTCAGATAGAGGAAAGGCATCGCCTAGTTGGATTATCTAATTTTGGAGTAGTTGCAGAGATTTGGATTCACACAGATTTAAAGAATCCATCTAATGAACAAGATATAGTTAGATTGGAAGATGATTATTCTAGAAAATAGAGCTTAATTTGCCTCCATAAAACGAATCTTTAACCTTATCACTAAGGTTTTCATAAATTTTTTCTAAATATTTTTTATTAATATTTTCTCTGTATTTATATGATATATATGCAGATAGTGGATTTGATGCATTACTCATAGCATAATTTACAATGAATAATATTTTTTTTTGATTAAGCTTAAGTCTTTGCTCATTTATGTAATCATATTTATTTTGATCTCCGTTGATAGAGATTTCAATTTGTTCAGCCAACATCTCTATATCCTTTTCGTCAAATTGATTTATTTGATTATTTAATTTTTTGTAATCAGAATAAAGATTAGAATTTTCAATTTTTCCGTTATATACAAATTTATCTTTTGAGCTTGTAAATAAAATATGTGCTGGTTCCGAGATAAAATAAAATTTATTTTCAGAGTTTTTATCGTCTAAGATCATACTCATTTCTTTAGTAGCATCCATATAAGTTTTTAATGTGAACTTACCATCAATAATATTTACAGAATCTATTATTTTTCCTTCTTCTACAGATGATAAATAAATTTTTGAGTTTTTAATACCATTTATTTTTCCTTCAATAATAAGGTTTTTCTTCTCTGTTGAGCAGGAAGTTAAAATGATTAAAAAAATGAATATTTTATTTTTCATTATATGTCTAGCCAGTATGTCAATTTGAGGTTAATTGATCTGTTTTTTACTCTTGGAATAAATATACTGTTATATCTATTTTCCGTATAATAATTATCGTTGTATACCAAGAATAAATCTGATAAAGGAGCAAATCTCCACTGAAGCCTAGAATTAAAACTTAAATTTTCGGTTTGGTTACTATACTGAATTAATGAGGACCAATATAAATCTTTTGTAAACGTAAATTCAAACTTGGGAGCAATTAAAAAGATATTAGCACTATTATATATTTCAGGAAGTGAGACATTATCATAATTCAATTCAATCGAGCCTGTAAATATAGGCTCAAATCTATAACCTAAGCTGATTTGAGATGATGTTTTATTTCCATTATAAAATTCACCAAAATTTTGTTCAACTCTGTATTTAAATTTACTTGAAGTAAAGTAGTTGTTAAATTCAATTTCATAATTGTTATAGTGATATTCAGAGTTAGCTGGAAGTGAGTTGCCATTATTAATTCCAGTTGGATCAAATTCATCAAAAAGATATGTATACTGATTTCTAAGAGAAATATTAAAATTTATTCCACTCTTGAATTCTATATCCCATTTGGTAAAAATAAAATAATCAGATAACTGATTATTTAAATTTGACATCCAGGTAATAAAGGGCGCAACCTCAATTTGATGATTTAGTATTTTTTTGTTTTCAGGCCAAAATGTATATCCAATCCGAGGATCAATTTTATAAATTGATTTTCTTTTAATATAACCTAAGTCCGAATTAAAATTATCTCCAATATATAAAGCTCCAACTTTGAAGTTTATATTTCTAGAGTTATAATTAGTGCGAAAGCCTGCTGAAATGTCATCACCATCTAAATTT
>CABYIO010000041.1 GCA_902519075.1 uncultured Bacteroidota bacterium | reverse complement strand
AGATAGCAAGTTAGAAGATGGAAGTTATGCTGAAGGAGAATATTATTTATGGGAAAAAGAAGAGCTTAAAGAGTTAATAGTTAATGATTTTGATTTATTCTCAAAATACTATAATGTAAACGAATATGGATTTTGGGAGACAGAAAAGAAATACGTATTGATAAAAAGTATCCCAGATATCGAATTTATAAATAACAACAATCTGGATGAAAAATTATTTTATAAAATGAAATCTGAGTGGATAAATAAACTTAAGAAAGCTAGGAAAAATAAGAAGAAACCTAGTCTTGATTATAAAATAATTACATCGTGGAATGGCTTAATGATAAGTGGATATGTTGATGCATACAAATCTTTTAATGATGATGTTTTTAAAAATGAAGCCATAGAGGCAGGAGAATTCATATACTCAAATTTGATAAAAAGAGATGGTGGATTATTTCATAATTATATTAATGGAAAAAGTAAAATTAACGGTTATCTTGAAGACTATGCAACTGTTATTCAGGCAAGTCTTGACCTGTATGAAATCACAATAAATCAAATATGGATTGAAAGAGCCTTAGAATTATCTGAATATGTTTTAGATAATTTTTCTGGGGATAATTCAGAATTATTTTACTTCACCTCAAAAGATGATGAAGATTTAATTTCAAGATCAGTTGAATTTAGAGATAATGTAATACCTTCTAGCAACTCGATAATGGCAAAAAATTTATTCAAACTATATCACTACTTTGATAAGCAGGAATACTACGAAAAAGCTAAAAAAATGTGCCTTTCAGTAACCGAGGAATTTGAAACATATCCAAGTGGATATACCAATTGGTTTGATTTGATTTACAATTTAAAATCAAATTATTACGAAGTAGCAATTGTTGGTGAGAATTCAATTGATCAGGTCAAAAAAATTAATTTAAAATACATACCTAATAAATTAATAATAGGATCAAAATTTGAAAACAACCTTCCTCTTTTAAAAAACAGATATGTAGAAGGAAAAACTTTAATTTATGTATGTGTAAATAAGGCATGTAAAATGCCTACTGAAAGCCTTGAAGATGCGGTATCATTAATTAAATATTAATCTTTTTGCCTCCGAACTCTTTTAAATATTTTGGTTGAAAATCTGAAATATCTTCAAATTCACTTTTTTTAAAACGAGAAAAAGATATTATACCCATTTCATTAGCAGAGGGCAAAATAAAATCTGAAAAAATGATGTTTTTGTGATCTAAAAAACCCTTTATTTTTTCATTACAATTTCCTACAAAATTTACGGTGGATGATTTGAAATAATTAGAAAATGAATCTGAATTTATAATCATATAATCAGTTTTACTAACTTTTATGGGAATTTTACAATTATTAGATTTGAATACTGAATAATAGATTTCGTCTCTTCTCGCATCCATAGCAGAAATTATATAACCTTCAGCACACTCTATTTTTCTAGCTAAAATTTGCATCGTGTCAATTGCAATTAAGGGTATATTTAATGCAACGCAAATCCCTTTTGCGGCAGAAACCCCAATTCTTAATCCGGTATACGAACCTGGTCCTTCAGAAATAGCAACGGCGGATATTTTCTGAGGAGATAATTCTATTTCTTTAAATATTTCATCAATAAATACATGAAGAGATTTTGAATGAGAGTATTCATCATAACTTTGCTCTTTCAATCCAATAATATTACCATTTTCAGAAACAGAAACTGAACAGTTTTTACTAGATGTTTCAATATTTAAAATTATACACACAAAAATTATCTTTTACCTATGTAGTAATCTAAGACTTTTGTTTTAAAAATAAAATCATATTTTGCATTAATCATAGATGACCTAGCATTTAACAGTCTAATTCTTGATTGCTCTAAATCAAATGAATTTAAAGAACCTAAACTAAAACGTTGTTGCGAATTTTCAAAAGCTAATTCTTGAGATTCTAAAGATAATTGGGCAGCCTCAAAAGACTTAAGCGCTGCCTTTGCGTCAGTAAAAGCTCTTTGAATTGTAGATTCAAGATTTACCTTTACCTGATCTAGAGCAAGATTACTTGTTTCTTCTTGAATTTTAGATTTTTTAACCTGGGCTTTCGTTTGATTTCTGTTAAAAATAGGTATTGAAACATTCATATTTATAGAATGACCTTTATTATCATTTAACTGATCTAAAAATTGGTCATCTTCAGTTAAGTTTGAAAAGTTAGCTGATGCACTGAAACCATAACCCATTGATACATTTGGCAGATAGGCACTCTTGGAAATTTTTGTTCCCAATTTGGCTAATTCAATGTCACTCTCAGCAACTTTAATCTCATTTCTATTTTGCATTGCATAATTAAGAATTGGAACTATATCATCGTACATTAAATTAGCAGATGGTGTGTCAATTTGAATAACTTCTACGTCAAAATTATCGTATGATAATTGTAATAATTGTGCTAAGGTCAATAATGCTAAATCGTGATTATTTTCTGCAATTGTCAGATTTTGAATATCTCTGGCATAAGTTGCTTGAGTTTCAATTAAAGTAGACATTGGTTCTGATCCTGCATCCACTAATGTTTTTATTTGATCTACTTGAAACTTTGAGAAATCAACTTGAGATTTAGCAAGTTCAAGATTTTCCTTATTAAAAAGAACATTTAAGTATGTATTGGCGACGTTTAAAGAAATATCGTCCTTTAATCTATCCAACTCAAACTGATTTCTTTCTAAACTAAGTTTGCTTTGATTTAGTAGATTAATATTTCTAAAACCATTAAAGATATTCTGAGAAAACCCCACACCCAATGATGTTGAATAAAATTCTCTGTCTCTAAATTCTCCAGGAAATACCTCAATATTACCAAGACTAGCTCCTCCACTTACACTAGAACTAATTGCAGGTAAAAAATTTCCTTTGGCACTTACAATATCTTGTTCTGATGACAATAAGCTATTCTTTGCTTGTAGAATAGTAATATTATTTTCTAGAGCATGATTAACACATTCTTCAAGTGTCCACAAATTATTCTGAGCAAAAGATATACATGTGATCAAAATAAAAAGCTTAAAAATTTTAATTTTTTTCATAATTATTGAATAATATTAGTCTTCTAATTCTCTTGAATTCTCATCTTGTCTTCTTCTAGCCTCATCCTCATCCTCATCCTCAACAGAATTCCAGACTTTAATTTTATCTCCTTCTTTTATACCTTTTAAAATCTCAACATTAATTCCATCTGAAATTCCTACTTCCACTTCTTTTGTAACGAATGAGCCATCTTCCTTTAAAATTTCTACAAAAGGCTTATCAGTGATCCTATTAAACTGTAATAGAGATTCATTAATACATAAAATGTTTTCCTTTTGGCCAATTGACATAATTGCATTAGCACTGTATCCAGCTCTCACATTAACACTTTCAGGTATTTTAACATCAGCCTTTATTTTAAACTGAACTGCACCCCCCAGTTCAATTCCTTTTGGTGCAACAAATGTCAACTTTGCTTCAAATTCATCCTTTTCTAGTGCGCCCAGAATTACTTTAATTTCAGATCCTTCAGCGAGTTTAGAAACTTCGGTTTCATCAACTTGTCCTTCAAAAATCATTTTAGTCATATCAGCAACAGTAGCAATAGTTGTCCCTGGACTAAATGTGTTAGTTTCAGTAATCGGACTACCTTCCCTAATTGGAATTTCCAGTATAGTTCCTGAAATTTGAGATAAAACATTAGTATTAGCTGTACTCCCACCTGTTAAAGTTCCTTTTTTTATAATCTTAAAATCATTTTCAGCTTGTCTCAAGGATTCCGTACTTTGTTGCATTGACAATTGACTATTTTCAAAATCCTGTTTAGAAATAACTCCCTTTTCGTATAATTTTTCACTTCTTTCAAATAGTTTTTTTGCGTTATCATAGGATAATTTTGCTGAATTTATCCTACTTGTTGCACTTAATAATGCTTGTTCATTCGGGACAACCCTAATATTTGCAATCAAATCTCCTCTAACTACAATATCACCCTCTTCTACAAAAATCTTGTCTATGATACCACTTACCTGAGGTTTCAATTCGATTTCATCTTCAGGATTTAATTTGCCAGTCGCTACAACTTCTTTTTCAATTGAAGTGTAAAAAGGCTGTTCAGTTTCATAATCAATAATTGAAGCTGAATTTGCATCCTTGAAATAGTTTAATACGTATAATAAGGATCCTATTATTAGGAATATTACTATATACTGAATTTGTTTTTTCATTTATTTAATATTTAATTAATTATTCTTCTCTTAAAGCATCTATTGGTTTTATACTAGTTGCTCGATTTGCTGGGATTAGACCTATAAGTGTTCCAAATACCACTAAAATAATTACAGCAATAAAAACAACGATTATAGGTACCGATGCATTGATTAAAACTGAATCTGGTCCACTACCAAATGCATAATCCATAGCGATTAAAATCCAACCACCACTTATGATTCCAAATATTCCTGCTATAATTGTTAAGAAAATTGATTCTATAACAATTTGTCTCTTTATTTCAAACGGAGTTGCACCAATTGCTCTTCTGATGCCTATTTCCTTTGTTCTTTCTTTTACAGTAATTAGTAGAATATTTCCGATAGCAAATACCCCAGCTATTAATGTTGCTATACCAACAAACCAGGTCAAAAACTGCATACCCATTAAAAAACCTTCAAATCTTTCAAATAGCTCACCCAAATTAAAACTTCCAAAAGCACGATTATCTTCTGGATGAACGTAGTTTAAATTCTTTAATACAAGTTTAACGTCTTTCTCTAATTGCCTGATGTCAAAACCATCCTCTCCAGTGACTGTTATCCAACCAATATTATCTCCCTGGTTATAAACTTTTTGAAAAGTTGTAAAAGGTATGTGAAGTTGGCCTCCAAAATCAAAATCTCCCTGTTCAAAAACACCAACAACTTTGTAACTTATTTCATTAATTTTTATAAAATCTCCAATTACCTCTTCATCAGCATCAAACAATTGCTTAAAAACATCATCTGAAATAACGGCAACTTTTTTAGTTTCATTTATATCAGACTGGTTTATAAATCTTCCTGCAATCAAATTCTTTTTTTGGATTTGATCTAGAAGAGGGAAGTCACCAGACATTGTAAAACTAGCATATTGAACTCCTCTGACTACTTGTGCATCTCTGGCATTTCTTGGTAATAAAAACTTGATTCCCCTAACTTGATTTTTAATTTTTTCAAGATGAGAGAATTTAAGTCTTGGAAAACGACCTTCTTGATATCCTTTGAAAGCCATACTTGTAGATTGACCCCAAATGAAAACGCTATTTGTTGCATAATCTCCAAATTGAACACTAAACTTATTTTCAATTCCTTTTGCTGAACCCAATAGACCTATCAAAAGAAGAATACCCCACCAAACGCCGATCATGGTAATTACTGTTCTAAGCTTATTTTTTGTTAAGCTTTCCTTCAATTCTTGCCAAGTATCTATATCAAATAAAAATCTAAACATATTATTCGTCTCTTAATGCCACAATTGGTTTAATACTTGCCGCTCTGTTTGCGGGAACATAAGCAGCAATTAATCCAGCTAAAATTAAAGTGAATGTTGCTCCTATCACTAATGTTGTACTTACTCCAGGATCAGTAATCCAATAATCTTCCAAATCAAAACTATTTAAAACAGCTCCGCCTAAAAGAAGACCTATGTATCCAGATATAGCAGTTACAAAAACAGACTCTAAAACAATAATTAATTTTATTGATGAAGGTGGTGCGCCTAAAGCTTTTCTAATACCAATCTCTTTTGTTCTCTCTTTAACAATAAATATCATAATATTACTAATTCCAACAACTCCTGCAACCAAAGTACCCATTCCAATTATTAAAACTAATATTGCTAACACTCCATTGAACTGGGTTATTTCTTGATTTTCTCTGGCTCTGTTTCTAGCTCTGACAGCAGACTGATCATTTTCAGCAATAGAGAAGATATCCTTTATTTTATCAACTATTTTATTTCCAAATGCAATTGCTTCTTCTTCAGAAAGGTTTGGATTATATGTTAAGTTAATCTGATCAATATAATCATTGTTACCATATATTTTTTGAGCTGTTGAAATTGGCATATAAATAACTCTGGCTTCATTACTGTCTGACCCTTCCGTTCTTTCAACAAAAACACCAACAATCTTAAATTTTATCTTGTTGAGATCTAGATATTTTCCAATTGGGTCAATATCTCCAAATAAATCTTCAACTACTAGGTTTCCAATTACAATATTCTTTGTATTGTTTTTGATGTCAAGAGGATTAATAAATCTCCCTTCTTTAATTTCAGATTTTTCTATAAACTGATGGTCAGGGTTTACAGCTCTGACCGAATAATTACTTTTTTCATTTCCAAAACTTGCAGTTACATTTTTATAAACTCTACCAGTTATGAATTCAATATCATCACTAAACTCTTTTTTTATTGTACTGTACAATGGATTATCAAATTGAATTCTTCTCCCGGTTTGATATCCTTCAACAGCTTTTGAAGTACGCCCAGAAAAAATAAAAATGGAGTTATTTGCATCGCCAGCAAATTCATTATTAAATGTATTTTGAAATCCGTTAGCTATTCCAAATAAAATTGTAAATAGCATTATAGCAAATGCAACAGTAAATCCAGAAAGAAGTGTTCTGAGTTTATTTTTATTTAAACTTTGAAATATTTCCCTAAACAGACCAAGATCTATCATTATACTAACCTGTTTTGTTTAATTTTTTTATCTTCCATAATAACCCCATCTTTTAATCTTACAATTCTTTTACACATCAATGAAATATCTTCTTCATGAGTAACGATTAATATAGTTTTTCCTTCATCATTTAATTGTTGTAAAAATTGCATAATTTCTTGTGATGTAGCTGAATCTAATGCACCTGTTGGCTCATCAGCAAGAAGTAATTTGGGTTCTGCTGCTAGGGCTCTTGCAATTGCTACTCTCTGCTTTTGACCTCCTGAAAGTTCATTAGGTAAATGGGTTGACCAATCGGCTAAACCTACTTTTTCTAAATGAAACATAGCTTTTTCTTGTCTTTCCTTTCTCTTAAGACCCTGATAATAGAGTGGTAAAGCAACATTTTCCAGGGCATTCTTAAAATTTATTAAGTTAAATGACTGAAAAACAAATCCTAGAAATTTATTTCTGTATTGAGCAGCTTTCTTTTCAGTCAAATCCTTTATTTCGATGCCATCTAAAGTATATTCACCTGAATCAAGCTCATCTAGAATCCCAATAATATTCAGAAGTGTGGATTTTCCAGAACCAGAAGATCCCATAATAGCTACCATCTCACCTTTTTCAACATGAAGATTAATTCCTTTTAGAACATGGAGACTTGAGTCACCCATTTTATAAGACTTATGAAGTTTATTTATCTTTAACATTTTGCCTCTAAATTTGTAACTACAAAGGTTAATAAAAAGAAGTAAAAATCCTGTTAATTAGTTGTTAAAAGCAAGATGACGAATGTTAACTTTGGATATTTAAAAAAATGCTTACTTTTTAAATTTTTTATAAACGAAAAAGATCATAAAAAATACAATTAAATATGGTAGAAAAGCCAAATACATAATACCATTATTAATCCCCTCAGCCATCCCCTCATTTTCACTACTTTCTAAAACTGCTCTGCACATAGCACATTGGGAATAGCTAAAGTTATAAGTGAGAAGACAAAAAATTAGTAATAAAAATCTATTCATAAGCTTAGACATAATAAGGAGATATCATTATATATACTATTACTCCTGTTACTGCCACATAAAGCCATATAGGAAATGTAATTTTAGCAATTTTTCTATGTCTTTTAAAATCACCAGTGATTGCTCTGATATAAGAAAAAAGGACAAAAGGAATAACAGTGATAGATAATAAAATATGAGAAATTAAAATAAAGTAATAAATATATTTTATAACACCCTCTCCACCGAATGATGTAGGATCACTTGTGATGTGATAAGCTATATACATAACCAAAAAACAAAGAGAAAGTGCAATACATATTTTAATCAAATATTCATGAATATTTCTCTTACCTTTTTTTATATAATATACAGCCATGACTAATATAATAGCTGTAATTCCATTAATAGTAGCATAAATTGGGGGTAAAAATTTTAGAGGTTTTGCAATAGGTAAATCTTCAATCAATATTATTGGTTCAAAATTGGGTGATCTTAAATCAAATACCAGTTTGTCTGAATCCCATTTCAAAAACAGTAGAAGTGCAACCACCACGGGAACCAAAATAGAAACTATCACCGTAAGTGAGTTATAAAGCTTTATATTTTCTGAATTCATTTTATTCACTTAATAATTTTAACAGATCCTCTTTAAGAATGGTGATCTCCTCAGCCTCACCATTTGAGTCTAATTCGTCTTTATGGTTCACTGAACCTTTGTAATAAATTTTAGGATTTCCAAATTCGTCATTTCTACATCTAATAAATCCTTGCTTATCAATCAAAGCAAAATAACCAGAATGTTCAAAACCATCAACAAAATCTGAACTTGCAGCTGTGTAAAGATTAAATCCATTGTTTGCTAATTTGTAAATTTCATTTCTATCTCCAGTCATTAAATTCCAATTATTATTATAAATCTCATTGTCTTTTGCATACTGATTTAAGACATCAACGGTATCATATTCAGGATTAATCGTGAATGATG
Organism: uncultured Bacteroidota bacterium; assembly: GCA_902519075.1. Taxonomy (GTDB): domain Bacteria; phylum Bacteroidota; class Bacteroidia; order Flavobacteriales; family Flavobacteriaceae; genus MED-G13. The sequence goes on along the minus strand of CABYIO010000041.1, from coordinate 800 downwards.
CAATTCCAAAATCTGAAAATCTGGTAAAGCTGTTTTGAATATGTATTAGATTTGTGTTCATTATTGGGCAAATTGTTGTACAAGTTGTAAAAAAGAATTCAACAATATAAACTTTACCAAGATAATCATCATTAGAAATAAGTTCTCCATTCTGATTTACAAACTTAAATTCAGGGACTTTTTTTCTTTCATCATTCATTAATAAATATGAAAGCGGCTTAATGTTTTTTTCAAAATTATCAAGCTTTAAGCTCCTACTTTCGCTTCTAGAAATATCATTATTTTTTACTCGATCAATTATTCTTGGAACAAAAACCAAACCAAAAGCAAGAATCAATATTATTATTAAAATATTTCTTTTATTTATCATTACCATCCAAGTTACTTATTCGTCTAATGTTGGAGTTAAAATTTCCTTTTCTTTTTTGCCTGTACTCAGTAAATAGAATTCTTATATCATCATTCATTTTCTTCTTAATTTCGGAAACGATTATTGAATTGTATGAATACAAGCCAAATAGATCAATATTGTTTTCAATTTGATCATCACCGCGGTCATCAATTCTTCCTCTTTGATTTCTTTGCTTATCGATTATGAAAACCTGACTTGTATAATTTGAAGAATCTAATTCGTTTTGAGATCTTAATGAACTGTAAATTTTATTTATTTCCTCATCACTAGTTGTAGCAAAAAACCAATATTTTAATTCATCTGATTTTAACAACTCTTTTTTTACACTCTCTAACAATTTTTCAGAATTTAATGATGCTATAGAAATAATTTGAAACTTTTTAAAGCC
>CABYIO010000040.1 GCA_902519075.1 uncultured Bacteroidota bacterium | reverse complement strand
AAGTGTAGGCAAATTATCGAATTTGGATAAAATATCCCTTCTTATTTGCCAAAACACATCAGGATTATTGGTTCCTAAATAAAAAACTTTATTTTTTTTCGACTTTGGATAAGTATCTAATCTAAGTGCAAAAACTACTACTTTACCTGAACTTCCAGACGCACCATACAACAATCTTTTATCTGAATTATACCTGGCTGGTGTGTTTTCTTCTATGCATCTAACTATTTTAGAATATTTGTCATCTGAAGCAAGTTTATTATTATAAATTATGTCTTCCTGTGTATAATTTCCATTCTGTAAGTTGTTCAAAATAGTTTCAGGATCATTACCAAGGTTAATTCCAAGCTCATTAATTAACTCTAGTCTTCCGTCTTTATTTAACCTAGCATATAGGGCTAATTCTGTATAGGCCGGACCTCTTTTAACAAGTGATCCACCAGAATTATTACAAACACCACCAACAATAGAGGCACCAATTGAAGTTGAACCAATTACAGAGTGTGGTTCTCTGTTAAATGGTTGTAATTTATTTTCTAAGTCGTATAAGGTGCTTCCAGCAAGAGCTATAATCTGTTTAGCATTATTAATAAGCTGAATATCATTTATACGTAATGTGTTAATAATCACAATCGGCCTGTCATAATCATTTCCATAAGGTGTAGATCCACCGGTTAAACCTGTGTTAGCTGCCTGCATTATGATTATAAAATCCTGTGAAATACAAATTTTTAAAAGTTTCCATAATTCTAACAAATTAGCAGGTTTTAAAACAGCTAGAGCATCCCCATTTCCATACCTCCATCCATTTACAAAGGGTTGTTTTTGCCATTTACCAGTAACAACGAACTTACTGCCGATAGCCGATATAAAATCATTGATAACAGTTGAATATCTTTTCATATAACCGAATAAGCTGTTATAAATTTAAAACCAATATTTTTAAATATTATTAATAATTTTTAGAAGTTATTAATAAACTATATTTTTAACACCTTATTTAATTCTTATGAATAATTCTTTTGGAAATATTTTTAGATTAACAACTTTTGGCGAGTCTCATGGTAAAGCCATCGGTGGTATAATTGATGGTTGCCCTGCTGGATACAAAATTGATTTAGATCATATTTCGTATGAAATGCAAAGAAGAAAGCCTGGCCAATCTAAAATTGTTACTCAAAGAAAAGAGGACGACTCAGTTGAGTTTCTTTCTGGAATTTTTGAAGGTAAAACAACAGGTACACCTATAGGTTTTTTGATAAAAAATAAAGATCAAAAAAGTAAAGACTATGATCACCTAAAGGATTCATTTAGGCCAAGTCATGCAGATTTTGTTTATGAAAAAAAGTATGGTTTCAGAGATTATAGAGGAGGTGGTAGAAGTTCTGCTAGAGAAACAGCTTGTAGGGTAGTTGCAGGTGCTATCGCTAAACAAATTTTAGAAAATATTGATATTTACGCTTACACCTCATCAATAGGAACTATTTCTATCGACGATGATTACATTGTAGATAATCAAAAGAGTATTGAGGATAGTATAGTTCGATGTCCAGATAACTTTACTTCAGAAAAGATGATCACTGAAATAAAAAATGCAAGAAAAAATGGTGACACTTTGGGTGGTATTGTAAAATGCATAATTAAAAATGTGCCCATAGGTTTGGGTGAACCTATTTTCAATAAACTTCATTCGGAATTAGGAAGAGCAATGCTGTCAATTAATGCTGTAAAAGGTTTTGAATATGGTAGTGGATTTAACGGAACTAAAATGAAAGGTTCAGAGCATAATGATATCATAAAAACAGATGAAACAACATTAAGTAATTATTCTGGTGGAATACAAGGAGGAATAAGTAATGGTATGGATATTTATTTTAATGTAGCATTTAAGCCAGTTGCTACTGTAATGAAAGATCAGCAAACCATAGACTCTAAAGGAAAAGAATCTGTAATTAAAGGTAAGGGTCGACATGATCCGTGTGTTGTACCAAGAGCTATTCCAATTGTTGAAGCTATGGCTGCTATGGTTATACTAGATTATTACCTAATTAATAAAACAAAAACTGTATGAACTTAAAAAGACTACCACTTCACTGGAAAATCATTATAGGAATGGTTTTAGGAGTTTTATTTGGTTTTTTAATGTCAAACTTTGGTCAGTTTGGAAAAGACATTATTTCAGACTGGATTAAGCCATTTGGAACAATCTTTATAAATGCTTTAAAACTGATAGCAATACCATTGATTTTAGCATCTTTAATTAAGGGAATTTCTGACCTTAAGGATATTTCAAAATTGTCAAAAATGGGTGGAATAACTATAACTACCTATTTAATTACGACAGTAATTGCAGTAACTGTTGGTCTAGGAATTGTAAATATTATCAAACCTGGAAATTCAATTTCAGAAGAAACAAGAGTTGAATTATTAAACGCATATGAAGATGATGCAGATAAAAAAAGAGAAGCTGCCGTTGAAACTAAAAACTCAGGTCCTCTTCAACCGATTATAGATATAGTGCCATCAAATATTATAAATGCTGCAACAGATAATAAAAATATGCTTCAAATTATCTTCTTCTCAATTTTATTTGGCATATCCATGATTCTCATTCCAGAGAAAAAATCTAAACCATTAAAGGATTTTTTTGATTCACTTAATGAAGTAATATTAAAAATAATTGATCTTATTATGAGTTTTGCTCCTTATGGAGTTTTTGCATTGTTAGCCACACTTATTGTTGAAGCGCCCAAATGGGATCTGTTAAAAAGCTTATTACTATACTCAATGACACTAATTATAGGCTTATTTTCTCTAATTGTAATATATACTGTTGCGGTAAGGTTAATATTAAATAAAAGTCCTAATTTCTTTTTTAAGGGTATTTTACCTGCTCAATTAGTGGCTTTTTCTACTAGTTCAAGTGCTGCTACACTTCCAGTTACCATGGATAGGGTTCACAATAATTTAAATGTAAAAAAGGAAGTATCAAGCTTTGTTTTACCAATTGGAGCTACCATAAATATGGATGGTACTGCAGTTTATCAAGCTATAGCTGCTGTATTTATTGCACAAACATTTGGGTTAGATTTATCAATCACAGCTCAATTAGGGATTATAGTAACAGCAACATTAGCATCAATTGGGGCTGCTGCTGTTCCTAGCGCAGGAATAATTGTACTGGTGATTGTTTTGGCTCAAGCGGGTATTCCAGAAGCTGGACTTGCTCTAATATTCGCTGTTGATAGACCTTTGGATATGTGTAGAACTGTAGTTAACATTACTGGTGATGCAACCGTTTCTATGATAGTTGATAAAATTGTTTCGAAAAAATGAATGTCAAGTTAGATGATTCTTGGAAAAAGCATCTAAATCATCATATAAATTCTGAAGGGTTTAAAAATCTAGTTGATTTTGTTAAATCTGAATATAAAGATAACATCTGCTATCCAAAAGGGAGTTTGATCTTTTCAGCTCTAAACAATTGTAAGTTTAATGATGTAAAATTGGTGATTTTAGGTCAGGACCCATATCACAACCCTAATCAGGCTAATGGTCTTGCTTTTTCAGTTCCAGAAAATACAGCTCATCCTCCTTCATTAATAAATATCTTCAAGGAAATTGAAAAAGATTTAAATGTTAAATATCCGTTAAGCGGAGACTTAATGCCATGGGTAAACCAAGGGGTGTTATTGTTAAACTCAACTTTAACTGTTAGAAAAAATAGACCAGGTAGTCATCAGAATATGGGATGGGAAGATTTTACAAATGAGATTATAAATTTAATTTCGGTTAAAAAAAATAATATTGTGTTTTTTTTATGGGGAAATTACGCTAAGAAAAAAAGCAAATTAATTAACCAGAATAAACACCTTATATTGAGCTCGGGTCATCCATCACCACTTAGCGCAAATAGGGGATATTGGTTTGGAAATAAGCATTTTAGTAAGGCAAATCAATATTTAAAAGAAAATAATATAGTTGAAATTAAATGGGTTTAATTATATCTTATTTAGCACAAATAAGATTAAAGATTCTATTACATCTTGTGAATTTTGTGAATATATATCATTAACACGATTAGCTAAAATTGCGTTTAATGATATTGCATTATGACCTAAAAAATCAGATAAACCATAGATTATTGCAGTTTCCATCTCAAGATTAGTTATTTCATATTTTTTAAATTTAATTGATTTCAAATCATCGATATCAATTGTACTTGCTAAGGGAATTCGGGTTTCTCTTCCCTGAAAAGCATAAAACCCATTACAAGTAGCGGTTAACCCTTTATATAGATTACCAGAATAGAATTTTTGAAATAGCGTTATCGATGACTTGAAACAATAAAGATTCTTGTCTTCTAATGAAATTAGTTCAATATTTTTACTTTCATAATTTTTTAAATCATAAAAAGATAACTGTGAATTAATATCAATTGCATATTCACTTATAAGCCATGAATCAACTGGAATATCTTTAGAAATAGATCCAGAAGTGCCGATCCTTATAAAATTTAATGACTCATGAGTATTTTTAAAACATTTATTAGTAAAATCATAATTAAATAGAGCATCTAATTCGTTAATAACAATATCAATATTACTTCCTCCGATTCCGGTTGATATAACTGAAACTCTTTTTTTGTTGTAATGACCTGTAACACATTTAAATTCTCTATTTTGAATACTAAATTCAACATCGTCTAAATACTTGGAAATAACATCTACCCGAAATGGGTCACCAACCAGAATTATTTCTTTTGAAACCTGGTTTGGCTTAAGAGATAAATGATATATACTACCATCATTATTTGTAATTATTTCAGATGATTTCATAATTATCCTCCAACGCGTTTTACCTTATATCCCATTAACAAAAGAAAATTCATAATATCGCTTCTTATATTTCCCTGTATTATAATAGAGTATCCTTTAACAGAACCACCAACAGAAAATTTTTGTTTGATTGATTTAGCTATTAACTTTATTTCTTCTTTTTTAATTTTTTCAAAACCTTCAATTACGGTCGTAGATCTTCCATTTCTCTTTTCATATTTACATAATAGAGGAGTGGTTTGGGTATGTGAAATAGCAGTTTTTTTATGTTCAGCGCTTGAGTTTTCTGAAAATTTATGATTCGGAAAAAAATTTCTTAATTGATCTTGTAAATCCATTATTTTTTAAGCAAACCTAATTCAATTAGTCTTTCTTCTAGGAACTCACCCGCAGTAGTATCTTCATATGCTTTTGGAAATTCATCACATATTGTTGAATCAAGTACATTTAATTTCATTTCACTTATTGGGTGCATGAAAAAAGGAATTGAATATCTAGACTTTTTAAGAAGCTTTTTATCTGGGTTAACAACTCTATGAACCGTTGATTTTAAGACATTATTCGTATGTCTTGAAAGCATATCTCCAATATTTATCATTAACTCATCTTCACTAGCTACTGCGTCAATCCATTCACCCTTAGTGTTTTGAACTTGAAGCCCTTTACCATGGGCACCCATCAGTAAGGTAATTAAATTTATATCACCGTGAGCTGCTGCTCTAACTGCTTCTTTTGGATCTTCGTTTATTGGTGGATAATGAATAGGTCTTAAAATAGAATTACCATTTTTGATATAGTTGTCAAAATAGTTTTCATCTATATCCAAGTATAGTGCTAATGCTCTAAGGACATATTTAGCGGTCTTCTCTAATGTTTTATATACCTCTTCACCAACTTTATTAAACTCAGGAAGTTCATCAACAATTATATTTGGAAAATAATTATAACTGCTTATTTCCTCTTCAGAAATATATTGACCAAAATGCCAGTATTCTTTAAGATCACCATGCTTACTTCCTTTAGCGCTCTCTTTTCCAAATGAAACATATCCTCTTTGACCTGAAAATTCTGGATGCTCGTATTTTCTCTTTATATCGGTTGGTAAATCGAAAAATAATTTGATTTGGCTGTACAACCTATTTACCAAGTCATCGTCTAAGAAATGTCCTCTAACAGCACAGAACCCAATTTCCTGAAAAGCTTTACCAATTGTTTGAACAAACATAGATTTAGTTTGTTCATTATCACTTAAAAAATCTCTTAAATCTACTGAAGGTATTTGATTCATTTTATTAAAATTTTAGTTATTCAAAGATAATAAATGTTAATAACTTAACTTTTTAGTTCAACGAGGTTATATTAGGTGTAATGAAAAATTAATAATTTGCTTACTTATTAGAAATGAATTATTCAAATTCAAAAATAAGTACTTCTACACATATTGACCTCTATACAGGAATGCTTATTCCAAGAATGATAGAGGAAAAGATGTTGATTCTTTTACGTCAAGGAAAAATTTCAAAATGGTTCTCAGGTATTGGTCAAGAAGCAATTTCTGTTGGAGTCACAAAGGCATTAAAAAATGACGAATATATATTACCAATGCATCGAAATCTTGGAGTTTTTACTAGTAGAGAAATCCCATTATATCGTTTATTTTCTCAATGGCAGGGAAAACCAAATGGGTTTACAAAAGGAAGGGATAGATCTTTTCATTTTGGAACTAATGATTACAGTATAGTTGGTATGATTTCACATTTGGGTCCCCAAATGGGAGTAGCAGATGGAATAGCTCTACATAACCTAATTTCAAAAAATAAAAAGGTTACTGCCGTATTTAGTGGAGAAGGAGGTACAAGCGAAGGTGATTTTCATGAAGCATTAAATGTAGCTTCTGTATGGAATTTACCAGTTATTTTTATAATCGAAAACAACGGCTACGGGCTTTCAACTCCTACCAATGAGCAATATAAATGTAAAAGCATTTCTGACAAAGGAATAGGGTATGGGATTGAATCAATGACATTGGATGGAAATAATATTATTGAGGTATTTTCAACTATTAAAGAAATAAGAAAAAAAATACTTAAAAAACCAAGACCATTTCTAATCGAGTTTAAAACATTTAGAATGAGAGGGCATGAGGAGGCTAGTGGAATAAAATATGTGCCAAAAAAACTAATAAATGATTGGAAAGAAAAAGATCCAATCTCAAATTATGAAAAATTTCTTCTAGATTCTAAAGTTTTAACTATTGATGACATAAAAGTAATTAAAAAAGAAATCGCAAAGAACATTGATGAAAACCTTTCAAAAACATTTGAAGAACAAAAAATAAAATCAAATATAGAAAATGAAATTTCAGATGTATATAAAGATTTTAATTTTGAAAAAATCACCCCATCCGATAAGATTGTTGAAAAAAGATTTGTTGATGCAATTTCAGATGGAATAAAAGAAACAATGATGAAATTCGATGATCTAATAATAATGGGTCAAGATATCGCTGACTATGGGGGAGTTTTTAAAATTACTGAAGGTTTTGTAGAGTTATTTGGAAAAGAAAGAGTCAGAAATACACCTATTTGCGAATCTTCAATTATTGAAATATCGATGGGGTTATCAATATGTAACAGAAAAAGTATTGTTGAGTTACAATTTTCAGATTTTATTACATCTGGTTTTAACCCTGTTGTAAATTACCTGGCTAAGGTTCACTATAGATGGGGGCAAAATGCAGATGTCGTACTTAGAATGCCATGTGGAGCAGGAGTAGGAGCAGGACCTTTTCATTCACAAACTAATGAAGCATGGTTTACAAAAACTCCAGGATTAATAGTTGTGTATCCAGCTTTTCCTGAAGATGCCAAAGGCCTCTTGATATCATCAATTGAAAATCCTAACCCAGTTTTATTCTTTGAACATAAAGCTTTATATAGAAGTATTCGTGGAAAAGTTCCTGAAGGTTACTATAATATTGAAATAGGGAAAGCTAAGCTTTTAAGAGTTGGAACTGATGTCACGGTTATAACTTATGGAGCTGGAGTTCACGAGGCAATTAAAGTGATTGATAAAAATTCCATTAACTGTGATTTAATCGATTTAAGGACATTATCCCCGCTTGATACCGAATCTATAATCAGTTCTGTTAATAAGACAGGAAAAGCAATTATATTACATGAAGACAGCCTATTCGGAGGCTTAGGTTCTGAAATTTCATCAATTATCATGGAAAACTGTTTTGAAAGTTTAGATGCACCTGTTAAACGTATTGGAAGCCTAAATACACCTATTCCTTTTGAAGAGAGTTTAGAAAAACAATATTTACCCTTTGAAAGATTTGAAAAAGAAATTAAAGATCTTTTAAATTATTAGTTAAAAGCTTTTTGAAACTTTTTCCACCTCATCTAAAACTCTAAGCAAATTTTGACCCCAAAGTTTATCTATTTCCAGCTTTGAATAACCTCTTTTTACCAACTCATAAGTAACATTAAATGTTTCAGAAGCATCCCTCCAGTTTAAAATACCACCGCCACCATCAAAATCGCTACTAATGCCTACATGATCTATGCCCATGTATGAAACCATATAATCAATATGATCAACCAAATGCTTAACAGAAACCTTTTTTGGATCATATTTGTCCTCCTCTTTTAAATATGTTGCAAATGCGACGGTTTGAACTACTCCACCATTTAATTTTATCATATCTAATAATTCATTATCTATATTTCTTGCGTGATTACAAAGATATCTAGCTGACGAATGTGAGGCTATTATTGGAGCTTTTGATAATTGCAATGTTTGCTTAATTGATTCTTTTGAAGGATGTGAAATATCAATCATCATACCTAACTCATTCATTTTAATAATTGCTTTTTTACCCAAATCACTTAAACCATTATGTAAATACGAACCTTCGTATTCCCCTGTATTACTGTCTGACAGCTGATTATGTCCATTATGTGAAAGGGACATGTAACGCGCACCTCTATTGTAAAATTCTTCTATAATGTCAATATTTTCACCGATTGGGTATGCATTTTCAACTCCAATCATAATTGCCTTTTTATCTGATTTAATTATATCATATATTTCAGATGAACTAGTAGCAAGTTCTAGCTGTCCATTTGAATATTTATCAACTAGTCTATGAATTGCATCAAATTTATCTATAGCATTTTTATATGCTTTTTTGTAAGCATTCTGATTTAAACTATCCTGAGCAGTGAAAACAACTAACCACGGCACATCTAATCCACCTTTATTAATTTTAGGAATATTTACCTGAGAATTGGTGTCAGATGAATAGTTGTTATCATCTGTAAAATTTTTTAAATCGATATCACAATGCGTGTCAATAGTTATAACATCATTGTGAATTTTTAATGCTTTATTATACATCTCATTATTTTTGAATAACCAAAAACAAATACCTACAATTAACAAAATGCATAAAACAAATAAAATTTTATTATTTCTAACATTAATACTCATAGGTATAATTTAGAATTTATTTAATAAAGCTAATAAAATCAATTTAAAATATAAATAAACTTAGAATTCTTACTATTTTTGCAAATCTGAGTTATCAAAATGAACGTTAAAACAGAAATAGATTTATATAATTATCAAAGAGGAGCAATTGATAAAATTTTTGAAAGATTTGAAGATTGTCCAAATGATTATCATCTCCTATATCAGCTTCCTACAGGTGGAGGTAAGACTATCATTTTCTCAGAAATCGTACGTCAATATTTGAAATTAAAAAAGAAGAAAGTTGTTGTATTAACTCACCGTATAGAATTATGTAACCAAACCTCAAAAGTTTTAAGTGACTTTGGTGTTCTAAATAAGGTAATTAATAGCAAAGCCTCCTTAGATGATCAACATAAATATAGTTGCTTTGTTGCAATGGTTGAAACATTAAATAACAGGTTACTTGATGATAAACTTGATATTTCAGACGTTGGTCTTGTTATTATTGATGAAGCTCATTACAATTCATTTACTAAACTACTAAAGTTTTTTAGCACATCATTTATTATTGGTGTAACTGCTACTCCCTTGAGCTCAAATATAAATTTACCTATGACTGATAATTATGATGATTTAATTGTGGGTGAGTCAATAAGTGAATTGATTAAAAATAAATTTTTAGCTAAAGCAAATTTATATACTTATAATGTCGGATTAACCAGTTTAATTGTTGGTGCAAATGGTGATTACACAGTAAAATCATCAGAGGAGCTATACACTAACAATGATATGCTTTCAAAATTGTTACTTGCGTATGAAGAAAGATGTTTAAATAAAAAGACTCTGATTTTTAATAATGGAATTAATACATCCCTTATCGTATATGACACATTTAAAAAAGCTGGCTTTAACATTAGGCATTTAGATAACACAGCCACAAAAAAACAAAGATTCGAAACTTTAAAGTGGTTTAAAGAAACTCCTGATGCTATTTTAACTTCTGTTAGTATTCTTACAACTGGTTTTGATGAACCTACTGTAAAATGTATAATGATTAATAGAGCAACAAAATCTTTGACATTATATTATCAGATGATTGGCAGAGGTTCAAGATTACTTAAGAATAAAGACACATTTGAAGTTATTGATTTAGGAAATAATTTCTACAGATTTGGTGATTGGGGATCTGATATTGATTGGCACAAGATATTCAGAAATCCAATGAATTATTTGGATAGCATACAGTCAGATGAGGAAATAGAGGGCAGGTTTAAATATGAAATGCCAGATGAATTAAAGGAACTTTTTTCAAATTCTGATATTATTCATTTTGATGTTGATAAAACATATGTTGAGTCAATTAAAAAAGGAAAGTCATCAAAAACAGTTTTAGAAAGAGCCATAAGTCACCATTCTTTAATGTGTGTTGAAAACAGTGAGGATGAATTTGATGCTTTAATTTTGGTTAAAGAGTTAAATGATGATATTGATTATGTTATAAAAAGATATTCTAAGTGTATCAGTAAAAGTACTGACAACTTTTTAGATTGGTTAACTCAAGATTATAAAAAAAGGTTAAGGACGAATATTAGAAGTAATTTTAAGGAAATTAAAAACAAAAAATAATTTAGTAATTTTAAATCATGAGTTTTACTAAATGGCATAAAAAACAAGTGGAAAAAAATTTAAATATGTTTGGACTATCAACTTATCAGGGCTTTTGGATATCATTTATCAAAGGATTAATTTTTGGCGCTATCATCATGTGGTTTGTAGGGTGTAAAGAACAGGTTATAATCAAAAAAGCACCTACTACAAAATCTGAGGTGTCTACAGAAATGCAATCTGACTATAGCATCGGGGTTAAGGGCAACTGTGGCATGTGCAAAACAACTATTGAAAAGGCTGTCATAGAATTAGATTTTGTTGTTGACGCAGAGTGGGGGATTCAATCAAAAATTCTTGATGTTAAATTTAATGATCCTTCAAATTTTGATGTAGATGAGTTAAATTCTGCAATAACAGAATCTGGCTATGAAACCATGAATACGTCTGCAAATCAAACATCTTACGATGCATTACCTATGTGTTGTAAATATGATCGAAATATGGAGGTTTATTCTTCAAAATCGGATTAAACTTGAATCCGAAAGGAAACATTAATAATTTGAGAAGAAAA
>CABYIO010000039.1 GCA_902519075.1 uncultured Bacteroidota bacterium | reverse complement strand
TTATACCATTCCATATTTTCAACAAGTTACAAAACTGATTGAAAAACTAAATTATGATTAGGATTTCTTTCAATTTTTTTCTTAATTGCATCAGCAATTTAAAATATGATTAAATAGTGGATTTAATTTTTGCAAATAATCAAGACTTAACGGACCTTATTACAATCCTATTACTAAATATTTTTGTTGTCTTTTTTATCTCTAAGTTCATTTATCTGAAATTTAACAACAAAAGCAAAAAGTCATTGAATGAGTTTTTCTTTACTTATAATTCAGCAGGACTTATTACATTTTTACTTTGTTTTTTGTTGAGTAATGTAAAATTAGATTTAGGTTTTGCATTAGGGCTTTTTGCAATTTTTGCAATATTAAGATTTAGAACCGAAACAATTAAAGTTAAAGAAATGACATATTTCTTTGTCATAATTGGAGTATCTGCGATTAATGCTCTTTCTAATGATAACGCTAGCATTATGGAGCTAGTTATTGCAAATGGCTCGATAATATTAATTCTATATATCCTAGAATATACCATAAGTAGATCTTCATCTGAATAAACTACTTTATCACACAATAATTATTTTTTTTTTCAGTTATAATGTTTCAACTAAATATTATAAACATGAAAAAACTTATTTTTTTTCTTTCAATTTTGGTAAGCTTTTCTTGCGCTAATCCAACAGAAACTGCACCAGCCGTTGACGCTGATCAAGTTGTTGCAGACATAACAGCTATGTCAAATGATTTTCAATCGGCGTACATTTCACGTGATTGGGATACTGCTAGTAAGTGGGTTTCAGCTGAACTTGGAACAACAATATATAATTCAAATGGCTCCGCTTTGACCGTTCAAAGTCAAGATGAGGCTAATGTTGTTAGAGGTTGGGATTTTGGCACATTTGAAATGTCTAATCATCAGGTTTTTATGTCTTCTGACATGAATACAGCCGTTGTAACATTTGATGCAGATGGGCTCATTAATTTTGATGATGGAGATCAAAATGTTCCTTATGCAACAAGGGCTTCTCAAACATGGGTCAATGAAAATGGGGCATGGAAAGTAATGCATTCTCATTGGTCACCAAGAACAAATTCTCAAGGAATTCCACAAGCAAATTAAATTTTTGTTTTTGTAAATTGAAAAAACCCCATTCGTTGGGGTTTTTTTTATTTACTAACTTTACAACATGAAAACAAAGAAAGAAATAGTCAAGGATTGGATTACCAGGTATACGGGAGTAGAAATTGCCAATTTTGGAGAATATATATTATTGACAAATTTTCAGAAATACGTTGATGAATTTGCTTCTCTGAATAATGTTGATGTTAATGGATTAGATAAGAACATGCCATCCTCAACACATAACAATATTACCATAATAAATTTTGGTATGGGTAGCCCAAATGCAGCTACTGTAATGGATTTATTGACTGCACTAATCCCTAAGGCGGTATTGTTTCTTGGTAAATGTGGAGGATTAAAAAATAGAATCAAAATTGGTGATTATATTTTACCAATTGGTGCAATTAGAGGTGAAGGAACATCAAACGATTACTTCCCAATTGAAGTCCCAGCTATGCCTTCATTCTCTTTACAAAGAGCAATTTCTTCAGCTTTAAAATACAAAAAAACCGACTATTGGACAGGTACAATCTTCACAACAAACAGGAGGGTTTGGGAGTTTGATATAAAATTTAAAAAATATTTGAAGAAGGTAAGAGCCTATTCAATAGATATGGAAACAGCGACACTATTCACAGTAGGCTTTCACAATAGAATTCCAACTGGTGCTTTACTTTTGGTTACGGACCAGCCTATGGTACCTGATGGAATCAAAACTAAAATTGAAGATGATAAGAATTCAAAATTATATGATAAAAATCATCTTGAGCTTGGCATAGCATCTCTTAATGAAATTATCAAATACGACGATACAAATACAGTGAGGCACTTAAAATTTTAATCGGTTTAAAAGATGAAGATTTTTTACTTTTTAATATTTATAGTTTCAATCTCCTTTTCACAGAATGAGATCAAGCACTCTGATATTATAGGTGAATGGGAAATTAAAATTAAAGTCAAGCAACTATTAAAGGAAGAAATTAAAGAGTTAGATATGTTTGAGAAAATGGCCGCAGAGTTAGCATCGGGTTTTGCTGAGGATATTCTTAATTCAGCGGATATGTATATAGAATTTAAAAGCAATGATATTGCTGTATTAACATTTGATTTTTTAGATTATCAGGAGGAGGAAGAAATCAAATGGAAATTAATAGATGATGAAATTTTAATTGATGACTCTTTAAATAAAAAAATAAATCTTGGTTCAGAAAATAATGTATGGGTGTTGGAAAATGGTATGATATTCCTTAAGGAAAAAAATCAAGCCATAAACAAAGCTGTTTTTCTAAGAAAAATTCCTTAAATATTAAATTCAAAAGTTAACCCTGCGTTTTCTTGAAGTCTTTTTAAAAGAGAATCTCCTAATCCTACAGAAGGAGTCAGTATACCGAATGTTTCTGGAGTTTTGTCTAGAGCTAAACAAATCGCACTTTCAGCTAACATTTTTGAAGTAGAACCATAACCTGGATCCATGTCGCCGATTACTTTACTTACAAAAGTTTTATCACCGACAGTTAGATAAAATCGAAGATTGTAATATCCATTTATCCTCTTTGTTTCAGAGGGCCCTTCACCGGACTTAGGCAAAATATAGTCAACCAAATTTTTTATTGTGCTACCTTCTTTTCTTGTTGCTAAAAAGATTGGTATCAAACTAATGAAACCTTTTATTTGACCAGAAATTCCTTTCCCAGTAAGTGTTGCTTCATCATAAGAAAAGTCTGAGCCATACTTAAAGTCTATTAATGCATGACTTCTTCTTACAATTTTAGTATTTATACCCGCCATAACAAACGGAGCAATCCATGAGTTAGATATTTTGTCAAAAATTACTTTTTGTAAATCTTGCTTGTCCGGACCAAATTGTTTACCAACAGGGTTGAGGCCATAAGGGTTTGTCAAGGTTTTTCGCACTTCCTTATCAACACGCGCTTCCTCCAAAACATTAGATAAGCTATTATAAGTTCCACCACTTATTCCGCCTTTAGCTCCTGCCACTCTCATATTTATAATGCTTGCATACTTACCGGTTTTTTCAAAAATTCTTTTTTGAGCATAATAAACACCCATGTCAGATGGAATGGAGTCGAAGCCACAAGAATTAATTATTTTAATATTCTTTTCCTCCGCCATTTTATGGTACTTATCAATAATTCTTCTTATCCATTGGGTTTCCCCTGTAATATCACAATAATTTGTGCCCGACCTAATACAAGCCTCGACAAGATTAGTCCCATATTTCGCATAGGGTCCAACTGTTGTACAAATTACTTTTGCTTTTGAAGTAAGTTTAACAAGGCTTTCAATATTATTACTATCAGCAATAAAAATCCTTTCATCATTTATATTTAATTTATTGGCAATGGACAATATTTTTTCTTTATTTCTTCCTGCGATTCCCCATTTAAGATCCGTGCTTGAGTAGGTTTTATTAATATACTGACTAACAAGTTGACCTGTAAAGCCTGTTACTCCCCAAATAATTAAGTCTAGCTTTTTTGTATTTGACATATTTAAAATTTATTGATCTATTTTTTCAGGTTGAATGAAAATAACCTCATTGTTTTCGATATAAATTTGAAAATCAATAGGATTACAGCAAACTTCACAGTCCTCAATAAAATTTTGATTTTTTATTGACGGATCTACCATTTTTAATTGATTTTCCCAGCAGTATGGACAATCGAAATATTCTTCTAGCATAAAACCGAATTTTATATTACAATATTATGACAAAGAATGGGATGATTCATTAAATTCACAAATAATTATTAATTAAATACTATGAAAAAATTATTTTTAGTTCTATGTGTTCTAGGTGTAGTCTTACCATATTATCAGCTATACCATTTCTTGCTTGAAAATAATTGGTCGATGAGTGGATTTTGGAGCGATATATATTCCAACCATGCAATATCAATGATTACTATGGATATCACAGTTGCAGCAACAGCATATATGGTTTTTATTATTTATCAGTTTTCAAATAAGAAAATCCCCCTTAAATGTTTCATTAAATACATGCTTTCATTGTTTTTAGTCGGGTTTTCATTATCAATGCCTATATACCTATATGATAATTACAAAAAATAAAATTTTTAAGCGAAAAGGGTTTTTTTTTAATAATATAGATTACATTTGCTGAAATTTATAATTTACAATGAAAGGAACAGTAAAATTTTTCAATGAATCTAAAGGTTATGGGTTCATTACAAACGACGAAACAGGAGAAGACCTTTTCGTTCATTATTCAGCACTTGGTAACCAATCTATTAAAGAAGGCGATAAAGTTGAGTATGAAGAAGGAGAAGGTAGAAAAGGAAAAGCTGCTACAAACGTAACACTTGCATAGGTTTCCCTACTGCATTTAATTCAATTAATATTTCCTAATTAATACCAAAAAAGTGATTTTATTACTTTTTTATATAATTACTATGCGCGCATAGTAATTTTTTTGTATATCTTAAAATCTCTTGCCGATAGAAATCCCCCCTTTAAAGGTTGCTTCCGGTCTGTAGTCACTTACACTGCCTCCATCAGGAACGTCATCATTTTCGCTATTAGGAAAAAGATATCTTCCAAGCCCTAACATATATTCAAAAGTCCAACCCTTTTTGTTAACCCATTTTCTTCCAACTCCAACTCCAGGAGCAATATCCCAAGCTTTTATTTCTTCACTAGTTAAATATGGCTCATTCGGCATAGCATCATAAAAGTAGGTATTTCTGTCATATTCAATATTTGCAAATTTTATAAATACTTCAGCAAAATACCCTTCTCCACCAAAATCTGTTTTATTTAAAAAATAAAATCTGTAAAAAGGATTTAACGAAAATTTCTCGGACCATGATCTTGAAGCATTATTATCATTAAAGTTGAAGAAAACTTCAGCACCATAAGATGAATAAGAATCATTTATTATTTCATATCCAATATTCAGAGCAGGCTGAGTTAAAAAATCTATTACATCAAGTTTTATTTCTGAATCTCCAATTTCATCAAATAACTCTGTGACTTGTTTATCATTTTTTAAAACTTCAACTTGTTGAATATCTTGACTGAAAATGTGGTTGAAACAAAGTATATATATTAAAACTAAAGAATATCTCATAATTATTTTTTTACAAATCTATTATCTATTAACAGATTTTAAGCATGATTATTGTTAATTTAATATTAAAGTTAATCTGTATAAATTATTTAAATTTGCTCATCAAAATTTTCATGTTGAAACCAAATCAAAAATCTGAAAGTCCCAAAAAAAATCAAGTTGAAAAAATGTTTGATTCGATATCCTTTGAGTACGATTTACTAAATGGAATAATGACATTTAATAGCCATAAAAGATGGAAGAAAAATATTTTGAATATTGCCAAAAAGCTTAAACCAAAAAATGCACTTGACATAGCAACTGGAACTGCAGATATAGCAATTAATCTAGGAAGTATTTCCGATTGTAAAGTAGTTGGAGTGGATATTTCAGAACAAATGTTAGATGTTGGTCGTAAAAAAATAACAAAAATGAAATTAGATGAATCTATCACATTGGAAACAGGAGATGCTGAGAACCTAAATTTCAAAGACAATTATTTTGATCTGGTTACTATTGGATTTGGTGTAAGAAATTTTCAAGATTTAGAAAAGGGACTTAGAGAAAGCTTTAGGGTTTTAAATAAAGAAGGTACTCTTATCATTCTTGAGACATCTGTCCCAAAAAACAGAATTATGAAATTGTTTTACTCAATATTTACAAGAACATATATTCCTATTATGGCAAGGATTTTTTCAAAAGATAAATCTGCATACAACTATTTATTAAACTCTGCAGAATTATTTCCATCGGGCACTAAGTTTAGTAATATTTTAAAATCTGTTGGATTTGCTGATGTTTTAATTAAACCAAAATTATTTGGATCATCAACTATATACGTAGCAACAAAATGATTTCGGAATTTAAGTTTTTTAGCGAGTTAAATTTTTTCTTAAAAAACAAAGAATCGTTTGTTGTATTTAAGAAGCCAAGTCATAATAAAATAGTTTGTCATCAAGGCGATGTAATAAGCAGTCAAATGGATGACATAAACAACAAGAAAGGTTTTTTATTTATGCCTTTTGATTTAAACGAAGATGGTTATTTCTTAATACCAAAAATTACCACTGAAACCAAATTTCATTTACAGGTAAAGAATAATAAGATTAATGAAGTCTCCATAAAGGACTTTAGTTCAAAGAAAAATTCTTATATAAAATTGATCAATGCAACAATTGATAATATAAACAGCTCAGAATTAGAAAAAGTGGTTTGTTCATCGGTCTTTAATGTAAAGTTAAATTCTAAATCATGTATTGAATACTTCAAAAAACTAATACAGTTAAATCATGATGCCTTTTGCTATTTATTTTATCACCCTGAAATAGGAATTTGGATTGGTGCATCGCCTGAAAAACTAATTAATTTAAATAATGATGTTGTTACAACTTTTGCCTTAGCTGCCACTAAGAAAGAAATGAATCAAAGCTGGACAGACAAGGAATTCAGAGAGCAAAAAATAGTAGAGGAACAAATAGTTGCCGATCTCGATAGAGGATGTATAAATATTGAAGTGGGTGCTTTGCAAACTGTTAAAGCAGGGAACTTATATCATCTCAAATCAATTATAAAAGCACAAACAAAAAAATCTTCATCTGATATTATTAAATTACTTCATCCTACACCTGCAATTGCTGGAACTCCAAAAAATAAAGCAATTGGTTACATAAACAAAATGGAAAATTATAACCGATCATTTTACACTGGTTTTATGGGTTTATTTGAAAAAAACTCATGTGATATTTATGTGAATATAAGATGTGCTAAAATGATTGATGATAATCTCACTATATATGTTGGAGGTGGAATTACCAAAGATAGTAATGCCCTAGATGAATGGAATGAAATAGTCAATAAGTCTCAAACAATGCTAGGAGTATTTCATAGCTCGTGATGTATATATTTAGTAAATTTGTATATGATTAAATACCCAATAATTCCTGTTGCCCAAACATTAATTTTATCATGTCTTAATTTTGATTTTTTTGATGTTGTAATTTCTCCTGGATCTAGAAATGTTCCTTTAGCAATTGGTTTTGCATCAAATAAAAAATTCAATTGCTATAGTATTGTTGATGAAAGATCCGCCGCTTTCTTTGCTTTGGGATTATCACAAAAATCAAAAAAACCAACAATTTTAATTTGCACATCTGGCTCAGCACTTTTAAATTATTATCCAGCTATAACAGAAGCTTATTACAGTGAGATACCCCTTATTATTTTATCTGCTGACAGGCCAGAATATAAAATTAATATTGGAGATGGGCAGACCATAAACCAATCAAATGTATTTGAAAAAAATATTCTTTACTCAAATAGCCTAAAACAGGACTGTAGTCATG
This sequence comes from uncultured Bacteroidota bacterium, assembly GCA_902519075.1. Lineage (GTDB taxonomy): Bacteria > Bacteroidota > Bacteroidia > Flavobacteriales > Flavobacteriaceae > MED-G13. The sequence goes on along the minus strand of CABYIO010000039.1, from coordinate 4,084 downwards.
CAACAGAAGAAATTATTAAAAGTAATTTGCAGAAAATAGTTAATTATAAAGACGATTTTTCTAAGATTGAAAAATTACAAAAATCTATACAGACAAATAATGAGGAGATAATTGAAATAGCATTTAATCTTTCAATTAATAAAATGCAGCCAGTGCATTTAAATGTTCCAATGGAAGAGCCTCTTTATGAGTTTGTTGATTCTCCTTCAATTAATGTTAAAGTAAAAAAGAAAATAGAAAAAACCCCGTCTATAAAAGATTTAGATAACTATTATAATACAATAAATAAAGCAAGTAAAATACTAATACTTATAGGAGTTTCAGACGGAGATATTCTTTCTAAAAAATCCATTCAAAAAATTAATTCCTGTTCCTCAATTATTGTTATGAAAGAACATACATCAAATGTTTTTAATGAATCCTTCATTTCCAATATAGACAGACTAATAGGCCCAATTGAACTCCAATCTAATTCCGACTTTATATTTGATGAGTTATCTCCTGAAATTGTTATATCATTGGGGGGTATGATTGTTTCTAAAAAGATTAAATCGTTTTTGAGAAATTATAAACCAACAAAACATTTTCACATAGGAAATAATATTTCAAAAGATTCATTTTATTCTGGAGTTAAACACATTAAGATCACTGCAAATAAATTTTTTGAAAATATTATTCTAAACAAATCGAATTCAAATTATTTTGATAAATGGAATCAATTAGATATCTCGAAACTTGATTTGCATAATCGATACATGAAGGTTATAAATTTTTCCGATTTAAAAGTTTTTGAAATTATGACAAACTGGATTCCAAAAAAATATAATATTCAGGTTGCTAATAGTACTCCGATAAGATATTTTCAATTGTTCGATTTAAAAAATAAGAATATGATGTTTGCTAACCGTGGTACAAGTGGAATAGATGGCAGTACATCCACAGCAATTGGAAATTCTGTCCAAAATGATTCACCAGTTTTATTGGTGACGGGAGATTTGAGTTTTTTCTATGATGTGAACGCTTTATGGAACAACCACATTCCAAAAATTTTTAGAATTATTATTATAAATAATTCTGGAGGCGGAATATTTAAAATTTTACCTGGATTTAAAGAAAATAATCTTTTCTCAGAATTTATTGAAACTCAGCATAATCTATCAGCTAGACTTATTGCAAAAATGTTTAACTTTAATTACACTCAAGTTTCAACTAAGTTTGGTCTTAATTTATATCTAAGAACATTTTTCAAGAATTCTAAAAAGCCAAAGATTTTAGAAATTAAAACCTCTAGTATCAAAAGCACAAAAATATTAAAGGATTATTTTAGATATTTGTCAAAGCCATAAAACATAAAATATTACAATGAAAGCTTCTTGGAAAGAAATAAAAAAATACGAGGATATAAATTTTGAAATTTATAATGGAGTAGCAAAAGTTACTATTAATAGACCAAAAGTTTATAACGCCTTTCGACCTGAAACTAATATAGAAATGCTTGACGCATTTGAAATTTGCAGAGAAAGAAATGATATTGACATAGTAGTAATCACTGGAATTGGGGATAAAGCTTTTTGTAGTGGTGGAGATCAAAATGTTAAAGGCACTGGAGGATATATCGGCGATGATGGAGTTCCAAGATTAAATGTTTTAGACTTACATAAAAAAATAAGGGAGTTGCCAAAACCTGTAATCGCAATGGTAAATGGATACGCAATTGGAGGAGGTCATGTTTTGCATGTAGTTTGTGATTTGACCATCGCCAGTGATAATGCAATTTTTGGTCAAACAGGTCCTAAAGTTGGAAGTTTTGATGGTGGGTTTGGTTCATCATACCTTGCAAGACATGTTGGACAAAAGAAGGCCAGAGAAATATGGTTTTTGTGTAAGCAATATTCTGCTCAAGAAGCATTAGAAATGGGGATGGTTAATAAACTTGTTTCTTTGGAAAAGTTAGAAGAAACAGTATTAGAGTGGTGTGCTTTAATGCAGAAAAGAAGTCCTTTGGCATTGAGAATGATTAAAAGAAGTTTAAATGCGGAGCTTGATGGTCAACATGGATTAATGCAGCTTGCAGGTGATGCAACACTTCTATATTATTTGACTGAGGAAGCTCAGGAGGGTAAGGAAGCATTTTTAGAAAAAAGAGACCCTAATTTTAGGAAATATCCTAAATTCCCATAAAATAGAAAATCAAATTTTTTGAACTTTCAATCAATAAAAAAAATAAAATATTGGATTCAAGCATCAAGAATTCAAACTCTTCCATTGTCAATTTCTGGAATTATATTAGGATCTTTTTTTGCATACTATAATTACAGTTTTGATAATATAATTTTTATCCTTTCAATAATTACCGCAATCTCTTTTCAGATTTTGTCAAATTTTGCAAACGACTATGGGGATGGGATTTTAGGTACAGATAATGACCGAATTGGCCCAAAAAGAGTTATAGCGACTGGAAAACTCACACTTCAAGAACTTAAAAAGGGTATAATAGTTAATGTGTTTATTTCAATTACATTTTCATATTCACTAATTAAATATTCATTTAAAAATGATTATCTATTTATTGTAATTTTTCTCTTTCTCTCCATATTTTCAATATTAGCCGCGATAAAGTATACAATGGGAAAAACTCCTTATGGTTATTATGGTTTTGGAGATATTTTTGTATTTATATTCTTTGGATTATTAAGTGTGTTTGGCTCATATTTTCTACAAACAAAATCTGTAGATTATGAAGTATTTATTTTGGGAGCTATTATTGGATTTTTATGTGTTGGTGTATTAAATCTGAACAATATAAGAGATATAGAAAATGACTCTAAAATGAATAAAAAAACAATTCCGACGCGAATAGGTTTTAAGAATGCTAAATTGTATCATTATTGTTTAATTATTTTATCTATAATTCTAATAATAACATTCGTCACGAGATTTAAAATATCCGATAACCTGATTTTTATTATTGTTGGAATCCTTCCGATATCATTTCATCTGTACAAAGTTAATCAAGCAAAAAGCCCAATCGAATTTAGGCCACTATTAAAACAACTTGCTATTTCAACTTTTTTCTTTTCAATATTTATGTCAATTTTCTTGATTTATGAAAGCATATTTTTTTAAACATAATTTAGAGTTTAATATGCCAAGTAGAACATCAAGAGATGTTTTGCATAATAAACCTAGTTGGTATTTAGTGATAAAAGATCAAAGCAGGATTGGTATAGGGGAATGTAGTATTATTCCGGGGTTAAGTTTGGATAGGGTTAATGACATTGAGACTAAGCTTGATTATATCTGCAGAGAAATTTCTTCAGGCAATAAATTAGATATTGAAGAATTTAACGATTATCCAGCCATCAAATTTGCATTGGAAACTGCTCTAATAGATTTTAATTTTTCTGAATCGCCATTCAAGATAAATGACTCAAATTTTTCAAATTTCAAAGATAAGATTAAAATTAATGGATTGGTTTGGATGGGAGATATTAAATACATGCGATCACAAATAATCGAAAAAGTTAATCGTGGTTTTTCATGTATAAAAATTAAAGTGGGTGCTCTAAAATTTGAGTCAGAATTACAATTGATAAAAGAAATAAGAAGAGATTTTACTCACGAGGATTTAGAAATTAGATTAGATGCGAACGGAGCATTTAAAATAAATGAAGCATTAGAAAAGCTTGAAAGACTTAATGAATTCTCTATCCAATCGATCGAACAACCAATCAAAAAAAATCATTGGCAAGAGATGGCAAAACTTTGTGAATTATCACCAATTCCTATTGCTTTGGATGAGGAATTAATCGGTATAAATCTTAGCAAAGCAGAACTATTAGATACAATAAAACCAGATTATCTCATACTTAAACCAAGTTTATTGGGAGGTTTCACAGAGTGTGATAATTGGATTAGTTTAGCTAAAGAAAATGGGATTAAATGGTGGGCAACAAGCGCATTAGAGGGAAATGTAGGGTTGAATGCTATTGCCCAGTGGGTGTATACAAAAAATAGTAAACTTAGGCAGGGATTGGGCACAGGAATGCTATTTAAAAACAATGTAAATTCACCATTAGAAATT
>CABYIO010000038.1 GCA_902519075.1 uncultured Bacteroidota bacterium | reverse complement strand
AAGCAATGACCTTACAGTAAGTGGAGATGTAGTGATTTCATCAGATGCAAGATTAAAGTCAAACATTGTATCTCTTGGTTCTACACTTCCTAAACTATTACAAATAGATGGTAAGTCCTATGAGATGAAAGGCAAACAAAAGATAGGTGTACTTGCACAAGAGATAAAGGAAGTATTTCCTGAACTTGTAAGTGAAGATGACAATGAAATGTTAGCAGTAAACTATCAAGGATTAGTGCCTGTACTTATCAATGCATTGAAAGAGCAGCAAAGCGAAATAGATAGATTGAAAAAGCAAGAAAAAAGGATCGAGAGGCTAGAGAGGTTAGTGGCCAATATCGATTAAGCTTCAGTTTCAGCAGAAGCGTTGTCTAACAGAACCTTGCCTCTGTAATATAGCTTACCTTCGTGCCAGTAGGCTCTGTGGTATAGATGGCTCTCACCTGTTTTTGAACAAACTGCAACCTGAGGCATTTCAGCCTTGTAATGAGTTCTTCTTTTGTCTCTTCTAGTTTTTGACGTTTTTCTTTTTGGATGTGCCATTGTAAACTATTTTATTTTTTTAAACTTTTTAACTGTTCCCATCTAGGGTCGGCTAAATTACTATTTTCTTTTGGTTTAAGATCTTCCAATATATCTAATATTTCTGACTTTAAGCTTCCGTCTTCAACACCAGGATGAATTCTCTTAGGCGGCAAAGATAACACAATCAATTCAAATATGTACTGATCAACATAAAGCTTGTGCTCTCCATGAGGTAAAACGAGTATTTCGTCGTCCTCATCATTATATTCTTGACCAAACTTCACAACAAGAGATGCTTTGTGTTTTATTTCGAAATCAAAAGGCTCATTGGTTAAATCACAATTTACATTTACAACCCCCTTTAAAACAAACTCCAGTTCAAGTAATGTTGATTTTTTTGTTAAGTCGATGTCAATATTTACAGTGACATCATTAAAATCAGAAAAACTAAATCTATCAAAGAACTTTTTGTCTGCATTAAAATTAAATTGATGGTTTCCAGTCTTTAAACCTGCAAACTCAATTTTATATTTGCTGTCTGGCTTCATCTTTAAAATTTTAAAGCGAGCAAATATATAAATTTTCTTAAAAAATCTACAAGAAAAGAGCTTGATTTAGGCTATTGTGGTGTTTCTAGTTTATTTTTAGAAAACTCATCATAAATCTTTCTTCGCCTAAAGACATCAATTGCAAGATAAATTGATGATAAAAATGAATCTGTAGATGCAACCCCTTTTCCAGCAATCGAATAAGCTGTTCCATGATCAGGGGATGTTCTAATTTTATCTAAACCTGACGTATAGTTTACACCCATGCCAAAGGACAAGGTTTTAAAGGGAATAAGACCTTGATCATGATATGCAGCAATAATCAAATCATATTTCTTATACTCTTCCGAACCAAAAAAACTATCAGCTGAGAAAGGGCCATAAACTAAAACTCCAGAGTCTTGCAATTTCTTTACAGCAGGAAGAATTAATTTTTTATCATTTTCTGCAATTACACCTCCGTCCCCAACATGCGGATCTATAGCTAGAATTGCAGTTTTTGGTTGTTCTATCTGAAAATCTCTCATCAATGTTTGATTCAAAGCCTGAGCCTTATTAATAACCAAATCAACTGTGATTGAATCAGTAACCTTTGAGACTGGAATGTGCTCAGTCAATAAAGCAACTCTTAGGTCATTTGAAACCATCATCATGGTTGAGCCACCCTCTATCTCACTATCAATATAATCTGTATGCCCCATAAACCGAAAACTGTCTGAGTGCGTCGCTTCTTTATTAATCGGCAGTGTTACCAAAACATCAATTTTACCCTCTTTCAAATCCTTAACACCCTTTTTTATAGAATCAAAAGCCGCAACCCCCATCTCTTTATTTAAGACTCCAAATGATATTTCAGGTGGATTTTTAAAGCTGTCAACTACATTGATTTTTCCTTCTTGACATTGTTCCGTAGAGTTTATTTTGTTAAACGCAATATCATAACCCATATGGCTTAAAGTATAGTTTAAATTTTTTATAGGCCCATATATGACTGGGGTACAAAGAGATAGCAGCTCAGTATTTTGTAGAGAATTCAAAAGAATCTCAGGCCCAACACCATTCATATCGCCTGTTGTAAACCCTACTTTGATATTGTTTTTTTGATCTTTCAATTTGATTTTAGCTATATCCTAATATTTCTGTAAATTTATCAAATTAAACAGAGATAATGTTTACAGGAATTATAGAAAGTTTAGGAAAAGTTACAAATGTTAAAGTTGATCGTGGAAATATTGATTTCACAATTCAAAGTGAAATAAGTAATGAGCTTAAAGTTGATCAAAGTGTTTCACACAATGGGGTTTGTTTAACGGTAACTGAAACGACTGACAATACTCATACTGTGACAGCAGTTAAAGAAACTTTAGAAAAATCATCTCTTGGTAGTTTTTCAGTTGATGATCTTATAAACCTAGAGCGTGCCATGAAACTTGGGGAGAGGTTAGACGGGCATCTGGTTCAAGGACATGTGGATGGTGTTGCAAAATGCATTAATATCTCTATTAATGACGGAAGTTGGATTTACAAATTTGAATTTGATATAAAGAATGAGATGCTTTTAATTGAAAAAGGGTCAATTTGTATTAATGGTGTTAGCCTTACAGTTTTTGATGTTGCAGAAAACACCTTTAAGGTTACGATTATTCCATACACCTATGAAAACACCCAGTTTAAAAAACTAAAAGAAGGAGATATGGTCAATGTTGAGTTTGACATGATTGGCAAGTATCTTGCAAGATTTAACAAATAACAATTAAAATAATATAAAATGAAAAATGTTTTAAAAATAGTTGGAGTATTGGTTTTAGCTTTTGTTGGCTATGTAGCTTATATGCTAATTAACCCTGTAAGCCCTAAGGACACTGTTGGTTACAGCTCTGATAATGCAAGCTTTGAGGTGGTTTATAGCCGTCCATATAAAAAAGACAGGCTAATTTTCGGCTCAGAAGAAGATGGCGCCTTGGTTCCTTTTGGAAAATATTGGAGAACTGGGGCTAATGCCGCGACAACATTCGAAACTTCATCAGATATTTTATTTAATGGCGAAAAGTTAAAAGCAGGAAAATATGCTCTTTTTACGTTCCCCTATGAAGACAGCTGGACTGTAGCATTAAATTCGGAAAGTGATGTGTTTTTTGCAATTTCACAGCCCGATCCAAAATTTGATGCCCTTAAAACATCTACCTCTGTTAGATCTTTGGAAAAAGCTGTAGAACAATTTACAATTGAGTTTAAAAAAGACTCTGCTACTGTAAACATGTATTTGATGTGGGATAAAACAAGTGTCTCAATTCCTTTAGAATAGAATTATGTATAGCTTAAAAAGCCTTCTAAAAGTTTTGTCCTTTATTCTTATTGTAACTCTTGCGGTCTACTTTGCAATTGACACCATACAAAACAAACAAAACATAATGAGTTTTGAAGACTATGACCCTCCTTCATCCTTAATTGTAGAAGGAGAGGTGATCAAAAAAGCAAAGTATACATTTATAGATGTTCACAGTCACTTATGGAATATGCCTGTAATGGATCTTGACGAGCTTGTAGCAGAGATGGATGAAATAAATATGGGTTATATTGTCAATCTTAGTGGATCTGGATTTGGCCCTCAAGCAGCTAAAGACCTGTATTTTGATAAGTCTACAAAAAACATTGAAGAGAATCAGCCTGGTCGAATTGGCTTGTTTGTAAATGTTGATTTTGACAATGCAGATGATGCAGCTCATGTGAAAACTCAAGTAAACGTAATAAAAGATGCTGCAGCTAAAGGCGCTATTGGCCTTAAAGTGTATAAAGGGTTGGGGCTGACCAATAAAGATTCTAAAGGAAATAGAGTTAGGGTTGACGACGAAAGGTTGGGGCCTATATGGGAAATATGTGGTGAATTAGGTATTCCTGTATTAATTCATTCTGCTGATCCGTTTCAATTTTGGCTTCCTAAAGATGATCAGAATGAAAGATGGTTTGAATTAAAAGAAAAGCCAAATAGATATTATGGTGATTCAGATTTTATTCCACCTTTTGAAGATATAATTGAAGAGCAGCATACGGTTTTCAAAAGACACAAGAACACGACATTTATTAATGCTCATTTAGGCTGGATGGGCAATGATTTAAAACGGCTCGGAGAACATCTTGATGAATTTCCTAATGTGGTCACGGAATTTGGGGCCGTTATAGCAGAGCTTGGAAGACAGCCAAAAACTGCCCGTCAATTTTTCATAGATTATCAGGATAGGATTATGTTTGGCAAGGATTCATATAACAAAGAAGAGTTTTACACATACTTCAGAGTTTTGGAGTCTGACGATGAATATTTTGATTATTTTAGAAAAAGACATGCATTTTGGAAAATGTATGGATTAAACCTTCCAGACGAAGTTTTAAAGAAGGTGTACTACAAAAATGCACTAAAGTTGTTTCCGTCTATTCCCAAAGATCTTTTTGAATAACAACTAAGTGCTTATGCTGTAAATCTACGATTTTACAAAAATTTCGTATTTTAGCAGACCGTCTTACAGTCAATGTAAGACTAGGTGGACAAAACAAAAAAATTAATTACATGAAGAATTTGAAACTATTATTGGTTTCTCTAGCAATCCTTTTCTCTCATAATTTAACTATGGGACAAGGTGCTAAAGAAGGAAAAAAAGAAAGAAGTGCTGTTAAATCTGCACTTAATGCATTTAAGTTTAGAAGCATTGGTCCTGCATTTATGTCTGGAAGAATTGCTGATATTGCAATTGATCCAAAAAACGAAAACGTATGGTACGTGGCTGTAGGGTCTGGTGGTGTTTGGAAAACCGAAAACTCTGGAACAACATGGACGCCTTTAGCTGATAATATGCCTTTTTACTCAACAGGTTGTATTACAATTGATCCTCATAACAACGCGTCTATTTGGTTAGGTACTGGTGAAAATGTTGGGGGAAGACACGTTGGTATTGGACATGGAGTATATCATAGTAAAGATGGAGGAAAATCATGGAAGGATATGGGTTTGAAAAAGTCTGAACATATTTCAAAAATTATTGTGCACCCAGAAGACCCAAATACTGTTTGGGCGGCATCTCAAGGTCCTTTATGGAGTCCTGGAGGTGAAAGAGGTTTATTCAAAACAACTAATGGGGGTAAAACCTGGAAAAACACACTAGACATAAACGAATGGACAGGGGTAACGGATTTGGTGATTGACCCAACCAACCCTAATGTACTTTATGCTGCAAGCTGGCAAAAACACAGAAATGTAGCTGCATTGATTGGTGGTGGCCCTGGTACTTCTCTTTACAAAAGTGTTGACGGTGGTGATAATTGGTCAAAAATTGACAAGGGGCTTCCGAAGTCTAACAAAGGAAAAATCGGGCTTGCGATATCTCCTATGCAGCCAAACGTTCTTTATGCAGCTGTTGAGCTTGATAAAAGAACCGGTGCTGTATATAGATCAAACAATAGTGGTGGTAGCTGGAAAAAAATGTCTGATACTGTGTCTGGTGGAACTGGGCCGCACTACTATCAGGAATTGGTGGCTTCACCTCATGTGTTTGATAAAATTTATTTAATGAATGTTCGAGTATTAGTTTCTGATGATGGAGGAAAGAATTTTTACACTATGTCTGAAAGACAAAAACACTCTGACAACCATTCATTAACCTTTAAAGCTGATGATCCAAATTACATGCTAATTGGTACTGACGGTGGTATTTATGAGTCATTTGATGACTCTGCTAGCTGGAAGTTTGTAGGAAACCTTCCTTTAACTCAATTTTATAAGTTAGCTGTTGATGACGCCGAGCCTTTCTATAATATTTACGGGGGTACTCAGGACAATAATACTCAAGGAGGGCCTTCTAGGACTTTTGAATACAGTGGTATTTCAAATTCTCATTGGTTTGTGGTATTAGGTGGCGATGGTCATCAACCTGCAACTGAGCCTGGAAATCCAGACATCATTTATGCTCAATCTCAACAAGGATATATCAATAGAATTGATATGACCAATGGAGAGGCTGTAAGCATTAGACCTCAAGAAGGTATTGATGAGCCATATGAAAGGTTTAACTGGGATTCTCCAATTTTAGTTAGTTATCACGATCCTAAAAGATTATACTTTGGAACTCAGAGAGTTTGGAGATCAGAAAACAGAGGTGACAGTTGGACCGCTGTTTCTGGGGATTTAACAAAAGATGAAGAAAGATTGTCTCTTCCAATTATGGGCAGAGTTCAAAGCTTTGATAATGCGTGGGATGTCTTTGCAATGTCAACATACAATACTGTAACTTCTTTATCTGAATCAAGAATTGATGAAAACATCCTGTATGCAGGAACTGATGATGGAATAATTCAGTATACAAGAGATGGTGGGAAAAGCTGGACTAAAATGACTGTTGACAACTTGCCTGGTACTCCATCAGGTGCTTTTGTAAATGATATAAAAGCAGATCTGCATGATACTGAGACCGCTTATGTTTTATTAGACAACCATAAGTTTGGAGATTATAAACCATACATGTACAAAACAACAAATGGTGGAAAGAAATGGGTTTCTATAACTAAAGGTATTCCAGATGGAACACTTCTTTGGAGAATTGTTCAGGATCATGTAAACCCTAATTTATTATTCTTAGGAACTGAATATGGTGTATACATAAGTCTTGACCAAGGTGACAACTGGCATAAGTTTTCTAATGGTCTTCCTACAATTCCTGTGAGAGACCTAGCTATTCAGAAAAGAGAAAATGACTTAGTGTTGGCCACTTTTGGTAGAAGTTTTTATGTGCTTGACGACTATAGCCCGCTAAGAGACATGACAAAAGAAAACCTAACAAATGATGGGGTTATTTTTGAGCCAAGAAAAGCTCTTCAATTCAATCAAGTTTACGGCGGAACAAGCAGTGATGGTGGTCAAACATATTATGCTAGCAATCCTCAATACGGTGCAAGCATCACATATTTCGTAAAAGATGCTCCTGAATCGATGACAGCTAAGAGAAAAAAATCTGAAAGAGCAAAAAAAGATGGCGATATTCCATTCCCTGGTTGGGATGCTTTAGACAATGAGATGTCAGAGCAGAAAAACCAAGTAGTTCTTGTTGTAAAAAATAAGGATGGTGAGATTGTTTCAAAAATTCCTGGACCTCTGAGAAAAGGGGTTTCAAGAGTAAACTGGAACCTTACCAGCTCAATACCTACAACTGTTAGGGCTACATCAAGAACTTCAAGAAGGGGTTGGAGAGGTGGTTCCGGTGGAGGAATAACAACTCAGGTAGATCCTGGAAAATACGACTTATTTTTAATGAAAAGAGTTAATGGTGTGGTTAGTCAAATTGCTGGGCCTGTAGAGCTCGAGGTTGAAAAAATCAGATCTGGAACCCTAACTAACCCAATGAAAAGTCAGCATGATGAATATTATGCAAACTTGGCTGATTTTTCAGCTGTTGTCGCATCATACCAACATAAGTTTGAAAAGTCAAAAGCGAGGGTTTCAACATATCAAAGGATGTTAATGCAGATCACAACTAATATTCCTCAAGCTAGCACTATGCTTTATGAATTGACAGAAACAATGAATGCTCTTGACAGAAAAGTTGGCGGAAGTGATGCTAAAGCAGAAATTGGTGAAAAAGACTTTTTAACCATAAGTGATAGGCTTTCTACCGCTAGAGGCGGATGGTATCCAAACTCTTATGGGCCAACAGAAACGCATATGCGAAGTTTTGACATTGCAAAAGAAATGTTCAGCAGGGTAAAACCTGAAATGGACGCCTACTTTGAAAATGTAATGAAAGTAGGAAAGATCTTGGAGGAGGCCGGTGCTCCAATTGTGCTGGACTAAATCAAGTTTTTAGTTAATATAAGCCCTCGCCTTAATCAAGCGGGGGCTTTGTTTAAATAAACTCTTCATACAAAGGCACAGGAATTGATTATAAAACTTGATATTAAATAAATAAAATGAAAAAAATATTATTAGCATTGTTGGTTTTTGGTTTGGTCTTTAAATCAGCAATCTCTCAAAACAACAATTCAACATATGATTATGTAAAGGCTTTTGAAACAGCTTTTTACACAAACAACTCAACAGACGTTAGATCTGCAAGTGGTAAGCCAGGCCACATGTATTGGCAAAATAGCGCTGATTATATAATTGATGTTGAACTAGACACTCTTTCAGATATAGTAATGGGAAAAGAAATCATTAGGTATACTAACAATAGTCCTGATGATTTAGATTTCTTGTGGCTTCAAATGGATCAAAACCTTTTTATGAAAGACTCAAGGGGAAATGCAGTTATCCCTCTTAGAGGCAGCAGAAACGGATCTAAAGGACAAACACTTGACGGTGGTTTTAAAATTTCGGCAGTTCAAGTTATCTCTGGAAAAGGAAGAAGTCGGTCAATAAATGATGTTGATTATGAGGTTTATGACACTAGGATGAAAGTAAAGCTGTCTCAGCCTTTGAAGGCTAATGGAGGAAAACTGTCTTTAAAAATTGACTTTTCATTCTTATCACCAGACTATGGATCGGATAGAATGGGTATCCTCAGAACTGATAACGGAAAGGTTTATACGGTTGCGCAGTGGTATCCAAGAATGTGTGTTTATGATGATTTAAGCGGCTGGAACACTCAACCATATACTGGTCAAGGCGAATTCTATTTAGAATATGGGGATTTCAATGTAAATATAACCGTGCCAGCAGACCACATTGTTGTTTGTTCTGGAGAGTTGCTTAACCCTCTTGAAACCTACACGTTGGATCAGCTTGACAGATGGGCTAAAGCAGAAGCAAGTGATGAAACCGTAATGATTAGAAGCCCTGAAGAAATTAACGACCCAAGCTCAAGGCCTTTGGGTAGAAAAATGATTACATGGAGGTTTAGAATTGATAATGCCAGGGATGTTGCCTGGGCTTCATCTTCAGCATTTATTGTTGATGCTGCTAGAATTAATTTACCTAGTGGAAAAAACTCAATGGCTATTTCAGCTTACCCTATAGAGAGTTATGGTGATAATGCGTGGGAAAGGTCTACTGAGTACACTAAGGCCTCTGTGGAGCATTACTCAGAAAGATGGTTTGAGTACCCTTATCCCACGGCTATTAATGTAGCTGGAAATGTTGCGGGAATGGAATACCCTGCTGTGTCTTTCTGTAGTTATAGGTCTAAAAGCGGAAGGCTTTGGGGTGTTACTGACCATGAGTTTGGACACAACTGGTTTCCAATGATTGTTGGGTCAAACGAGAGATTGTATGGATGGATGGATGAAGGTTTTAATTCTTTTGTTAATGATATTAGCACAAAGGAGTTTAACAACGGAGAGTACCATAGAGGAAAAATGAATATGCATATGGCAGCCCTTCGGTTTGGCTCTGAAAAAATAGAGCCTTTAATTACTGCTCCTGACAACCTTAAAGAAAGAAACATGGGGTTTCAATATTATAAAACTGCTATGGTTTTATGGTTGTTAAGAGATAATGTGATTGGCGCAAGAAGATTTGATGATGCTTTTAAGGAGTATATTCATAGGTGGGCATATAAACATCCTGCTCCTAATGATTTTTTTAGAACAATGGAGGATGTTTCTGGAGAAGACCTTGGTTGGTTTTGGAGGTCTTGGGTTTTAAATAGTTGGAGTCTAGATCAGGCAATTACAGGTGTTGAATATGTTGAGGGCGACCCAACTAAAGGGGCTTTAATTACCATCAAAAACATGAAAGAGATTCCTATGCCTGTCACACTAGAAATAACTACTGTTAGCAATAAGAAAATTAGAAAAGAGCTGCCTGTTGATATTTGGAAAAAAAATGTGACCTGGAAGTTTCAGGTAGACACATCCGAAGCGTTTGAAAAAGTTATGATAGATCCTGATTTTGAGTATCCAGATGTGGATGCTAAAAATAATTATTGGTATAAGACAGAATAACTATATTGATAAAAAATAAATTATTGTTGGTGGAAAGACCAGCAAAGAAAGATAGGCCACCCATTTAGGGTGGTTTTCTTTTGAATGCCAATAAGCGAGAAGTATTAAAGGGGCTTGGAAAGGCATTCTTGTTAAAGCTTGTGTTTTAGATATACCTAGTAGTTGTTGTGGTATTTCAGAAAGATATAGGTATATGTTTGCAGGGAACACTACAATCAAAAGAAAGATAAGTGTGTAGGCGCCAATCATTCTTGTCTTTTTGTATAAAATCAGCAAGCCGCCTAAAATCTCTAAAACACCCGTAAAATAAACAGCAAATAATTTATGCTGAACTTGAGGCGGGGTAATATTTACAAAATATTGTGGTTCTGTAAAATGTTTAGCTCCAATAAAGATATACAAGAAACTCATCACCAAAATAGTGATCAATTTATAGTTTTTAATAAAACTATTTTTCCAGCTTAACATTTGTCTGAGGCTTGATTGGCTTTAGTTAGCCCAATGAAAAATCCACCGTTAAGTGGGTTTTTCATTGGATAACTGTTTTGTTTCTATTTTGGAAGCTGGGCTGGATTAAAGTAATAGTCTTCTCTTACTATTTCGCCTTTTTCGTTAAACGAGTGTTGAATATGCTGCATTATTGTGTTTGTTTTGCCTGACTTTTTGTTTCTTAGTGTCATTTCCCACCATGAAATAACAACAGCACCATTGCCTTCATAGTCCAAAACATCTGGATATCCGCTTTCTCTAATATTTACAAGTTCAAAAACCTCCATATAATCATTAAATTGAGCAAACTCCTCCTCTAAAGACTTGAACTCATCAACAGGGGAATTCATAACGTCATAGAACCTTGTGTTTTCTGTGTAATTACTTTTAATCTTTTCAACATCTTGAGTTTCGTAGTCACGCATCATTAACCTTACTTTGGTAACTAATGGGTGGTCTTTGTAAATCACGCCATTAGCCCTAGTGTCCCAAGCTTGATAAGCCTTGGTCCAAAGCGCTTGGTCATCCATAACATTCATCCTACTAATTTTACCCTCATCATTAATTCTAAAATTTACATATCTAGGCATGTCCAATTCAACACCTGTGTTTCTGTCATACCCTGACATCCAGGTGTATGTCATAACCTCAAGAACATCATCTTTTTTATATTCTAATGCATCAGGATAAGCGCCTCCATAATGCTTGATGTCGAATTTTACAACGTTTTTGCTTAAGTAATTAGACCTGTTTAATAGCTGCTGTAGGGTTCCTGGCTCCCTCATCGACAGAGTGTACCATCTAAAATCATCAGAAACAAGTGATTTCATTGTTTCTAAATCACCTGAGACAAAGGCCTTGTTAAATTGCTCGACGACATCCATAGCAGGGTGCTCAATGTAAAGCTTTCCGTTATTTTTCTTTTGAGAAAAGGAAAAGGAAAAGCATAATACGAATAAGTAAATAATATGTTTTTTCATTTTATAGTTGTTTAAATTATTTCTTTCAATTTAGTGTTTTTTTTAAGGACAAGTATGAAAAAGCAAAGCAATCGTATGAAAGGCAGAGAAAATAAGAAAAAACCCCTCAAATGAGGGGTTTTTTTGGTGGTCCCACCTGGGCTCGAACCAGGGACCAAATGATTATGAGTCATCTACTCTAACCAACTGAGCTATAGGACCAAATGGTCTGCAATATTAATGAATGTTTTGTTAAT
>CABYIO010000037.1 GCA_902519075.1 uncultured Bacteroidota bacterium | reverse complement strand
CGTGATCAGTGGTAATTTCATTTAAATTGAATAGCATTCTTGAAAATTGGGAGAATCCCTCATCAATATCTGCAATATCAGGACTACCGGCAGGTCCGTTTTGTCCGGTTAATGCTAAGCTAGCATATAACTTTGCTAGAGCACCCTTAGCTTCGTTGACAGAAGCAAAAACATTTTCCTCAGTAAAACTATCAGGATCAATCGGAGATTGATTTAAATCATCATGACATGAAAACACAATGGATAAGCTGAGAATGTATAAAAAACTTTTAAATATATTTTTCATCTTAATTTATTTTAAAATTCGAATGTTACACCAAAGACTCCTGTTTGAGGTCTAGGGTAAAAATTATTATCAATACCACCGTAGATTTCTGGATCGATACCTTCATAATCTGTAAATGTTGCAACATTTTGAAGTGATCCAAAGAATCTAATTTTACATCCGCTATTGGTAGTCATATTGTATCCAATTGAAATATTATCAATCTTTACAAATGAAGCTTCCTGAATATAATGATCACTCAAAAGAGAATTTTCTGTGAAATCAATGAATCCAGTACTTAAATAGTCTGAATGAATATTATTTAAAATATTATTGATACTGGCAGCAGCATTATATACAGAATTAGAAGCCAAGTTGTTGTATGCATAATTACCAATACTAGCTCTCGCCGTAACAGAGAAATCCCAGTCTTTATATCTAATGGAATTAGTTAGCCCCATAATAATATCAGCAAAAGGATCTTCTTTTATGTATCTATCGTCATCATTTATGATGTTATCACCATTTCTGTCTACATAAACACCTTCAATCGGAGTACCATTGGTGTCATAAACTTGCTGATAAACTAGGAAACTGTAAGGAGCTTCACCTTCAAAATGTGTTTGAATTGTATTACCAACCCCACCTGAAATACCGCCGATAAATTGTTGGTCAGGAAGTCTGGTAACAACATTATCATTAAATGCAATATTAAAGTCTAAGATATTTTCATAATCATCTGTCTGCATTAAAG
Organism: uncultured Bacteroidota bacterium; assembly: GCA_902519075.1. Taxonomy (GTDB): domain Bacteria; phylum Bacteroidota; class Bacteroidia; order Flavobacteriales; family Flavobacteriaceae; genus MED-G13. The sequence goes on along the minus strand of CABYIO010000037.1, from coordinate 10,690 downwards.
GTAAATTAAAGCTTAATTCAATTCCTTTATTCTCCATATCACCAATATTAGCATCAATTCTATTACCAAAATTTGTAAAAGGATCTACAAGAGTATATGCAATTAAATCTTTAGTAGTTTTTTGATAAATATTAATAGAACCATTAAGCTTGCTATTAAACATTGAGTAGTCAATACCTAAATTTAATGTTTCTCCTATTTCCCATCTTAAGTCAGGATTTATTGGCTCAGGTCTAAATGTTTGATAGAAAGAATTTCCAAATTGGTAATAAGCAGTTGATGTACTTCCTGTGTATCTAGTCAAGAACTTATAATCCCCTAAACCATTTACATTACCAACTTGACCATAACCTAATCTAAGTTTTAAAGAATCAAAAATATCTCCTTTAAAGAAATCTTCTTGATCAACATTCCAAGCCATTGCAAATGATGGGAAAATACCCCATCTATCGTCAGGATTTAATTTTGACGAAGCATCAGCCCTCATGGTCGCAGTAAATAAATATTTTCCTTTTATATCATAATTTACTCTACCAAAATATGAAAGCAATACATTTTTTGATTTATCAACAAATTCATAATCATTTCCATCCTCTTCTGCTTCACTATCATAAGAATAGTTGTCAAATTCAAATGCCTGATAAGAGTATCCTACAACAGCATTTAAAGATGAATCATCAAAAGATTTTTCATAGGTAACATATGCATCTAATAATGTATTCGTTGCACTTTGAGTATATGTAGATAATGCGCCATTCCAGGTTGGATCTGAAGTAGGTATAAGTTCTGAGGTTGATCTACTTCCATCACTACTTGCATCATCATATCCAATATTTAAAGTTGCTGTTATACCTTCTGCAAAAGGTAATTCATAGTCTAACTTTATGTTAGATATAATTCTATCAACATCAGAATTATCATCAATTAGGTTTAATAGAGCTAATGGATTGGTAGGAGCACCAATCGCATATTGATTCCCAGAAGCTGGATCAATCCAAGCATAGTATCCTGCATATTGAGATCCATTAAATACTGGTTTTGTTGGGTCAAATCTAACAGCATTTCCTATAGCTCCTCTATCTGCAAAATCATTTTGGGTGTCCATGTATCTAAAATTGAAATCAATATCCAATTTATCATCTAGATAGGAAGGATTTAAATTTAAAGAAATTGTATTTCTGTTGAATTTATCACCTAACAATATTCCATTATGCTCACCCATTCCAAGAGAAAACCTCATTGGAATACCATATTGGTTTCCAGTAATACTATAATTATATTCTTTTCCTAATGCTTTTTGATAAATAACATCTTGCCAATCCGTATTATTTGAACCTAATTGGTCAATATATGCTTGATCTCCATAAGAAGTTATCATATCAGTAAATTCAGCAGCTGTTAACACATCTACTTTATCAATAGGTGAATAAGTAGAAAATTTAGATGTAAAGCTGTGTTTAAATTCATTATCCTTTCCTTTGAAAGTGCTTATTAAAATAACACCATTAGCTCCTCTAGAACCATATATTGCAGTTGCAGATGCGTCCTTCAAGACTGTCATACTTTCAATATCAGTAGGATTAATTGAATTTAAAGCGTTTCTAGAGCCTCCAACACCTCCGTCATTTAATGGAACACCATCAACAACAATTAAAGGGGAATTTGTTAAGGATAAAGATCCTAAACCACGAATTCTAATAGCTTGACCATCTCCTGGCGCACCACTACCTGAAGTTACTGAAACACCGGCAAGTTTTCCAGAAATAAGTTGTTCGGGAGATAAAACAGAACCAGTATTAAAATCATCAGATGTAATTAGATCAGCAGCACCTGTAAGATCATCTTTAGTTACAGAACCATATCCAATTAATAGAACTTCATCTAATTGTGAAGTATCCTCAGACATAGAAACACTAAACGATAACTGTCCGTTGTAGGTAATTTCTTCTGTTGAATAACCAACATATGAAAAAACCAAAATATCACCCTGATTGACACTAATTGAAAAATTACCATCAAAATCAGAGGATGTACCTGTTGAAGTTCCTTTAACAACAACATTAACTCCAGCTAACGGGTCTGAACCATCATCTGTTACCTTACCATCCACAGATGTTTGAGCATTCAAGTTGAATGCAAAAAATAAGGCACAAAAAAGCAATAGTAAATTTGTTTTTTTCTTCATTTTTAGTTTATTTTTTATTTTATTTATCCAAATAAGAACAATGGTTAGTTTACTTTTGGATGGCACAAATTTAATCAATCATTTAAAATTTCAAATGTTATAGTATGAAAACTTTATTCACATTATTAATATTTTTACTATTTATTAATCTTAATGCTCAAATTGACATAGTTCACCCCCCTAACTGGTGGATTGGATTTGAAAATCAAACTTTACAAATTTTAGTCAAAGGGAAAAAAATAAATCAATACAATGTTAGTGTTGATTATCCTGGAGTAAGTTTAAAACAAGTTCATAAAGCTGATTCTGAAAACTATTTATTTATTGATCTAAATATTTCAAATTTGTCAAAAGCTGGAATATTTAAATTAAAATTTAAAAGTGCAAACCGTGAATTGGAATACAATTATAAATTGGATAATAAAAGAAACTTAAATGAACAAAATAACGGATTTGATAGTTCTGATGTTATTTATTTAATTACACCTGATAGGTTTGCAAATGGCAATTATTCAAATGACATAATTAAAGGATTAAAAGAAGATAGAATTAACAGAGCTGATAATTATGCACGTCATGGTGGAGATTTGCAAGGAATTTCAGATAATATCGATTATTTAAAGGATATGGGGTTTACATCATTGTGGTTAAACCCGGTTCTAATTAATGATATGAAGGAAGGATCTTATCACGGATATGCTACAACTGATTATTACACAGTTGACCCTAGATTTGGAACTATGGAAGATTATTTAAATCTGTCAGATGTTGCTGAAAAAAATAATATTAAGCTTATAAAGGACATAATAGTAAATCACTGTGGATTATACCACTGGTGGATGGATGATTTACCCTTTGATGATTGGTTAAATTTTCAGGAAATATATTTAGAATCAACTGATAAAAACATTGAGCAAAATACTGTTTACTCAAATCATAGAAGATCAACAATTCAAGATATATATGCCGCAAAAGTTGATTACAAAGGAATGCTGGACGGATGGTTCGTTCCGACTATGCCTGACTTAAATCAAAGAAATAAATTCATGGCAGAGTATCTCATTCAGAATTCAATTTGGTGGATTGAAACATTAAATCTATCAGGAATCAGGCAAGATACTTATCCTTATGCTGAAAAAGAATTTTTAAGTGATTGGGCTGGAAGAATTATGAATGAATATCCAAAATTTAATATTGTTGGTGAGGAATGGAGCTACAACCCAATTAGAATTGCATATTGGCAAGATGGCAATAATAATAAAGACGGATACCAATCCAATTTAAAGAGCACTATGGATTTTGCAATGCAGAAAGCCATTTTTGAAGGGATTTATGAAAAAGAAAACTGGAATACAGGATTAATTAAGATTTACGAATCTTTAGCAAATGACTTCTACTATAATGATCCTAATTCTTTATTAGTCTTTAATGATAATCATGACATGAGTAGAATATATACGCAGATGAAAGAAGATGTTCCAAAGACAAAAATGGCAATTGGTTTAATGTTAATGCTACCAAGAATTCCACAAATCTTATACGGTACTGAAATTTTAATGGAGGATAGTGCCAAGCCTGGCGATCATGGACTAATCAGAACAGATTTTCCGGGTGGATGGAAAAATGATAATACTAACGCATTTTCTGGTGAAAATTTGAGAAATGATCAGCTAGAAATGCAAAATTATATGAAAACCATTTTGAATTTTCGAAAGAATAGCAAAGCAATTCATTATGGTCAAACACTACATTTTGCTCCAATTGAAGGGGTGTATTTGATTTCTAGAAAAAAGGATGATGAAACTGTGATATATATCGTAAACAAAAACAAATCAAGCAAGGAATTAAATCTTGATAGATTTAATCAGCTAGGGGTAAATAATATGATTTTTACCGAGGTTTGCACTAAAGAAAAATTTAAGTGGACAAATAGTATTACTCTGAAAAAAAATAGTTCTATTATTCTGACTAATAGGTAATTTCTAATCAGTCTAAATAAAAATTTCTCTCATTTCTCTATTTAAATTGTTTCTAAATGGATTTGAACATACATTTGTTAATCAAATCATTTAATTATGGAAAATTTACAATTAAGTAATAGCTGTGTAAACTGTGAGAATTTATTAATGAATTCTCTTTGCAGCTTCCACAATATTGAGGTAAGCGAAAAGTACACTTGCTTAAACTTTGAAGAAAAGTAAGGTTTTCAATTTTTTTAGCTTAACTAATTAATTCTCTAATTTTGGTTAAGCTAAGTATGAAAACTTTATTTGTTTATTTGATTTTTTCTTTAAGTATTTTTTCAGAAGAACTAAAAACTCCTTCTCATAATAATGCTAATAAGGGTTCAATAGACAAAATCTATGACTTCCAATCAAATTATGTAGACAATAGACCGATATACGTATGGCTTCCACCTGATTTTGATCCCAAAAAAAAACATGATTTACTCATTATGCATGATGGTCAAAATCTATTTGACGGAACTAAAACATGGAATGGTCAAGAATGGGAATTAGATGAATGGGCGTCAAAATTAATTTCAGAAAACGAATTAAGCTCATTTATTATTATAGGAATACATAATTCGGGTAAAAAAAGATGGAGTGACTATTTCCCTGAAAAAGCATATAATTTTGTAACAGAATCAAATTATCTGGGTGGTGTAAAACCTGAGCTAAATGCTGACCAATATTTAAAATACATTGTCAAAGAATTAATTCCTTTTGTAGAGAAAATATATTTAAAATCATCTTATGATTATAAAACAATAATAGGTGGTTCAAGCATGGGTGGATTGATTTCTATGTATGCTGCTTTTGAATATCCTGAAGTTTTTGATGGAGCTATATGTATGTCAACCCACTGGCCTGGAGCAATTGTAATGGAAAGTAATCCGCTTCCTGAAGCAATATTCAAATACATGACTGAAAATATACCAATACCAAAAAATAAAAAATTTTATTTTGACTACGGTAATAAAGGACTTGATGAAAATTACCCGCAGTACTCAAAAACTATAGATTCTTTGTTTTTAAATAATGAATATCATAAGGGAAACTTCAAAAATTTATTTTTCAAAAATCATTGGCATAGTGAAGAATATTGGGCAAAAAGAGTTCAAATTCCTTTAAAATTTATGCTTAATCAGAACTAGATTTTTTAGCAGATTGTATTCTGATTGGCTCAAAAGTTGGTTTTGCATTTTCAAATTGTCGTCCCAAACCATTTGGTTTTTTTCTTGCCTCTTCTACTCTATTAATCAAGGCTATTTTCAAAAAATCTAATGTTTTTTTATAGTTGGTGTTTTTTACAAGGTTGATATTCTCTTCTTTATCATACTTATGATCATATAATTCATAATGAATTTCATTATCATAAGTCCATCTTATCAATCTATATCTATTAGTTTTAATTGAGTATCCTTGGGATTTTTTCCCATCAAAATTTACTCTCAATTCAGAAAAAGCACTCTTTCTCTTCGGTTTTGAGTTATTTATTAAAACATCTTTTAAACTAAATCCTTGAACAAAATTTGGAGTTGACACATTAGCCAAGTCCATAATTGTTTTATATAAATCAACTAATTCAACTGGGGAATCCTTAATCCTTTTATCTGAAATAATTCCTGGTCCGGAAATTATTAACGGAACACGTGTGGCTCTGTCATATAAAGTTTGCTTTTGCCAATGCCCTTTTTCCCCCAAATGATATCCATGATCTGAAGTAAATACAACAATCGTATTTTTATCTAATCCTGTCTCCTTTAATTTATCTAATACTTTACCGATTTGAGCATCAACAAAACTTGTGGTGGAATAATAAGCTTCTTTTACTGTTTGAATTGTTGAATAATCAAGACCAATTTGTTCTTTTCTTGCCCTTAAAGATTTAGCCGCAGGAGGTGGAATTGTTTTGAGAAAATCATTACCATTTGATGGCACAGACATGTCATCTTTTTCATAAAGCTCAAAATATTTTTTTGGAGCCACAAAAGGGATGTGAGGCCTATACAAACCAAAAGCCAAAAAAAAATTTTCTTTAGTTTCAGAAAATTTTTCAAGAAATTTCATCGTTTCCTCAGCTCCAATCCCATCTGTTTGTTCTGTGTCTAAGCCCTCTGATTCTAGCCAGCTTAAGGTAGCGCCGTCAAAATTTTCTTTTACCTTATTTAATTTATATTCTTCTATTTTATCTCTACCATATGGATTAACTGTTTGATCCCAAGTAAAATGATCATCATGACCTGATGTTCCAATGTCTCTAGGGTTATGGTAATGATAAATTTTACCTACTCTCACTGAATTATAATTATCCATTATAAATCTTTGACCAATTGTTATAACATCAGGAATTGTTTGACGCAAAAACAATCTTAAATCTTTAGATTTTGTTTGATCTGGATACAGACCAGTCATAAAAGAAATTCTTGAAGGACCGCATAATGGATATTGTACATGAGCATTTTCAAACAAAACACCTTCTCTTGCTAATCGATCAATATTTGGTGTTTGAACCTGATCATTACCATATGCACCTAAATCACAATTTAAATCATCAGCAATTATAAATAAAACATTAAGTTTTTCTGAATCATTTTCAGTAGATGCAAAAATGATATTATTACTAAAAATAAATAAGAGTGTAACTAAAATTATTTTTTTATTATAAGCCATATGTTAAATTTACATCTTAGTATTGTTTATACAAAATATGAAAAGATATTTACTAAAAATATTCATGCTGTTTTTTTTAGTTGCTAATGGTCAACAATATCAATGGACAGGTTCTTCTGAAAATCTTGATTTTTTTGATGAACTAAACTGGAAAGACACAACTACATCCGAAATACCAGTGGATGATTCAATAAATCCCGGTCAAGCTATTGAATTTGACCTATACATTACTTGTGAAGTAGTTGCAAATAATGATATTAATCTAGGGGAAAATGGAAAGATTAGCATTATTAATGGTCAACTAAACGGAGATTCTATTAGCGGAGTTGGTAATATCGTTATGGGTGAATCTTCATATCTATATTTGGATAGTTCATATCCAATAGAAGAGGGTTTATCGGTGACCTTTGAATCGAATAATTCATGGATAAGACTTAATAATGTTGAACCTTTTACCGCATATTATAATTATTCAGACAACTTCTTTCAAGAAAATCAGGTTTTATCATACCCTGAGACCTTGAGAATTGATAATTATTACCAAAATGGTTCAATTATTAGACCTCACAATTACAATAGCTCCCACCTAACGGTTTTTTCTGAAAACAATTTTAACGGTGAATTTGGAAATATCTCTAACAGTGATTTATACATAGATGAATCAATTCCAAACAGTTTAAATAATGACATCTCGTCTTTTGTATTAAAGAAGGGATTCATGGCTACTTTTGCTGAAAATAATGATGGAACAGGAAATAGTAAAGTATTCATCGCATCTGAGGATGATATTTTAATCGATGAACTATCTGAATACTTAAACAATAAAATTTCATTCATTAGGGTTATTCCATGGAATTGGGTTAGCAAAAAAGGAACTGCTGGCGATATCCAGTATATGAATAACGATTGGTTTTACAAGTGGAGTAACAATGGGGATTCAGATTTGAATAGGGAATACACTCCCATGGCTTGGGGTAAAGGAGCCGCTGATGATGACAATGATATTGAAATAATAAAAAACAAATACAAATCAACACACTTACTAGCTTTCAACGAACCTGATGATTGTAATGGACAATCAGGTCAATACGGAAATATGTGTGTTGTGGACACATCACTAACATATTATAAAAATTTATTGAAATCTGGATTGAGGATGGTATCACCAGCCTGTAGACAAGGTGCGGTTTTTAATTGGCTTGATGAATTTAATTCTAAAGCCATTCAGGAAAATATAAGAATTGATGTAATAGCTGTTCATTGGTATGACTGGGCATCAAATCCAGAGAATTCACCAAATGCCAATCCACAAGATGTGTTCAATAGATTTGTAAATTACCTTGATTCTGTATATGAAATGTATGGATTACCTATTTGGATAACTGAGTTCAACGCAAACAGATACAGAAACGAATGGGTTCACAGACAATTTCTTCAATTAGCACTCCCTTTTCTTGAGGATACAGACTATATAGAAAGATATTCATTTTTTCCTCCCACCACTGAAGTAGCAAATCTTTTTGACGACAACAACAACTTTACACAAATCGGAGAGCTCTATTATAACTTTAATTCCTCGGAATCTATCCCAAATGAAATACTTGCCTCTGCCAGCAACTTGAATTCCGAGAGCTATAATTTTCAACAAATTGATTGCAATCCAGAAGATGAGTTTCTTACAATTACCTCAAATGAAACAAATGAAAACATTACCGTTTATCCAAATCCTTCAATTAACTATATAAATATAGATTCGAATGAAGAAATTTGGAAACTTGAAATAATTAAAATGAATGGTGAAAAAATCAATGTTTTACCCTTTTCAAAAAATATTGATATATCATTCTTAAGTAAAGGGATTTATATCTTAAATTTTAATAATTATTTTATCAAATTCATAAAAAAATAGTATTAATAATATAATTATCATAAAATTAAACACGAAATAATTGGAAAAACTACAATTATATGTTTTGAAATTATATTTTTACATTTTTCAAATATAAATGGTTAGATTATTTATTTTTTTATTGTTTTTTAGTACTGTAAAAATTAGTGCTGAAAAAAATGACAAAAAACCAAATTTCCTTTTTATTTTGGTTGATGATCAGCCTTACGACGCAGTTGGATTTTCAAATAGATATCCTTTTTTAAAAACACCTAATATTGATAAGTTAGCTTCTGAAGGTGTGAATATCAAAAATTTTTTTGTTACTCAGTCTATATGTTCTCCTTCTCGGGCTAGTTTTTTAACCGGAACATATCCACACATTCATGGTGTAAATCAAAACAACAAATATGTTGATCCCGACTGGGACTCATATGCCCCCTATTCTGTTCACCTACAAAAAAATGGATACGAAACCGCTCATATTGGAAAAATTCACATGGCACATAAAAGAGGCAAAAAACATATTAGACCTGGTTTCGATTACTGGTTTAGTTTTATTGGTCAAGGTCAATATTTTGATCCCAAAGTAAATGATAACGGAATTGAAACTGAGGAAAAGGGTTATATTACAGATATATTAACAAATAAGACTGTTGATTGGCTTGTTAACAAAAGGGACTCTAACAAACCTTTTAGTCTGAACCTTTGGCACAAAGCAGTTCACGAAAAACACTTACCTGCACCAAGACATAAAGATTTGTTTAAAGGAGAAAAACTTCCTGAACCCCCTCACGATACACATAAAGAAACATTTAAAGGAAAACCTGAGTGGCAAAGAAGAAAAACATTTGGTTTTAAATGGGAAGAGAGTAATATTATTCCTAATGAATTAAAAGAAAAAAAGTGGCCTATTAATAAATTTAAAAACATGCAATTGCTAAGAAGTTTAATGGCAGTTGATGAATCTTTAGGAAAAGTAATTGAGACATTAGAAAAAATTGGTGAATTAGATAATACGGTAATAATATATAGTAGTGACAATGGTTATTTTATGGGTGAACACACGTTCAAGGATAAGAGACTAGCCTATGAAAATTCCATAAGAGTTCCGATGATTATTAGATATCCTGGATTAATTAAGGAAGGTTCTGAAGTTAATGAACAATGTTTAAATATTGATCTTGCTCCTACAATACTTGATCTTGCTGGTATTAATATTCCTGATTATATGCAAGGAAAATCAATGCTGGATTTAGTATCTGATAAAAAAAATAGTAAATGGAGAAAGTCTATATTGTTTGAATACTATGTGGATGATGCATGGCCATATGCTGGGCCAGACCAACTAGCTGTTAGAACAAATCAGTATAAATTAGTAGATAATTTTTTAGAAAACGATATTGATGAACTTTATGACTTAATAAATGATCCAGGAGAAATGAATAATTTGATAAATAATAAAGAATATGATCTTATTGAATTAGAATTGAGAAATGAATCCAAAAGATTGCAAAAAAAATATAAATACAACCCAGATAGAGACTGGTGGTTAAAAACTCAGATTAGAAAATAATTATGAAAAAATATACTTTATACATAGCATTTTTATTATCGTTAAACATAATAGCTCAAGATCTAAATCTTAAAGGAAAAGTTTTTGAAAAAGATACTGAAACCCCACTTGCAGGGGCCACAATACAACTTGTTGGTTCAGAAACTGGAGTTATATCTGATTTTGATGGTAATTTTGAGATATCACTTAATATTGGTGATAGAATATTGGTTTCATACATTGGAAAGAAAACGATTGAGTTACCGATATTAAATTCTCCAATTTCTGTTTATTTAGAATCTGACCTTAGTAAGCTTGATGAAGTAACAGTTAGTGTTGGTTATTTTGATATAAGTGAAAAAGATTTATCTGGGTCTATAACACAA
>CABYIO010000036.1 GCA_902519075.1 uncultured Bacteroidota bacterium | reverse complement strand
ACCGTAGCCAATTCTGTCAACCAGAGCTCTGTATTTGAAATTATCAAGACTTAATGGGATATTGTTTATTGTTAGTGTTCCAGAATCCACACCACTATAATATTCATTATCTACTAAAATATTCCAATCGATTCCATCAGAAGATGATTCCCATAAATAACTGTCAATTGTTTCAGATTCAATAATAATCTGCATTGTGCCATCTTCACAAACAATAATTTCAGATTCAGGTTGAATGTCAATAGTTATTGGTGCATTGATTGTAAAATCATCATTAATCGGTAGGGTGTAACCGTCTACTCCACTAGTTACAATACCAGTATTGTCCCCGTTAATATCATAAGTTGAAATAGGATCATCCCCTAATAAGCCATCGTCATTCTGATCTGTATAGCCAGCTTCAATAACATCTAGGCAACCGTCAGAGTCTGAATCCAAATTGATGTAGTTATAGAAGCCATCATCATTTGAGTCTAACAATGTAAAACTTAGAGTACTAGAGTCAATTTCAGTTTCAATTGAATTTGACAGACCGTTATTTCCAACCTCAATCTCATCAATAGTTCCATCCAGATTTTCGTCGTTTACAAATTCTAATGCACCAGACTCATGTAAGTCGTATATACCGTCATTGTCTGAGTCTAAATCTAAATAGTCAAATACCCCATCATTGTCAAAATCAATTGGTATAAAATTGTCTCCAAAAACATCGTCATATCCGTCATTATTTGTATCTATATTCAAAATTGGATTATAATTATTTCCACTAGCCTCAACAATATCTAAAATACCATCATTGTCAGAATCATAATCTCTTGCATCAACAACTCCATCTCCATCAGAGTCTATAGGAACACAGGTAGCAACAACATTGAAGATTGCTCCATTTGTATTTTCTGTATCAGAATTGTAATGAGTTAATCCAAAGTAATTGGTTAAGTGTGAATAAAATTTAAACGTCGCATCGGCACTATCTAGATTTTCACCATTTAATCTAAATCTTATCTCAAAATTTGAAAAGTTAGTTATACCACTTTCAAAAATTCCATCAAAATTAGTATCAATAAGTATTTGGTCATCTGGATCAAGTAAAGTAATGGTTTTGTTAAATGGAACTTTTAAACTAAACCACTCTTGATTACCCATGGTATTTGTCGAAATTGGATTTCCAGTAACCGGATCAACAAATGAACTGTAAGTAATAGCTAAACTAATTTCGCTATCAAAAGTTGTTGAAGAAGAAATATAACCATCTTGCGGATTATTTTCATCATTTATTGTAGCTGGTGGAGATACTGTTTGCCAATTTCCAATTTCGTCTCCAATCCAATTTGCTAGGATAATGTCTGATGATTCTAATTCGAACGTATAATTATAAATTCCATCAATTGTGCCACCAGTATCACCAGTTAGGTCTATTATTTTATCACCTAGTGATTCAAAGCAATCTAGTAATCCATCATTGTCATTATCAACATCTATATTGTCATTAACTCCGTCATTATCATAATCTTCAGGACAAGAACTAACAGGAATATTATTTGAAAGAAGTGAACCTTCACAACCATCTATAAAACCTGAAATTTGATAATATCCTGGTTCAGTAGGGGTGAAGTTATTTGAATTAGCACCAGGAATTGGCTCATCATTATAAAACCACTGATACTGATCATAAGTAGAAACACTACTTAGACTTAATGTAAGATTAGGAATACATAAATTATCCTCATTATTTAAAGTTTCAAGTATAATTTCAGGTCTAAATTCAAACCCTGAATAATAACCACCAAATGTAGCATACTCGTAAGCTCCAAAGGTAGCCACGTATACTTGGGCGGTTGATTCGATACTTACATCTCCAATCAAGCCCTCGATTGTATAAGTTTCATATAATGGATTAGCGTCTACAATTTCAGCAATCGCACCATATGATTCAATAGGATTTCCGTTAATATTTACTTCTGCACCTGATTCTGTTACAAGAGTAATTATTCCACCGAAAATTTCATCACCAATTTGACTAACACTAGGAATATTATTAACACTCTTAGGGGTTTTGCAGTTAATAGGAGGGACATAGAAAAGCCCAACATTAGCAACCCCATTAGTAATTCCAAATTGTCCTTGAGATCCAGGTCTAATACCTCCAATTACTTGATATGCAAATACAGGCTTGCTTGTATTAACATACATATTGTTTGATTGATTTGTAGGTGGTTGGTCATCAGCATTTAATTCTGGATTTAGAGAAATTCCATTTACAGTTTCTGGATAACCATCATCATTAACATTACCAAAATTAGTGTAAAGGGTATTTGAATAACTGATTCCATAAAAGGTTGATGGGATTGAATAATATTCACCTGCATTAACAGTGGTCTGTAAGTTGCCGTTAACATAAATTTCTGTATTATCCTCATGTGCAACGATTAGTGGTCTTTCTACCTCATCAGGTCCCAAACCTCTTACAAATATGTATTCGCTTCCAATAATACTTGCAGGAGCAACCTGATCTATTCCTAAATCCTGTCCTCCACCTTCATTATAATTAGAGTTACTTCCAGTAAAAGACCCTGAATTGACAGCAATTGGTTTGTCAGATTCTATTAATGTGCCAATTAATCCAGCTGCATTAGCTGCGTTTGTGTTTGAGGGATATGGAGTAATAGCAACAGAGTAGCTTTCCCCTGCATTAAGTAAAATTTCGTTAGTTGGAATATCATTTATGATTGTAACTCCATTTCCAAACTCCTTAAAATCTACAGTTGTATTATCTTGGGTAGCTAATACAGAAACAAAATTTAAATAATTTGAAGGAGTTCCTCCAGTAAGGTTTCCTTCGTTTTCAAAAGTTCCTGCTCTAAATTCAGTTCCTAGTGCTGCAGTTCCTTTACTAACCACACTGCCAGCTTGAAAATAACTACCAGAAAATAACCTTGCTGACACATAAGTGAGATCTTCGGATTCAATTATGAATCCTTTATTATCAAACGGATTACCATCTAAACTTCCAGCCGTTATTATAAGATTGGTATTTATACCACTACCAATATAATATTCCCATGGATCTGAATTTGAAGCAGTCCCAGAAATTTCAGTTCCACCCATTGGTTTTATTATTACATTCACAGGAGTTTCACTTGGTGTTGATATGTATAAATATTGATCTAAGGGATTTGCAGAGCCATTACCAGTAGTTGTAATAGGGGGAATGTAATGACTTTTACTATATTGAGCAATAGTATTGTTATAGCTTAATGCTATCAGTATTATAAAAACTATTCTCAATATCTTCATTAAATACATCTGTATCAATAACTTAATTTTATTTAAAGGAAAAGCTTAAAATAGACCACAAAAACAAAGCCAATTTCAAGTGGCTAAAGATAATAAAAAAAAACACCCCTTAATTTAAGGGGTGTTTATTGTTATAATTCTACTTAATTATATCAAAACTTCTTTTAATGAAATTTGTTAATTCCTCTCCACTGAGAAGACCGTGAGAAAGTTTTGCCAAGTCTATACTTTGAGAAATTAATCTTTCTTGTTTTTTCTTAGTTTTTGTTTTTATAATCTGAGAAATTAAGTCTGAGTTGGTATTTATAACTAGATTAAACATTTCAGGCATATTACCAGCTCCAAACATTCCGCCGCCACCACTTTGTTGCATCTCTTTCATTCTTCTCATAAATTCAGGATTAGTAATAATAAAAGGGTTCTCTTTAGAATCCATGGATTCTAATTTTAAAACAAACTTTTCATCATTAACAACATTTTTTACAATTTCCTCTAGTTCCTTTATTTGATCATCATTTAGTTTTGAGACCTTATTTTTGTCCTTGTTGATTAGATTGTCTATGTGATCTGAATCAACTCTTGCAAATTGAATTTTTTCTTTAGAGCTTTCTAGTTTTTGAATTAAATGGCTAACTATCGGAGAGTCTAATAAAAGAACTTCATAACCCTTATTTTTAGCCTTTTCTATATAACTATGTTGGGCTTGCTTGTCAGATGAATAAAGTATTACCAGTTTGTCATCTTTATCTGTTTGTTTAGCTTTGATTTTGTTATATAACTCTTCATAAGTGTAAAATTTATCATCAACTGTAGGGTAAAGTGCAAATTTTTCTGACTTTTCAAAGAACTTCTCTTCACTGAGCATCCCATATTCGATAACAATTTTTATATCATTCCATTTCTTTTCAAAACCATCTCGATCATTTTTAAATAAACTGGCTAGTTTATCAGCAACTTTTCTGGTTATATAGGCTGAAATTTTCTTTACAGCTCCATCAGCTTGTAAATAGGAACGAGATACATTTAATGGAATATCTGGAGAATCAATCACACCCCTTAAAAGTGTTAAAAATTCTGGAACAATACCCTCAACATTATCGGTTACAAAAACCTGGTTTTGATAAAGTTGAATTTTATCTTTTTGAATATTTACATCATTAGTTAATTTTGGAAAATAAAGAATCCCAGTAAGATTGAATGGATAATCTACATTAAGATGGATATTAAATAATGGATCCTCAAATTGCATTGGATATAGCTCTCTGTAAAAACCTTTATAATCCTCATCTTTTAGATCTTTTGGCTGTTTTGTCCAAGCAGGGTTTGGGTTATTTATAATATTATCAACAGTATTGGTTTTTGGTTTGTCACCTTTCTTAGCATCTTTTTCTAAGGGAAGAGTTTCTTCCTTGGTTCCGAATTTTATCGGAATTGGCATAAACTTATTATACTTAACAAGCAACTCGTTTATCTTATTCTCTTCCAAAAACTCCTTAGAATCTTTATCTATGTGCAAAATTATTTCTGTACCTCTATCTTTTTTGTTGCCTTTGTCCAATGTGTAGTTTGGAGATCCATCGCATGTCCAATGAGCTGAAGGTTTATTTTTGTAAGATTTTGAAATTATTTCGACTTTTTTAGCCACCATGAAAGCAGAGTAAAAGCCTAAACCAAAATGACCTATAATCCCGGAATCTTTTGCACTATCTTTATATTTTTCTAAAAATTCTTCAGCACCTGAAAATGCAACTTCATTAATATATTTTTCAATTTCCTCAGCTGTCATTCCGATTCCTTGGTCAATTATATGTAGTTTTTTTCCTTTTTTGTCAACTTTTACTTCTATTATGGGATCTCCAACATCGATTTTTTCTTTCCCGATACTTGCAATATGATTAAGTTTTAAAGTAGCATCGGTTGCATTACTAATTAATTCACGTAAAAATATTTCATGATCACTGTATAAAAACTTTTTTATCAGTGGAAAAATATTTTCAACTGAAACATTAATATTTCCTTTTTTCATAGCATCAATTTTTAATTTATTTAATATTGTCAATAAAAATGCCAAAATAAACTAAATGACATATTGGCATTTCACTGGTAAATTTAGAAATTTTTTAGATTACCTTTTTGAAAAAATATATAGCCCTGTCATTGTAATTAGTCCATTGATTGGTAATAATTCATAGCCAAATATATACAGGTTTTCTTTAGCATAAATATTTGCACATTCCCAGCTACCTAAATTACATTCCTTTAGTACTTCAAGGTTAAAATAAGAAATTAGAGTAGGACTTATATTAATTAAATAGGTTAATATAGGAGCAAGAATAACCACAAAATAAATCATATTATCACGTAATTTTCTTTTAGTATATAAACCAAATGCAAATAACCCAAGAAGTGGACCATATGTGTATGATGCCACAGTAAGTAAACTGTCGATTACATTGCTGCTTAAAACATACTTAAATATAATTATGGTTATCATTAACAATAAACTCATCAGAAAATGTACAATCTTTCTTGTTTTTTTATTTTGTTTCTCATCTTTACCCATTTCTAAGAAATCGACACAAAATGAGGTTGTTAGAGAAGTCAGTGCACTATCTGCACTACTATAGGCTGCAGCAATCAAACCAAGCAGAAAACTAATTCCCAAGACTAAACCTAATTCACTGTTTAGCGCTATTTCTGGAAAAAGCAAATCAGTCCTTACTTGACTATTCATTGATGGAATTTGAATGCCATTTATATCTTTATAAGTAAATAACAGACTGCCTAAAAACATAAATAAGGTAGTTACTAAAACCAAAACAAAGCTAAAACTAATCATGTTTTTTTGAGCATCCTCAATAGATTTACATGTTAAGTTTTTCTGCATCATGTCTTGATCAAGCCCTGTCATACATACTGTCACAAAAACCCCCCCAATAAATGATTTAAAAAAATAATTTCTGTCATTTATGTCTTCGGTAAAAAAAACTTGGTTGAATCTTTTAAATTCATCAGAAAAGAAATACTCTGATATACTTAGATCAATACTATTCAAAATAGAAATAATTGATATTATTACTGCCAAAATCATAAATAAAGTTTGTAACGTGTCAGTCCATACAATGGTTTTTATACCACCTTTGAATGTGTATATCCAAATAAGGGCGATTGAAATTCCAACTGTGACAGGAAATGGTATATTCCAGTTATCAAAAACAAATTGTTGAAGAACAATGGCTACGAGAAATAAGCGAAAAGAAGCACCAAGTAATCTTGAAATGAAAAAATAAAATGCTCCAGTCAGATGCGCAGACTTACCAAATCTTATATCCAGATATTCGTATATCGAGGTTAAATTCAGCTTATAATAAACAGGCAGTAATATATAACTAACAATTAGATAGCCTACAAAATATCCAAATACAACCTGTAGGTAACTAAATTGGGAGCTTTCAATCCACCCAGGTACAGAAATAAAAGTAACACCAGACAATGATGCGCCAACCATACCAAATGCAACTACATACCATTTAGAGTCTCTTCCTGCACTAAAAAAGACATTATTACTATCATCCCTTCCAGTTAGATAAGAAATTATATAAAGCACTAAAAAATAAATAGCAATTATAGAAATAATCGTTGCTGAATTCATGATAATTTTTTGCTTTCCTAAGTTAACTATAATTTTTAATGTTTTTTGAAAAAAAGAACAAATCAAAGGAAGAGTAACTTCTTAAAATTTGTAAGTTTGTTTAATGGAGTTTTCCTCAAAATTTATTGAAAATGCGGTTAATGAAATTTCCAATTTACCAGGTATAGGTAAAAAATCTGCATTACGTTTGGTTCTCTTTCTTCTAAGACAACCTGAATCTCAATCTAAAAACCTAGCAAATGCAATTTCAGAGATGAGGTTAAATGTTAATTTCTGTAAAAATTGTCATAATATTTCAGATTTGGATGTTTGTGAAATATGTATAAATCCCAGAAGAGATCAATCGGTCATTTGTGTTGTTGAAGATATTAGGGATGTAATGGCTATTGAAAAAACAAGTTCATTTAACGGTCTTTATCATGTCTTAGGTGGCAAAATATCACCTATTGACGGAATTGGACCAGATGATTTAAATATTGAATCGTTAGTTGAAAAAGTAAAGAACAATCCAATAAAAGAGGTAATTTTTGCGTTAAGTACCACAATGGAAGGTGATACAACTAATTTTTACATCTACAGGCAAATTTCTGATTTTAATATAGCCACATCAACAATTGCTAGGGGTATTTCAGTTGGGGATGACTTAGAATATGCAGATGAGATCACATTGGGCAGAAGTATCACAGACAGAATTCCATTTGAAAAATCACTAAAAAGTTAAAATTGAAAGTTTCTGTAATAATTGTAAGCTACAATTGTAAAGCATTCTTGGATTATTGTATTCAAAGTGTAATTAAAGCTTTAAATAATATTGATGGCGAAATTATTGTAATCGACAATTCATCTCCTGATGGTACAGTAGAATTTCTAGAATCGAAAAACTACAATTTGAGGCTAATTAAATCTAAAAATAACATTGGATTTTCTAAAGCTAATAACAATGCAGCAAAATTTGCCAAGGGAGAATTTTTATTTTTTCTAAATCCTGACACCATTATTCCTGAAGATATTTTTCATCAATTTTTTAAATTTAAATTAGATAATTTGGGGATTTTTGGATTTAGAATGATTGACGGAAAAGGGAATTTTTTAAAGGAGAGCAAAAGAAATCTGCCAAACATTAAAATTATTTTAAAAAAGCTTTTAGGATTTGATGGTAAATATTATTCTTCCCTAGGTGAGCTTGATTCAGGCTCTGTTGATGTTTTGTGTGGCGCAAATATGATTATAAAAAACTCTATATATAAAAAGGTTGGTGGATTTAATGAGGAATATTTTATGTTCGGAGAGGATATAGAGATTTGCTATGAAACTAAAAAAATTGGAATGAATAACTTTTATAGCGCTACTTCTACATTAGTTCACTTCAAAGGCGAAAGCACCAAAAATGACATAAATTATCTTAGGAATTTCTACGGAGCAATGAGAATATATTTTAAAAATATATTTTCTTCAAATCAATTTTTATTGACCACAATTTTAGTTATTTCAAAATTCTTAGTCTTGTTTAAAAGTGTTATGCCTAAAAAACAAATTGTCGAAATCAAAACTGAAAAAAATATATTAATTGGTGACAAACCTATCAACAAATTAAATGATTTGTTTGGTGAAATATCTTTGGTAAATGAAATTGACTCTAGTCAAGATCAATGTAATGTCATTTTTGATTCTAATTATCTTAGTTTTAAACAGATAATTAGTCACATTGATAATTTGCAAAATGGGAAAAAAATAAAATTTTGGTTTTTACCAGAAGATTATTCTTATGTTATTGGGTCATCTGGAATGAATCAAAAAGGAAATATTATTTTTTTTGATTAAATGAATATTAAAATCATGAATTGGACTATTTTCACTAATTTTGAGTACTTAATTCAAATCTATTTTAATGTCTAAATTCGAGTTGAAATTGCCTAAAATGGGGGAGAGTGTTGCTGAGGCTACACTGACGGCTTGGCTAAAAGATATCGGAGATAAGATTGAATTCGATGAGGCAGTGGTAGAAATAGCAACTGACAAGGTTGATTCTGAAGTTCCCTCTGAAAAAAAGGGAGTCTTGATCGAAAAATGCTTTGAAATAAATGATGTTATTGAGGTTGGTCAAACTATAGCGATTATCGAAACTGATGAAATAGAAATTTCAGCAGAAACAAATACTGAAAATAATATTCAAGAAGAAAACACACAGTCAACTGATGATAAAAATATACCTGAAAAAGAACTTGCTGAAGAAATAGCTGAATCGTTAGAAAAATCTCCAGATATCATACTAAAAACTGATAAAGTGACAACCTCAAATAAAGGTTTTTTATCTCCTTTGGTAAGGAATATGATTAAGAAAGAGGCTATTACATCTGATGAGTTAAACCTAATAAATGGAACTGGAAAGAATAAAAGGATAACTAAAAATGATATATTATCTTTTTTATCTAATCGAAAAGTTATCCTTCATAACCCAATTAAGTCGGATACAAATATTATTCTACCTGAAAAATTAGATGTATCTGATTTCAGTGATGAGGTAATTGAAATGACAAAAATGGGAAAAATTATTTCTCAGCATATGACAGATTCTGTCAAGATATCTGCTCATGTACAGTCTTTTATTGAGGTTGATGTAACTAACATTTATAATTGGAGAGATCGAGTAAAGTCTGGTTTCGAGAGTAGAGAAGGGCAAAAATTTACTTTTACTCCTATATTTATTGAGGCAGTAGCGGTAGCTTTAAGGCAATATCCGATGATGAATATTTCTGTTTCAGATGATAAAATTATTCTCAAAAAGAAAATAAATATCGGAATGGCAACCGCACTTGCAAACGGGAATTTAATTGTTCCTGTAATTAAAAATGCTGATCAGTTAAACCTTGTTGGTATGGCAAAATCGGTTAATGATCTAGCAAGTAGAGCTAGAGCAAATAACCTAACTCCTGATGATGTGGCTGGAGGAACATACACGGTAACAAACGTTGGGGTATTCGGAAGCATTATGGGTACGCCTATTATTAATCAGCCTCAAGTTGGAGTATTAGCTTTTGGTGCCATAAGAAAGATGCCAAGTGTTATTGAAACTGAAGAAGGAGATTATATCGGTATTAGAAAAAAAATGATAATTTCTCATTCCTATGACCACAGGGTTGTTAACGGAGCATTGGGAAGTAAGTTTATAAAAGCCGTTAAGGATTACTTGGAAAACTGGAATTCAAATCGTGAAATATAAGCACAATGAAAATAATTTGTGTTGGTAGAAACTATGCGGATCACATAAAGGAATTAGATAATCAAAGGCCAGAAAACCCCGTTTTATTTCTTAAGCCTGATTCCTCTTTAATTTTGAAAAATAGACCATTTTTTATTCCAGAATTTTCTGATGAGATTCATTATGAAATAGAGTTAATTATAAAAATTTCCAGAATTGGAAAACACATTCAAACTAAATTTAGTCACAAGTATTATGATTTTATAGGTTTGGGTATAGATTTTACAGCAAGAGACTTACAGTCTCAGCTTAAAAAAAACGGACTGCCATGGGAAAAATCAAAAGCATTTGATGGGTCATGTTTTGTTAGTGATTGGATTGACATATCCGAAATTGATGATATAAATAATATTAATTTTAGATTAGAGTTAAATAAAAATATAGTTCAAAACTCAAATACATCTCTAATGTTGTGGAAAGTTGATGAACTAATTTCATATATTTCAAAATATTTCACATTAAAGATTGGTGATATTATATTTACTGGAACACCTTCTGGAGTAGGAAAGGTAAGTGTTGAAGATGAATTAGTAGGCTATCTAGAAGAAAAAAAATTATTTAATTTAAAAGTAAAGTAGGAAACATTGGAAGATATATCACTAACTATAGAAAAATTAAAGAAAGCAAATTTCACCCTTTCTGTTGCAGAAAGTTGTACTGGTGGGAGGATTGCCTCAAATATAGTATCATTTGAGGGTGCTTCTGATTTTTTTTTAGGTGGAGTCGTTACATATTCTTCTTCCGCAAAGATTAGAATATTAAACATTGATAAAAAAAGAATTGAATCATTCGGAGTTGTAAGTCCTGAAATCGCGAAAGACATGTCTAATGGTGTAAAGGATTTGTTTGGATCAGACATATCTATTTCAATTACAGGCAATGTTGGCTCAAACTCTGGAGATGGTTTCTCTCCGATTGGACAAGTTTTTATTTCTATTAATTTTAAGAATAAAGTAGATGTTTGGGAATTTAATTTCAACGATGACAGAAACACGAACATTGAAAGTGCTGTTTCTAATGTGTTTATACTGCTAAATAATATTTTAAAAAATTAAAAAATTTACCTTGCGAATAACAAAAAAATTGTAAATTCGCGCCTGAAATTATATGTTTTACTGAGAAAACTTTTAATATGGCACGTGTATGTGATCTTACTGGAAAAAAGAGAATGGTTGGAAACAATGTTTCTCACTCCTTGAATAGAACAAAGCGAACATTTGATACTAATCTGATCAAAAAGCGTTTTTATATTCCTGAAGATGATAAGTGGATTACGCTTAAAATAACAGCATCTGCTCTAAAAACAATTAATAAAATTGGAATCAAAGCTGCTCTAAAAGATGCAAAACTTAAAGGTTTTTTAAAATAATTTTAAATGGCAAAGAAAGGTAATAGAGTTCAGGTAATTTTAGAATGTACAGAGCATAAAGATAGTGGTATGCCTGGAACTTCAAGGTACATTACAACTAAAAATAAAAAAAATACACCTGATAGAATCGAATTAAAAAAATTTAATCCGATTTTGAAAAAGATGACTGTTCACAAAGAGATAAAATAAACAAATCATGGCAAAAAAAGCTGTTGCATCATTACAATCAAAATCAAAAAGGCTTACAAAAGCTATAAAGATGGTAAAATCCCCAAAGACTGGTGCTTACTCATTTGTAGAATCTATACTCCCTCAGGAAAAGGTCAATGAATTTCTTAGTAAATAACTAATTTCTGTTATTTTAACCTTTTATTATTTACTAAATATCTTTTATCCTATATTTATAGTGTAATTACATAACATTATATTATGGGTTTATTCGATAAGTTTTTTTCTCTTTTCAAAAGAAAGAAGGATAAAGAACCCCCATCTGAGGATAAAGAAGAAACTAAACCTGAGGAATCAAAAGAAGAAACTCCTATTGAAATTATCGAAGATAAAGCGCCAGAACCTGAGCCAGAACCAGAACCTGAGCCAGAACCAGAACCTGAGCCAGAACCTGAGCCAGAACCAGAACCTGAGCCAGAACCAGAACCTGAGCCTGAGCC
>CABYIO010000035.1 GCA_902519075.1 uncultured Bacteroidota bacterium | reverse complement strand
GATCCTTGAAAATTAGAGTTGTCAAAACATTCAATATGTACTGGCAAGGAATCCATATTTAGATCTTTTTGTAAAGTTTTTAATACTCTAATGAAACTATTCTCTAACTGTGAATTTAATTTGGATTTAAAGAAGTTTATCTTATAATTTTTAATATTTCTAATTGACATATCAATTAGATGTTTTTTTTCACCAACTACAGGTACAAAGGATTTCCTATAATCTAATGATTCAACAGGAATATTTGAGCACATCTGTTTTGATTTAGATAAAAACTTCACTTTTATCTGAGAAATTAATTGTTCTAATATTGTTTTATCGTCTTTAACATTTGATTTCTTCACATGTGTATTGAATGAACTAATAATATACCCGTTTGAAATTTGAGTGAAATTAATATATGCATAATTTTCATCTGAAATTATCGAATATATGTCCAAGTCCTTAATCTTGGAACTCACAACCATGGATTTTGATTGATAATTTTCTAATGCTTTGAGTTTATTCTTACACTCATCTGCTTTTTCATATTCTTCTGAATTCGAAAAGGCTATCATTTCTTTTTTTAATTGAATTTTAGACTTTGTGAATTTTCCTTTTAAAATACTTTTGACTGATGAAATTATTTTGCTGTATTTATTCTCTGAAATTACATTTTTCGATGAAAAATCATCCTTTTCAAAACCAAGTATAATAAAATGTCCATTTTTTTCAAGAACTCTTAACGATAGTTTGATCTGAGAATCATTAATCGTTTTTTCGTTCAAATTATAATTCGTTTTTCTTATTGGATATATATTATTTATTAAATCTAACAGAGTATTTATTGTTTTAATATTAGTGTATGGCCCAAAATAATCAGATCCGTCATTAATCACTTTTCTAGTTAAAAAAACTCTTGGAAACCTTTCATTCTTAATACAAATCCAAGGATATGATTTTCCATCCTTTAGTAGAATATTGTATTTTGGCTTAAACTTCTTTATTAAATTATTTTCAAGAAGAAGAGCATCTGACTCCGTTTCAACAAGTATAATTGAAATATCTTTTATGTTATTAACTAAGGATCTAGTTTTTTCATCAGATTTTTTTCCCGAGAAATATGATCTAACCCTGTTTCTTAAATTTTTAGCTTTGCCAACATAAATTACATTATCAGAATCGTCTAAAAATTTATAAACACCAGGCGATTTAGTCAGGTTATTTAAAATATCTGATATCGTGTTTTTAGGCATATTTCAAATATACCACGAAAGTTAATTAAGTGTAAAAAAGAGTTGTATTATTTCTGCAAGTTCTTTGCTTCAATACTTAAAGTCGCATGAGGCACAAGCTTAAGCCTGTCTTTTGAAATTAGTTTTCCTGTAACTCTACAAATTCCATAAGTTTTGTTCTCAATTCTGATAAGTGCGGTTTTTAAATCTCTTATAAATTTTTCTTGTCTGAGAGCTAATTGAGAGTTTGATTCCTTACTCATTACAGTACTACCCTCATCAAATGCCTTAAATGTTGGAGAGGTATCCTCAGTCCCATTATTATGGTCATTCATATAGGCACTTTTAATAAGTTCAAGGTCATGCTTAGCCTTGTCAATTTTCTCGTTGATTAATTTTTTAAATTTTGCTAAATCAGAATCTGAATATCTAATATTTACATCTTTACTCATAGCTTCAAACTTTAGTTATAAATATTTTGGTTTTTAATTTATCGAAAATAAGATCTAATCCGCCTTCAACTTTAACATTAAATTGAATACTATTTGAAAGCGTTTCAGACTTTACATATTCTATATTTTTATTTATTGCATTTTTAATTTCGTCATCTCCATTAAATGTTAGGTTGATTCTGTCTGTTACCTCAAAACCCTTGGATTTTCTTAGGTTTTGAACTTTGCTGACAACCTCTCTTGCTATTCCTTCATCTCTTAGCATATCATCAATAGTAATATCTAATGCTACAGTGATATTTCCTTCATTTGCAACTAGCCATCCTTCAATATCTTTTGATGAAATTTCAAAATCATCAATATTGAAAGTTATAGTTTTTTTGTCAATTAATAAATCTATTTTTCCTGTTTTTTCTAAACTTAGAATACTAGAATTATCCAAAGAATTTGTAAGATTGGTAATTTCTTTCATATATCTTCCATAAGTCGGGCCTAATTTTTTAAAGTTGGGCTTAATTGATTTCACTAATAACTCAGATTCACCTTCTAAAAATTCAATGTTTTTAACGTTAACTTCTCTCTTAATTTCATCAGAAATGCTATTAATAATTTCTTTTTGATTTAGGCTATTTACAGGGATTAAAATTTTTGATAATGGTTGTCTGACCTTAATTTTTTCCTTTGCACGAAGGGAAAGTGTTAATGATGAAATTGTTTGCGCGTATTTAACCTTTTCTTCTAATTTTAAATCAATTTTTGATTTATCAGCAACAGGAAAATCCTCCAAGTGAATACTTCCGCTAAATCTTTTATTTAAATTTTTATACAAATCAATAAACAGCCTATCCATAAAGAAAGGAGAAATTGGAGCTGATAATTTAGCAATATTTACAAGAACATCAAATAATGTTTGAAACGCTGATATTTTATCTTTTTCATAATCACCTTTCCAAAATCTTCTTCTGCTTAACCTTACATACCAATTACTAAGATTGTCAATAACAAAAATATTGATTGCTCTAGCAGCTTTTGTAGGCTCATAATCATTGTAATATTCATCGACATTAATAATTAATGAATTAAGCTCTGATAAAATCCATCTATCTAATTCTGGTCTTTGATCAAATTCAATTTCTTTTTCATCATATTTAAATCCGTCAATATTTGCGTACAATGCAAAAAAGGAATAGGTATTGTATAAAGTGCCAAAAAATTTTCTTTTCACCTCATCAACTCCGCCGATATCAAATTTCAAATTATCCCATGGGTTCGAATTTGAAATCATATACCATCTTGCAGCGTCAGGACCAAAATCGGAAAGAGTCTGAAATGGATCGACAGCATTTCCTAATCTCTTTGACATTTTTTGGCCGTTTTTATCTAGAACAAGCCCATTTGAAACTACATTTTTATATGATACCGAATCAAAAACCATTGAGCTAATTGCATGCAGTGTGTAAAACCAACCTCTTGTTTGATCAACACCTTCAGCAATAAAATCAGCAGGATAAAATCTTTTTTGATCGATATAATCTTTATTTTCAAATGGATAGTGCCATTGAGCGTAAGGCATACTTCCCGAATCAAACCAAACATCAATTAAGTCTGATTCTCGATACATTTTTTTTCCAGTATTTGAGGATAAAATAATATTATCTACTATATTTTTGTGAAGATCAATTTTTGAATAATTTTCATCAGAAAAATTATTAGGCTGAAAATCTGAAAAGGGATTTTTTTTCATAAAACCTGAACTAACTGATTTTTCAATTTCATTAATTAATTCCTCAATTGAACCAATACATAATTCTTCTTTCCCATCTTCAGTTCTCCAAATTGGTAAAGGAATTCCCCAAAATCTTGATCTTGAAAGATTCCAATCATTAACATTCTCAAGCCACTTTTCGAATCTTCCCTCACCTGTTGATTTAGGTTTCCAGTTAATTTCTTTATTTAATGAAACCATCTTATTCCTATAATTCGAAGCCTTGATGAACCAAGAATCAATCGGATAATACAGAATTGGCTTATCAGTTCTCCAACAATTAGGATAAGTATGTTTATATTTCTCTACTCTAAAGGCTTTATTCTCTGTTTTTAGTTTAATTGCAATTTCTACATCAACAGATTTTTCAGGTGCATTTTCTAATTTATAATATTCATTTTTTACAAACTTTCCTGCAAGCTCTCCCATTTCTTCTCTAAATTTTCCCTGTAAATCTACTAATGGTACTAGTTCACCAGATTCGTCTTTAACAAGCATTGGAGGGACAGGTGGATTTGCAGCTTTTGCGACCAAAGCATCATCTGCTCCAAATGTTGGTGCAGTATGTACAATACCGGTACCATCACTAGTAGTTACAAAATCTCCGATTATAATTCTAAATGCATTTTCAGCATTAGAAAAAGGAGTTGCATAATCTAAAAGCTGTTCATATTTAATATTTTCTAAATCTTTTCCTTTAAAGGTTGATATTTTATAAAAGGGAATAGACTTTGCGTCAAACTCGTAGTTTTTTATTTCTTTTAGATCGTTTACTTCAAAATAATTTCCAACAAATTGTTTAGAAATCAATTCATCTGCAACAATAAAATCCGCTTTTGCTCCTGTGTACTGATTAAATGATTTGATTAGTGAATAATTAATCTTTGGACCAACAGTAAGGGCAGTATTACTTGGCAATGTCCAAGGGGTTGTTGTCCAAGCCAAAACAAAAATATCATTTTCAGAATGTAAAAAGTCTGGCAAATCATCCTTGATCATCTTGAATTGTGCGGTCACAGTAGTATCAGTTACATCTTGATAAGTTCCTGGCTGATTTAATTCATGAGAGCTTATAGCAGTTCCAGCTTTTGGTGAGTAAGGCTGAATTGTATAGCCTTTATACATTAAATCCTTACTATATATCTGTTTCAATAACCACCATACAGATTCCATGTACTTTGATGTGTACGTTATATAAGGATCATCTACATCAACCCAATAACCCATCTTGATGGTTAAGTCATTCCATATATCTGTGTACTTCATTACGGCCTTTTTACATTCCTTATTGTAGTCTTCAATGGTGATTTTTTTGCCAATATCTTCTTTAGTAATGCCTAGAGAATTTTCAACGCCTAACTCAACAGGAAGACCGTGAGTATCCCATCCAGCTTTACGCTGAACATGAAAACCCTTCATCGTTTTGTATCTTAGGAATATATCTTTAATAGATCTTGCCAGAACATGATGAATACCAGGAAGGCCGTTTGCAGAAGGAGGGCCCTCAAAAAAAATAAACGGGGTATTGTCTTTAGATTTTTCTACAGATTTTTTAAAAATATCTTGATCCCTCCAATACGAAAGAATTTCGTCAGAAATTTTAGAAAGATTCAATTTTTTATATTCCTTAAAAATCATTGATTTTTTATAATTTATAGAGTAAACGAAAATACTAAATTTCCTTAATTATTAAGAAATCTTATCAATCAAATCCTCAATACTAGATAAATTAACTACCTCAATTTTTTTTGCAATTACAGTATCGCAGTATTTTGAAATAAATATTTTTGAGAAACCTAATTTTTCTGCCTCTTTCACTCTCTGATCAACTCTGTTGACCGGCCTTACTTCTCCAGAAAGTCCAACTTCAGCTGCAAAACAATAGTCTTCTGGTACATTAATATTATTATTTGAAGATAAAATTGCAACAATAATTGCTAAATCAGTTCCTGTATCCTCAACTTTTAAGCCTCCGGTTATATTCAAAAAAATATCCTTAGAGGCTAAATGAAACCCAGCTCTTTTTTCAAGCACAGCTAGTAACATATTTAGTCTCTTTGTATTAATTCCCATTGTACTTCTTTGGGGTGTTCCGTATACTGCTGTACTAACCAATGCTTGAACTTCTATCAGAAAAGGTCTAGATCCTTCAACAGATGCGCAAATAGCTGTACCACTTAGTTTTTGATCAGAATTACCAATAAGAATCTCAGAAGGATTTATTATTTCCTTAAGTCCTTCATTTACCATTTCATAAATTCCAATTTCATTAGTTGATCCAAATCTATTTTTCTTGACTCTTAATATTCGATATAAATGATTTCTATCACCTTCAAATTGTAAAACAGTATCAACCATATGCTCTAGAACTTTTGGCCCTGCTATGTTGCCCTCTTTATTAATATGTCCAATTAATAATATTGGAATCGAAGTTCTTTTGCCAAAATTTATTAGTTCAGCAGTACATGTTTTCAGTTGAGTTATAGTCCCCTGCATTGAGTCAACCGAACTCGTTATCAATGTCTGAATTGAATCTATAATTAAAATATTTGGTTTAATTTTTTCTGCTTGAGCAAAAATATTTTCTAGTTTATTTTCTGCATATATAAAACAATCTTTATTAGAATATTTTATTCTGTTCGCTCTAATCTTAATTTGATTATCACTCTCCTCACCTGAAACATACAAGACCTTTTTGCTTATTTTTAAAGAAATCTGCAAGAATAAAGTACTCTTGCCAATTCCTGGCTCACCACCTAAAAGAGTTATTGATCCAGGAACAATTCCTCCACCTAAAACTCTATTAAATTCCTTGTCTTGAGTTTCAATTCTAAATTCATTTTGAATACTAATTTCATCAATTGATGTGGGTTTATTAGAAGCCTTATTTAAATCTGACTTATTATGGTCCCATAAATTTTCAGTTGATACCTGCTTGATTTCTTCAACGATTGAATTCCAGCTACCGCACTTGTTACATTGACCTTGCCATTTAGCATATTCAGCCCCACATTCTTGACAATGAAAAGTTGTTTTGGTCTTTGACATAAACTAGTAATTAAAATCCTCTTCTATCCTATTTGCAAGTTCAAGTAGATATTCTTTTGTTAGCCCCTTAACTTCTCTCATATTATAAGCTGATCTATAAATATACATCGCTTTCTTAGGGTCTCCTGTTTCCTCAATAAATCTACCTCTGTAATAACTTGGTAAAATTGTCTCTGGATACTCTTGTTTTGCTAATTGTGATAGTTCGTTGTATAAATCAAAAAACTCATTTTCCTCAATATATTCCTCAACAGCCATAAAGTCATTAATTGATATAGTTTTATCTTCATCATAAAAGTCCTTAATTAGCTGATACCTATTTGTGAGATAATCTATGGGGGAAGTCTTAAGATTTGATATAATGGAATCATACTCAATCTTATCTATATCAGAATATATTGAGTATGTAGATCTGATCGATTTTGGAACACTTAAAGATGGTAAGATATAATGATTTTCTTCATCGAAGATTAAGGATTCAAACTTTAAATTTTTATTGTTAATAGAATCCAAAGAATTTTTTAACTCCGAAACATTTTTAAATATACTCTCAAAATCTTTTTTGGAAGTTGATAAGGTATAGACAATTTTTGAATTAGTTTTTGATAAATTTTCGCTCAAATAGCTATTCATATTCTTTGATATCTTTGGACTTATGGAAATAACTCCTCTAAAAACAGGGTTTTTTTTCAGAAGAAAAAAATTGGCAAAATTTGCTGTTCTCTCTTGTCCTAGAATAACTCTAAAATTTGAAATTCTGTAATTTTTAGAAAAATAAGGGATAACCTCATTTACAATAAAATCATAAAAAGAAGCTGTAGATGTAATTGGGGTATGTGTTGTATTATCCAATACACTAGAATCCTTAAACCTTGTATCTTTTTGATTAATTCCAACAATCAAATTTTCTGGAATATCTCCCCAATAAGATAAATAATCAACACTACCAGCAACAATATTAAACATATAATCACCATCTAAAACAATAATCAAAGGATACTTTTTATCTAGATCAACATCATAAGATCGAGGTAATTGAATTTCGATAGGTCTTTTTTCATTTAAATATTTTGATAAAATAGTATCATTAATTCTCGAAACATATAAAGAATCAAGCTTTTGGGAGTTTGAAATGTTTGCAAACAATGTAAATATTAAAATATTTAGGATATATTTTTTCATGACTTATTTCTATTAATGAAAGGTAATATAAATAAGGATAATCCACCAAAAATTACAACCATCATTGTTTGCGACAACCAACTTACCCAACCAAATGCTAAGCCAGTTGTAGATTGGATCCCATACCAACCTAATGATTCTTCAACTGCAAGCGGATAAATACCAATTCCTCCATTTGACAGCATGATTGATAGTGCTGCTAGAGTAAAAGAAATCATAAACTGATAAAATGCAACTTCGTATAATTCGACAAATGCCATCGATGTAGCCCAAAACATTAACACATACATTAACCAAATAAAAATGCTGTGTAAAACGAAAGCAATTCTTTTTTCCATTTTAAAAATAACTGTTAGTCCTTGAATAATACCTAAGAAAAAATTTGAAATAGATTTTTGATATTTAGACTTTTTTATAATCCAATAGGTAATTGTAATAGTCAAAATAAGAATTGCTATGTAAATAAAAATAGTTGACAGTTGTTTTCCCTCAATAAAGGAAATTATTTTGTCTGAAATTTTCTGAAATTCAAAGATTAATCCTATAGCAATAATTGTAAGAATACAAATCACATCAACAGCTCTTTCAGCTACTATAGTCCCAAGGGTTTTATCAAAAGGTATTTTTTCATATTTTGAAATCATTGTAGCTCTTGCAATATCACCTGCTCTTGGTATAGTATAATTGATTAGGTAAGCAGAGAAAACTGCCAAAACACTATTAATGAAACCAAGTTTATATCCTAAAGGTTCAATTAAGTATTTCCACCTATAAGATCTTGAGATGTGACTTAAAGCACCCAAAAAAATTCCTACAAAAACCCATAAATAGTTGATTTCATAAAAATATTTTGTGAAATCTGTAAAACTGATATTTCTAAAAGAAAAATATATACAGAAAACCCCGACAGAAATCGGCAGTATAATTTTAATATAAGCTTTTAATTTTTTTGACAAATTAGATTAATAAATTATTTTCCTCATTAGGAAAAATTATAGTTGGTTTAAATTTTTTAGCTTCCTCAAGATTCATCGAAGCGTAAGTTATTAAAATCAGAATATCGCCAATACTAACCTTTCTTGCAGCTGCACCATTTACAGTAATTTCACCCGAACCTCTAGAACCAGGAATAACATAAGTTACAAATCTCTCTCCATTGTTATTATTCACAATATGAATTTTTTCACCTTCTAATATATTGGCAGCATCCATAAGATCATTATCAATTGTTATACTTCCTATATAATTCAAATCAGCACCGGTTACCTTGACTCTGTGAATTTTAGACTTTACAATTTCAACATTCATAAAATTTAATAAAGTTTAATGTTATCTATTAATCTAACACCTGAAATATACCCAGCAATAAAAGCTCTATATTTTAGATTGTTTTTTAAAATTGATGGTTCTAATTTTTCCTCATCAGCAATTATAAAATAGTCTAATTTAATTTCAGAATAAGCTGTCATTTGTTCTATTACTTTTTTTTCAATTTCAACGACATCTAACGAGTTAAATTTTTCTTTTGCAAAATTAAGTGCTTTAAACAAATTTGTTGCCATTTTTTTTGATGAAAAACTTAATTTACTATTTCTTGAACTTAATGCTAGTCCGTCAAAATCTCTAAGTGTTTCACATCTAACTACTTTGGTGTTAATTTTTTTTTCAAAAACAAGATTTTCGATTATTCTAAGTTGTTGAAAATCTTTCTCCCCAAAATAAACATTGTCAGGCTCAACTATTGAAAGTAATTTACTTACAATCGTAGCAACACCTTGAAAATGATTTTGTCGATACTTTCCCTCCATGTGCTCATCTAGTCCATTAAAATTAAACTGTTGAGATTTGATTCCATCTGAATAAATTTCTTCAGAATCTGGATTAAATAAAACTATTTTATTTGAAATTGATTTTAGTAAACTGATATCATTCTTAATATTAGATGGGTAAGTTAAAAGGTCTTTAGCGTTATCAAATTGTGTTGGATTTACAAAAATTGAAACTACTGTAAAATTATTTTCTGAAATGGATTTTTTTATAAGTGATAAGTGTCCATTATGAAGTGCACCCATTGTAGGAACAAAACCAATGATATTTCCTTTTTTTTTCAGTTTATTCAGATGAGGCTTTATACTTGAAATATCACTAAAAATGAGCATTTTAATAAAAAATTAACAGGATGTAAACTTAATACATTGCAATTAATCTACATAATTTTTGTAATTTTGCTTGCTCGTAGGGATACTTCTAAACAGTGAATTAATGAAAAATAGAAAGATTTTATATGTGTCATCTGAAGTAGTTCCATACTTACCTGAGTCTGAAATATCTTCAATGTCTTTTGAAATTCCTAAAATGGTCAATAAACAAGGTGGTCAGATTAGAATTTTTATGCCTAGATATGGAAATATAAATGAACGAAGACACCAGTTACACGAAGTTATTAGATTATCTGGACTAAATCTTGTTATTAACGATTTAGATATGCCACTTATTATAAAAGTTGCATCTATCCCAAAGGAAAGAATTCAGGTATATTTTATTGATAACGAAGAATACTTTAAAAGAAAAGCTACATTAAGAGATAGAGATAGTAAACTTTTTGAAGACAACGATGAAAGAGCAATATTTTTTGCCAAAGGAGTTTTTGAAACAATTAAGAGACTGAATTGGCCTCCTGATATAATTCATATTCATGGATGGATGGCAGCTTTATTACCACTTTATCTAAAAAATATTTACAAAGACGAACCAATTTTTCAAAACAGTAAAATTGTTACATCTCTTTACGGAAATGAATTTGATAAAACATTGAATAAAAACATGATGAATAAAATTTTATTTGATGAAATTGACGAAAGTTACATTTCTGAACTAAACAAGCCTACTTATGAAAATTTAATGAAAGTTGCTATCGATTCATCTGATGCTGTGATAAAAGGTTCTGAAAATATATCATCAGAAATAAATGATTATCTAAAAAAATACAAGAATCCTATTCTTGAGTTTCAGCCTATTGATTCTTTCGCTGAACCATACATGGATTTTTACAATAACCTACTTTCATAAAAATGAAATCTCAATATATTAAGATTATTTTCATTTTTCTTGCTTTTGTTTCATGTGAAAAAGATTTTGCAAGCTTTGATTCAGGGGTAATTAACTCAGACAATGCTATTAACTTTTCAACTAATAGTCTTGAATATAGTTTAACTACTAAATCAGAGATGGTCAATCCTGTTCAAACCAACAACTTACCTTCATTCCTTTTAGGAAGTTATAATCATCCTCAGTATGGAAGATCAAATTCAAGTTTTGTTGGTCAGATGGTGCCCTCCGAATATAACCATGACTTTGGAGATAATGTTGTATTAGACTCTGTTGTATTAACAATTCCATACTTTTCCAGAGGTATAGATACGAGTGAAGAAGGTGATATTACTTATGAAATTGATTCTGTATATGGTAATGATCCAATTAAAATTTCAGTCTACAGAAATAATTTCTTTTTCAGGACATTTGATCCATTCTCTGATTTTGATACTTCTCAAAGTTATTATTCTAATGGTTCATTATCTGTTGAAGAAATAATAGATGGTGCCCAACTAGAGGGTGAATTATTATTTGAAATTGATGATTTTACCCCCAGTGCTCAACAAATTAATTTAACAGAAATTGATACTTCCGGAAATCCTTATGTGGCTCAAAGAATTGCCCCAGCATTGAGGTTTAAACTTAACAATCCAAATGATAACTTTTGGGAAACAAATTTCTTTGAAAATGAAGGAAATCAAGTTCTAACTAATGAGCCAAACTTTAAAGAGTTTTTTCGTGGTTTATACTTAAAAGTTGAAAGTAATTCTAACGGTTCTATAATGCTTTTAAACTTTGCATCATCTAATACAAAGCTCACCATTCATTATACCTCCGATAATACTAACATTGGTGATAGTGATACTGGTTCGGTTGATGAAATTGAAACCAACCAACATGAGTATGAGATGAATTTTTCTGGAAATCTCATTAATTTATTTGATAATGAAAATCCTATTGATCTAGGTGGAATAGATCAAACAAATGGAAATGAAAATATTTATCTAAGAGGCGGCGAAGGAATTATATCAACTCTTGATTTATTTTCTGGCTCAATTACAAATGATAATGGTGAAGAAATGAGTGAATTTGACCATTTTAAGCAATTCTTCTATGATGATATTTCAGACGAGCCAATCAGAATAGTAAATGAAGCATATATTGAGTTCTTTGTAAATCAAAATTTTCCGAATGATGACGAGCCTGAGAGAATTTACATATATAATTATGATCAAAATACTGCATTGATTGATTATTTTTTAGATCAGTCCGTAAGCTCCTTAACAATCAATGCAAAAATTAATCATCTTGAACCGTTAGTTAGAGATAGTCTTGATGATGATAAAGGAATCAAATATAAGATTAGAATCACTGAGCATTTAAACAATCTCATTTTAAGAGACTCTACAAATGCAAAACTTGCACTTGGTGTTATTTCTGATGTTGCATCTGTGCAAAATTTTAAAATCTTAGACGGATTAGAATCCGAAAATAAAAGATTAGCATCAGGAATTATTTTAAGTCCTAAAGGAACCATTCTACACGGAAATTTAAGTGTAGACATAGAAAAAAGACCTAGAATTAAAATTTACTACACAGAACCAGAAGATTAAAATATCAGATATTACATTATATATCTTTTTTTTTAAGTCATAAAACTAAAATTTATAAATTTAAAATAATATGTGCGGAATTGTAGGATACTTA
>CABYIO010000034.1 GCA_902519075.1 uncultured Bacteroidota bacterium | reverse complement strand
GGATCGGCATTTGGTGAAGTATGCTTCAATACAGGAATGACTGGTTATCAGGAAATCTTTACAGACCCTTCTTATTATGGTCAATTAATGGTAACTACAAATGCATACATTGGTAATTATGGAGTTAAAGAAGATGAGATTGAATCAGACTCCGTAAAAATTGCAGGCTTGATTTGTAGAAATTTTACATATAATTTTTCGAGATATGGCGATGTTGATTCGTTATATAACTTCTTTGAAAAAAATAATTTATTAGCAATTTCTGATGTTGATACAAGGGCTTTGGTATCATATATTAGAGATAATGGCGCAATGAATGCCGTAATATCTACTGATGTTGACAATATTGATGGGTTAAAAAAAGAGCTTTCTAAAATCCCAAGTATGGATGGCTTAGAATTGGCTTCCAAAGTATCAACCAATGAGCCATATTGCTATGGTGATGAATCAGCTAAATACAAAGTAGCCGCACTAGACTTGGGAATCAAAAAAAATATCCTTAGAAATCTCTCTAAAAGAGATTGTTACATTAAAGTTTTCCCTTTCAACACTTCCTTTGAAGAAATGAGTTCTTGGAATCCTCACGCGTATTTTATTTCCAACGGCCCAGGTGATCCAAAACCCTTAAAAGACGCTCAAAATGTTGCCAAAGAAGTTATCAAAAATGATTACCCATTGTTTGGTATTTGTTTAGGACATCAAATTATAGCATTGGCCAATGGTATTTCAACATATAAGATGCATAATGGACATCGTGGGATTAATCATCCTGTAAAAAACCTTATTTCTGGAAAAGGAGAGATAACTTCTCAAAATCATGGTTTTGCAATTAATCGTGAAGAAACTGAAGCGCATAAAGACATTAGAATAACTCATATTCATTTAAATGATGACACTGTGGCTGGAATTGAAATGAAAAATAAAAATTGTTTTTCAGTTCAGTATCATCCTGAGGCGAGTCCTGGCCCTCATGATGCCTCCTATCTCTTTGATCAGTTTATTGAAAATATATCTAAGAGAAAATAGATGGCTGAAATTAAAAGTATTGTAGCAAGACAAATATTTGATTCTAGAGGAAATCCTACTGTTGAGGTAGATATAATTACAGAAAATTTAGTTTTAGGAAGAGCGGCTGTTCCGTCTGGAGCTTCAACTGGAGAACACGAAGCAGTTGAATTAAGAGATGGCGGAAATGATTACCATGGAAAAGGAGTTTTAAAGGCAGTTTCAAATATTAATAACATAATCTCTCAGGAATTAATTGGTAAATCAGTGTTTGACCAGCAATCAAATGATAATCTAATGATTTCTGTTGATGGAACTGAAAACAAGTCAAAATTAGGGGCGAATGCTATTTTGGGTGTATCTCTTGCAATGGCTAAAGCCGCAGCTAAGGAGAAGAAAATTTCACTTTTTAGATATTTACAGCCAAATGCAAATATGCTTCCAGTGCCAATGATGAATATTATTAACGGAGGTTCTCATAGTGATGCTCCTATAGCATTTCAGGAATTTATGATTATGCCCGTATCAGCAGATAGTTTTTCTGATGCTATGAAAATGGGAAGTGAAATTTTTCATTCACTAAAAAAAGTTTTAAAATCCAGAGGGTTAAGTACAAGTGTAGGGGATGAAGGTGGTTTTGCTCCAAAATTAAACGGAACTGAAGATACTATTGAAACGATTCAGACAGCCGTGAATAATTCTGGTTATAAATTTGGAGAGGATATTTTGATTGCCTTGGATTGTGCATCAGCTGAGTTTTATAAAGATGGTTATTATGATTATACAATTTTTGAAGGACCTGAAGGTAAAATAAGAGACAGTAAACAACAGGCCGAGTATTTAGCTGAACTATCCAAAAAATATCCAATCGTATCTATTGAAGATGGAATGGATGAAAATGATTGGGAAGGATGGAAGTATTTAACAGAACTTGTTGGAGATTCAGTTCAGCTTGTTGGTGACGACTTATTTGTTACTAACACAGTAAGGCTTAAAAAAGGTATTGAAGAAAATATAGCTAACTCAATTCTAATTAAGGTGAATCAAATAGGCTCATTGACAGAAACTATCAACGCAGTTAACATGGCTCATGAGGCTGGATATACAACTGTTATGTCTCACAGATCAGGTGAAACAGAGGATAATACAATTGCTGATTTGTCAGTTGCATTAAATTGTGGCCAGATCAAAACCGGATCTATATCCAGATCAGATAGGATGGCAAAATACAATCAGTTATTAAGGATTGAAGAGGAGTTAGAAGATAATGCACTATTTCCAAAAACAAAAGCCTTTAAAATCAACCTACGTTAAATAGCAAATCTCTTAGTGTAAATCTTTAATTTTTGCAAGATATTTTGTAGTTTTGCAAAAGTTAAAAACAACTTCAAACAATTTAATCGTGTCTGATAAAGCTACAATAAGTATTGATGGTGAAAGCTATGATTTCCCAGTATATAAAGGAATTGAAGGAGATGTATGTATTGATATAAAAAATTTACGATCATTATCTGAAGGAGTCACTACAATTGATAGGGGTTTTAAAAATACTGCCTCATGTGAGAGTAAAATAACATACTTGGATGGCGAAAAAGGAATCCTCAGATACAGAGGTTATGACGTTGAGGAATTAGCAAAAAAAGCATCATTTTTGGAGGTTGCTTATCTGCTTATTTTTGGTGAGTTACCAGGTAAAGAAGAATTAGATAAATTTCATGATGATATAGTTGACAATAGTATAGTTAATGATGATGTTAAGAAAATTGTTGATGCATTTCCAAGCTCGGCACATCCAATGGGAGTATTGTCAAGTTTAACAAGTGCTTTAACAGCGTTCAATCCTAACGATGTATCACTTGATTATGTTAGAAGTAAAGAAGGTATGTATGAAACTATTGTAAAGGTTTTAGGTAAAATTCCTATTCTAGTTGGTTGGTCGTATAGAAAGCAAAATGGTTTTCCGCTTCAATATTCAATGAAAATTAGGAATTTGGATTATACAGATATGATTTTACATTTGCTTTTTAAAAAACCAAATGACGAGTATCGTCCAGAAAAACCTCTTATTGATGTTTTCAATAAGCTTTTAATATTACATGCAGACCATGAACAAAATTGTTCAACTTCAACGGTAAGAATTGTTGGTTCTTCCCATGCTGGATTATTTCCTTCCATTTCTGCAGGAATATCAGCGCTTTGGGGCCCTTTGCATGGAGGGGCTAATCAGGCTGTTTTGGAAATGTTAAAGGCAATTCAAGAAGACGGCGGTAATACCAAAAAATATATAAGAAAAGCAAAAGATAAAGAAGACCCTTTTAGATTAATGGGTTTTGGACATCGTGTTTATAAGAATTATGATC
This sequence comes from uncultured Bacteroidota bacterium, assembly GCA_902519075.1. Taxonomy (GTDB): domain Bacteria; phylum Bacteroidota; class Bacteroidia; order Flavobacteriales; family Flavobacteriaceae; genus MED-G13. Next base: position 9,505 of record CABYIO010000034.1, on the reverse strand, counting down.
CAAGAGCAAAGATTATAAAAGCTGCAGCTGATAAGTTCCTTAAATCTATTGGAGTTGATGACCCACTTCTTCAGATAGCTAAAGAATTAGAAGAAAATGCTTTAAAAGATAAATATTTTATCGACAGAAAATTATTTCCTAATGTTGATTTTTATTCTGGGGTAATTTATCGAGCTATGGGTATTCCTCCAAATATGTATACAATTATGTTTGTTTTGGGTAGATTACCTGGTTGGATTGCACAATGGAGAGAAATGAGGTTAATGAAAGAGCCTATTGGTAGGCCAAGGCAGTTGTTCACCGGTTCTGCCCCAAGAAAATTCAAATCCAAAAAGTAATTTATTGACATATTTTTAATGCTAGAGCTTAATGTAAATAATGAAACATCAAAGCTTTTGGCAGTAGTATTAGGCACAGCTAAAAGTAATGGTCCAGCCCCAATGTTGGAAGAGTGCTATGATCCAAAAAGTAGAGAAAATGTTTTAGCCAATACCTATCCGATTGAAATCGATATGGTTAAAGAGTTAAATGAATTAGAAGATGTTTTAGTTAAACACAATGTTAAGGTATATAGGCCTGAAGTTATAAATGACTACAATCAAATTTTCTGCAGGGATATAGGTTTTGTTATTGATGATTTTTTTATTGTTTCAAATATCTTACCCGAAAGGTCAAAGGAAATATTAGCAATTGATAAAGTAATCGATCTGATTCCAAAAAATAAAATAATTGAATTACCTGAAGATTGCCATATTGAAGGAGGTGATGTAATTCTTCATAATGAGTACATATTTATTGGTGCTTATGATGGAAACGATTATTCCAATTTTAAAACTGCGAGAACAAATTATCAGGCTATTAAATTTTTAAAAGAAAGATTTCCAGAAAAAAAGATTATTTCATTTGACCTGATCAAATCTGATTTAGAACCAACAAAAAATGCATTACATTTAGATTGTTGCTTACAACCTGTCGGAAATAATAAATTGGTGGCTTGTCCAGATGCATTTTTGAAAGGAGATCAGTATAAATGGCTAATTGATCATTTTGGAGAGGAAAATATTTTAGAAATTTCTTTAACTGAAATGAGTGAACTGAAATGTAATTTCTTTTCAATTGATACTAATATTGTAGTTAGTGAAAAATCATTTACTAAGCTAAACTCTTGGTTAAGAACTTTTGATATTGTTGTTGAAGAAATAAACTATAAAGAAATTTCCAAGCAGGGTGGTCTTCTAAGATGTTCAACTTTACCTCTAATAAGAGAATAAATTATGGGTCAAGCTACAAATTCCATATTAATGATAAGGCCAATTAATTTTGGTTATAACGAGGATACTGCAAAGGATAATCATTATCAGATTAAAAACTTAATTATTAAAAACTTGAATGAGAGAGCTCAAAAGGAGTTTGATAATATGGTTGAGAATTTAAAACAAAATGGTATATCTGTTCATGTATTTCAGGATGATGAAAATGACTATACTCCAGACTCAATTTTTCCAAATAATTGGATTTCTTTTCATGAAAATGGAGATGTGGTTTTGTATCCAATGTGCGCTGAAAACAGAAGGTTGGAGAGAAGACCAGAAGTTTTAGAATTTCTAGAAGGCGAAGGGTTTACTATTTCCAATATAATTGACTACTCAAGTGCTGAATCTGAAAATAAATTTTTAGAAGGAACTGGAAGTATGATATTAGATCGTGAAAATAGAGTTGCCTATTGCTCAATTTCAAATAGATCCAATGAAGACTTATTTATAGAGTTTTGTGAAGACTTTGAATTTACCCCTGTATTATTTAATTCGTTTCAATCTGTGGGTAATGATAGGTTACCTATTTATCATACCAATGTGATGATGTGTATTGCCAAAGATTACGTTATAATATGCTTAGATTCAATTGACAATAAAAAGCAAAGAAAAAATATTTCTGATTTTATTAATGGATCAGGTAAGAAGTTAATCGAAATTTCTGAAAAACAGGTTGAAAGTTTCGCCGGAAATATGCTTGAGCTTATAAATGAAAATGGAGAGAGTGTTTTAGTAATGAGCAAGTCGGCTGAAGACTCATTGAATGAAAATCAAAAAAATAGAATTACAAACTATTCAAGAATTGTTTCTTGTGATATAAATACTATAGAAGTTTGTGGTGGGGGTAGTGCCAGATGTATGATGGCAGAAATATTTTTACCAAAAAAGTAATATTATTAAACAGTATATTTACATCATATAAGTAAGAATGTATATTCAAAAGATAATAAGAGAAAATATTCAAACTGCTCTAAAAGAAGTATTTGAGTTTGAAACTAATAATATTGAGCTTCAGCAAACTAAAAAGGAATTTGAAGGAGATATTACTCTTGTGGTTTTCCCCATTGTCAAAGAATTAAAATCGAGCCCAAAAGAAATTGCTGAAAAGATCGGTGATTATTTGGTTGAAACAAATTCCATTATTTCTTACAATGTAGTTTCTGGATTCTTGAACCTTTCAATTGCTGATGAACACTATTTAAGCTTTTTTAATTCTATAAAAGATAATTCAAACTATGGTTTTTCTGATACTATTTCTGATGAAGCCATAATGGTTGAATATTCATCTCCTAATACTAATAAGCCCTTACACTTAGGCCATATTAGAAATAATCTTTTAGGATATAGTATGTCTGAAATTTACAAAGCATCAGGAAAAAAAGTATATAAAACTCAAATTATAAATGATAGAGGTATTCATATTTGTAAGAGTATGATTGCTTGGCTGGATTATGGTAATGGTGAAACTCCGGCCAGTACTAATTTGAAAGGAGATAAGTTTGTAGGAGATTATTATATCAAGTTTGATGAGATTTATAAAAAAGAGGTTGAAGACCTCATAAAAAGCGGAACTGCTGAGGAGGAGGCTAAGCAAAATGCCTCCATTCTAATTAGAGCAAAAGAAATGCTTATTAAATGGGAGTCTGGTGATAAAGAAGTGGTAAAGCTTTGGAAAAAAATGAATGGTTGGGTGTATGAAGGTTTTGAACAAACCTACAAAAATTTAGGGGTAGACTTTGATAGTTATTATTATGAAAGTGACACGTACTTGTTAGGAAAAGAGTTTATTTCTAGCGGTTTAAAATCTGGTGTTTTTTACAAAAAAGATGATGGTTCAGTATGGTGTGATCTCACCGAAGATGGACTAGATGAAAAGATTGTGCTACGTGCTGATGGAACCGCTGTTTATATGACTCAAGATATTGGTACTGCCGTACAGAGAGTAAAAGATTGTCCTGATATTAACTCAATGGTTTATACCGTGGGTAATGAACAGGACTATCATTTTAAAGTTCTTTTTTTAATACTTAAAAAACTAGGTTTCTCATGGTCTGAAAATTTATTTCATCTAAGCTACGGAATGGTAGATTTACCAAGTGGTAAAATGAAAAGTAGAGAAGGTACTGTCGTTGATGCCGATGATTTGATGCAAGAGATGATCGGAACCGCAAAAGAGATTTCTAAAAATTTAGGAAAGCTAGATGGTCTTTCTGATGATGAAAAAAATAAGGTATACAAGACAGTTGGACTAGGTGCCCTCAAATATTACATACTAAAGGTTGATCCTAAAAAAAGAATTCTTTTCGATCCGAAAGAATCAGTAGATTTTCAAGGTAATACTGCATCGTTTATTCAATACTCTTATGCAAGAATTCAATCGATTCTTAATGGGATTAATTTTGAGTTATCAAAAGATAAATATGACAGAAAATTGGAAGACAAGGAAAAAGAGTTAATCAAACAAATTGATTTATTTCCTTCAGCTATTAGTAGTGCTTCTAGCTCACATAATCCAGCACTAGTAGCAAACTATGTTTACGATTTGGTAAAGTCATTCAATTCATTTTATCAATCTTTACCGATTTTAAAATCTGCTTTTGAAGATAAGAAAACATTTAGAGTTGAGCTTTCAAAATTAGTTGGAATAACAATAAAAAATGCACTTTCACTTTTGGGTATTGGTGTGGTTGATAGAATGTAATTTTAATATGAGTTTTAAATTTTTTATTTTACAGTATGTTTAGTAATCTAAGTGAAAAATTAGACAAAGCCTTACAGGTATTAAAGGGTCATGGGAGTATAACTGAAATTAATGTTGCTGAGACATTAAAAGAAGTAAGACGTGCTCTGCTTGATGCTGACGTAAACTTTAAAACAGCTAGAGATTTTACCCAAAGAGTTAAGGAAAAAGCCATTGGACAAGATGTTTTAACAAACCTAAAACCTGGTCAATTAATGGTCAAAATTGTAAAAGATGAATTGGCTGAATTGATGGGTGGTGAGACATCTGAAATAAATTTAAAAGATAAGCCTGCCATAGTTTTAATGTCTGGATTGCAAGGATCTGGTAAAACTACTTTCACTGCAAAGCTTGCAAACGACATAAGAAAGAAGAAATCTTTAAAACCATTAATGGTTGCCTGTGATGTTTACAGACCCGCAGCAATTGAACAACTACATGTGCTCGGAAAAGACTTAGATATTGAGGTGTATTCTGAAGAAGATAATAAAGATCCTGTAGCAATTGCTAAGGCTGGAGTTAAGCATGGAAAATCAAAAGGACATAATTTAATCATTATTGATACTGCAGGTAGACTGGCAATTGATGAGGAAATGATGAATGAAATATCAAATATTAAAAAAGCTATTAAGCCAAGTGAAATTTTATTTGTTGTTGATTCCATGACTGGGCAAGACGCTGTAAATAGTGCCAAAGCATTTAATGATGTTTTAGATTTTGACGGAGTCGTTCTTACCAAATTAGATGGAGATGCTAGAGGTGGTGCAGCCTTATCGATTAAAAGTGTAGTTGACAAACCAATTAAGTTTATCGGAACTGGTGAGAAAATGGATGCACTGGATGTTTTTCATCCAAACAGAATGGCTGATAGAATTCTTGGAATGGGTGATGTTGTCTCACTTGTTGAAAGAGCACAACAGCAATTTAATCAAGAAGAAGCAAGAAAGATTCAAAAGAAAATTGCAAAAAATAAATTTGGTCTGGATGATTTTATGAAACAGATTCAACAGATTAAAAAAATGGGAGATATGAAAGATTTGGTTGGTATGATCCCTGGTGCTAGTAAAATGATGAAAGAATCAGGCGAGCAAGTTGACAATGAATCATTTAAACCTATTGAGGCAATCATTAATTCTATGACACCTAAGGAAAGAGCACTGCCATCAATTTTAGATCAGTCTAGGAAAAAAAGAATTAGTAAGGGATCTGGCAGGTCAGTTGAAGAAATAAATCAACTTATCAAGCAATTCAATCAAATGAGTAAAATGATGAAGATGATGCAGGGAATGGGCCAGGGAAAAATGATGCAAATGATGCAAAACATGAAGGGTAGATGATAATTTTAGACGGAAAAAAAACAAGCAACGACATTAAAATCGAAATTTCAGAATCTGTAAAGGAGATTGTTGCAAAAGGCTCTCGACCTCCTCATTTAGCGGCAGTTATAGTTGGTGATGATGGAGCGAGTTTGACCTATGTTGGTAGTAAGGTTCGTGCCTGTAAAAAAGTTGGTTTTGAATCAACATTAATAAAACTTCCTAAATCAATCTCCGAAAATGAACTTCTTGAAAAAGTTGAAGAGTTGAATAATGATGAAAAAATTGACGGCTATATTGTTCAGCTTCCTCTACCAAAGCATATTGATTCTCAAAAAATATTAATGGCTGTTAGTCCTGATAAGGATGTTGATGGTTTTCATCCAACAAATTTTGGAAAAATGACATTAGGTTTACCGACTTTTACCTCCGCTACTCCATATGGAATTATGGAGTTATTAAAAAGATACAAAGTTGAGACATCTGGAAAGCACACTGTTGTAATTGGTCGATCTGATATAGTGGGGCGGCCAATAAGTATTTTGATGAGTCAAAAATCAGATCCAGGAAATTCTACGGTAACCCTTGCTCATAGTAGAACAAAAAATATTAACGATCTAACAAAACAAGCCGATATTATTATTTCAGCACTCGGAGTTCCAAATTTTATAAAAGCCGATATGGTTAAAGATGGAGTTGTAGTTATTGATGTTGGAATTACAAGGGTGCCAGATAATTCACAAAAAGGCTACAAAATTGTTGGAGATGTTGATTATGAAAATGTCTCTAAAAAGTCAAGTTACATAACTCCTGTTCCTGGAGGTGTTGGGCCAATGACTATTGCAATGCTGTTAATGAATTGTCTAAAATCTTACCAAGAATTATTAAAAACTTAATATTTCTGTTAATTATTTATATATATCTTAAATTTTAATCAGTTTTATATGATAATCATCAAATATATATATCTAAAAATATAAATACATCATAAGAGTCATTTTAATGTCTTATAAATTTTCGATAAAATTTTGAATTTATTCATTAAATAAACTAAATTGCTAAGTTCAAATAAAATATTATGAAAAAAATTACATTATCATTATTTTTCGGTTTACTAATAATAGGCTTTAATGCTTATTCTCAGGTTACTTCATTTTCCGATGACTTTAGTTCAGGAGATCTAAGTAACTGGTCATTGTATGTTGCAGGAACTTCTGGAACACAAGGATGGATAGTTTATTCCGGTGCTGCTTATCACGAAGATGACACGGGAAGTATTGACAATTACTTAATTGGACCTCTGCTAGACCTTTCTGGAACTGGTGGAGATGCCACATTAACATATGATGAGTATCAGTATTACTCTTGTAGTTATTATACAAGTCATACGGTTGTCTATTCTACTGATTATGATGGCTCAAATGCCGCTTCAGCTACTTGGACACAACTAAGAGAAGGCTGTTCAAGCACTACTTCTGCTACTGTGACCTTAGATGTTCCAAACACTGCTACAGGTATTGCTTTTAGGTATCAAGGAAATTGGTCTGATGATTGGGCAATAGATAATGTATCTTTTGAAGCATATTCATCATGTTCTTCTCCTTCTGATTTTTCATCTAGTATTTCTGATTTTTCTTTTGGAACAGCTACAATATCTTGGACTGCAGGAAATGGAAATGATGAATATTCATATAACGTATACGCAGGAACGGATACAACGGTTGCACCTGTAACTACTGGAACAACTTCAACCGAGAGTGCTAATCTTACAAATTTAGATAGTAATCAGCTTTACACGGCTGTTGTTACTGCAACATGTTCTGGTTCATCTTCTGGAGGTGAACTATCCGGAACATTTACGACTAATCATTTAATTACCGGAGCTCATTCTGAGGACTTTAGCAGTTATACCACTGGAACTTATACGTGGTCCGAAATGTCTTCTGAAGGTTCATGGTACACAGATAATGTTGTCTTTGATTGGATAACGTATTCTGGTGCCACTGGTACAGCTTCCGGTACTACTGGACCTGATGTGGGAGGTACTGATGGAGAAAGTAATGATATTTATCTTTTTACAGAAGCATCCCAAACATCTGGAACAGCAACGCTTGAAACGCCATATTTTGACGTTTCAACGATGACAAGCCCAAGGGTTGCGTTTGACTATCACATGTATGGTGCAGACATGGGTGATCTTACCCTATATGTCGTAGAATCTGACGGAACCGAAACATCGCTTGTTGGCTTATCAGGTGAACAGCATAGTTCTGGAAGTGCAGCATGGTCAACTGCCACAGCTGATTTATCTAATTACATGAGCGAAGAGATACGTTTTAAATTTACTGTAACCCATGGAGGAACTTATAGGGGTGATGCAGCTATTGATGATTTTACAATTGAAGATGCTCCTTCATGTGGAGAACCATCTAACTTAGCTGCAGGAGTAAGTGATTTTGAATTTGGTGCAGCTTCTCTTTCATGGAGTGCTGGTACTAGTAATGATGAATATACGTGGAATGTTTACGAAGGAACAGATACTTCAGCCGCAGCTGTAGCTACTGGAACGACTACAAGCACAACTGATTCTGTTACTGGTTTATCATCAAATCAGCTTTACACAGTAGAATTAACTGCTTCTTGTAGTGGTGTTTCGGCTACTGCAGTATCAACAACTTTTACAACAAATCATGTAATAACAGGAGCAACAAGTGAAGATTTTTCAGGCTATACTTTTGCAAATTATGCATTCGGTGAAATGACTGCAGCAGGTTCATGGTATTGTCCAAATCAAGACATGGACTTTATTTTATTAGATTCGGCTTACAACGGACAAGGTGGTTTTGTTGTTGGTGCTACGAATGCAAGTAACTATTTCTACGCTGCAAATTACCAAGATCTTAGTGCAGGAACTTCAGGTTACATGCTTTCTCCATACTTAGATCTTACTTCTATGGCTGATCCTAGAATTACAATAAGTTATCACATGCATGATCACAGTGGAACTGGCTCAGTAGGTGATTTAACAGTGACTGTAATGGAATCTGACGGTACTGAAACTGATGTGATATCCCTAAGTGGGGCTCAGCAGGATTCATATTCTAGTGCTTGGCAGACAGCATATTCAGATGATTTAAGTGCATTCATGTCAGAGGAAATCCGAATTAAAATTACAGCAACTTATGGCGGTGGAATAAATTTTGATGATTTTACAGTTGAGGAAAGACCATCAGGACAGTGGACAGGAACTGTTGACTCAGATTGGAGTAATGCATCAAACTGGCAAGATGGTAATGTTCCTGATAAGGATTCAGATGTTACCCTAACTTCATCTGCCTCAAATCACGCTGATATCTCAAGTGCTTATGATGCTCTTGTTAAAGATATTACGATAGAAGCAGGAGCACAGTTGAGCATTAATCAGAGTACTTCATTAACTGTTTATGGTGATTTCACCAATAATGGTGATGTTGAATTACACTCTGAATCTGATGGATATGCATCACTAATAGTTGTAGGAACATCAACTGGTGATGTTACCTATAACAGATATGTAAATGTTGCAGGTGAAAATGGATGGGATTTAGTTGGTTCACCTGTTGGTGGACAATCAATATCTGATTTTGTTACAGCCAATAGTGCAGTCATTGCAACAAGTGGTTCATTTTCTGCTGTTGGTACATATGATAATGGTGATGATGAATGGGAGAACTATTCAAATAGTGGTACTGGCTGGCAAGCTGGAGACTTTGAACTTGGAACAGGATATCAGATGGCAACAACAACTGGTGCTACGATGGCATTTACAGGAACAGTCACTACAGATGCCCAAACAACTTCAGTGGTTAATAATGATTATATGCTTAATGGAAGAAGATGGAATTTAGTTTCTAATCCATTCCCTAGTTATATAAATGCAAATGATGATGCTGATGGTACTAATAACTTTTTATCTGTAAATAGTGGCGTTATTGACACTCAATATTTAGCTGCTTATGGATATGATGCTGATGGAACTGGTTATACTGCTTATGGTCAGGATTATAATACAAATTCAGCTGTTTACATTGCTCCAGGCCAAGCATTTATGATTGCTGCTGATAGTAATTCAGCTGCTGATTTAAGTCTTACTTCTG
>CABYIO010000033.1 GCA_902519075.1 uncultured Bacteroidota bacterium | reverse complement strand
TGGGGGTTTTGGGGCAATTCTTCCAGCGAAATATGGAGGATCAGAACTTGATTTAATATCATATGGACTTATGATGCAAGAACTTGAAAGGGGTGATTCAGCAATCAGAGTCATGTGTTCAATTCAAACATCATTGGTAATGAATAATATATATGAACACGGAAACGATTTTCATAAAGAAGAATTTCTACTAAAACTATCAAAAGGTGAATTGATTGGCAGTTTTGGGCTTTCAGAACCGGGACATGGTTCAGACCCCGCCTCGATGCAAACAAGACACAGTATTGATGGTGACCATTATATCATTAACGGTTCAAAAATGTGGATTGGAAATGCACCTTTTTGTGATATGGCTTTAGTATGGTCTAAGTCTGCAAACAACAACTATGCATGTTTTATTATTCAAAGAAATGACCCTGGTTTTTCAACATCAAAAATTGATAAAAAATGGTCATTTCGTGCATCTGAAACAGGAGAACTAATTTTTGATAAATGTAAGGTTCACAAAAAATATTTACTGTTTGAGTCAGATAGCATTAATGCAGCACTAAGTAGTCTCAATATTGCACGTTACGCTGTAGCTTGTGGTTCTATTGGAATTGCCATGGAATGCTATGACGTGGCCTTAAAATATTCTAACGAAAGAATTCAGTTTGGTAAAAAAATATCATCAAACCAACTAATTCAAAAAAAATTAGTTGATATGATAACTGAAATTACTAAGGCTCAACTTTTAAATTGGAAACTTGGAATGATGATGAACGATGGTGATGCAACATTTGAACAGATTTCTATGGCTAAAAGAAATAATGTATTGGTGGCTTATAATGTTGCAAGAAATGCCAGGCAGATTCTTGGAGGTATGGGTATTACCGCTGAATATCCGGTTATGAGGCACCTTATTAATCTTGAGACATTAATCACATATCAAGGAACTGATGAAATTCATACACTAATTACTGGTAGAAATATCACAGGTGTATCTGCTTTCTAGTGATAAATACACTAATTAATTAGAATAAAATTTGTGATATTTGCAATGTGAAAAGTAATCTATTATTATTTCTTCTTCTGCCATCCTTAATTTTTTCCCAAATTGATGGCACAATAAACGGATATGTTTTTGATTCAAAAAGTCAACTACCACTTTTTGGTACAAATGTCGTCATTGAAGGGACCGAAAAAGGTGCAATTTCTGATGAAAATGGGTTCTTTGAAATTTCAGAAATTAAACCTCAAACATATAACTTAACGGTGAGTTATATTGGATATCAATCAAAAAAAATATTTAATGTTATCATTAAAAGTAAAGGAAATCAGACACTAGAAATATATTTGATGGAATCTACTCAGGAACTTGACGAAGTAATTTTGTTTGAAAGTCCCTTTAAAAAGTCCAAAGAAACACCTCTATCAATCAATACATTTTCAAGAGTTGAAATAGAGAGTTATCCAGGTGCTGATAATGATGTGACAAAAGTTGTTCAAAGCATGCCAGGCCTTTCACCATCTGTTGGTGGATTTAGAAATGATATTATAATAAGAGGTGGTGCTCCTAATGAAACGGTTTATTATTTAGATGAAATAGAAATTCCAAATATAAATCACTTTAGTACTCAAGGAAGTGCTGGAGGACCTCAAGGAATGATTAATATATCATTTATTGATGAAGTAACACTAAGTACTTCAGCATTTGGTATCGAATATGATAACCCTCTAAGTGGAGTATTACAATTCAATCAAAGAAATGGTAATCCAAAGAATATCAGTGGAAACTTTAGATTTGGTGCAAGTGATTCAGCAATAACAATTGAAGGACCTTTTTCAAGTTCTGATAATAATAAAACAACATTTATATTTTCAGCAAGAAAAAGTTATCTGCAGTTTTTATTTAAATTAATTGGTCTTCCGATCAGACCTGACTATTGGGATTTTCAAGGAAAAATAAATCATAAGATTGATGATTATAATAGCATAAATATTATTGGCCTTGGCGCAATTGATAATTTTTCTGTGGAAGCACCTGAAGACTTTGATTTTACCCAACAGTCATTTTTAGAGCAAGTACCAATAATTAAGCAAAACTCGACAACTCTGGGAGCATCTTGGATAAGAAAATATAGAGAAAGTAAAGGACAATTTATTTTGGCCTTAAGCACTAATAAACTAAAAAATATTTTCTCAAGTTACTTTGATAATGAAAATTTAGAAGGATTATATTTTAGAAATGATTCACACGAATGGGAAACTAAATTAAGAGCTAAAACAATAAACTATATTGATGAGTGGAAAATAACTTGGGGAGCAAATATTCAATATTCTGATTACTACAATAATACAACGGATATTATTAACCAATTAGAGTATCTTACCCAAATTAATTTTTACAAATATGGATTATTTGGAAGTATTTCAAAAAGTTTCATTGATTCAAAATTAGATATATCATTAGGAATAAGAGCTGATGAAGATAATTTTAGTGAAGGCTCAAAACTTCTTGATAATGTCTCACCCAGATTATCAACTTCATATGCATTGAGTGAAGATCGAAGATTAAAATGGAATTCAAGTGTTGGAACATATTTTAAAATTCCCCCATACACAATTTTGGGCTTTAAAGAAGTTTCAGGAGATTTTACTAATAGAAATGCTAAGTACACAAAAAGTAATCACTATGTAACAGGTTTCGAATATGCATTAGGAAGCGCGTCTAGGATTTCAATTGAAGGATTTATTAAAAATTATGAAAATTTTCCTGTTTCCATAGTTGACGGAGTTTCATTAGCAAATAAAGGAGCTGATTTTGAAGTACTAGGCAATGAGAATATAATTACTAATGGTAGGGGAAAAACAAGAGGGCTAGAGTTTTTATTTCAACAAAAATTAACAAGAAATTTTTACGGAATTTTCTCATATACTTTCTTTAAAAGTGAATTTACCGATATTAACGGAAATTATCTTCCTTCTGTTTGGGACAGTAAACATCTTTCATCTTTCAGTGGAGGTTATAAGCTTAAACGAAACTGGGAGGTAAGTTCAAAATGGCGTTTTGCAGGAAGAACACCCTATGTTCCTTATGATTTAGTTTCCAGTCTTTCCAATTATCCTAATATGATTCTTGATTATTCTCAACTTGGAAATGTAAAACTTGGTAATTTTTCTCAGTTAGATATAAGATTTGACAAAAAATGGAATAAAGAAAAAATATCTATCAATTTCTTCATAGAAATACTTAACCTTCTATCTCAAAAAATACCAACTCCTCCAGAGTATGGTTTACAAAGGGATAATATTGGTAATATAATTACACCTTTTACACTGGTTGAAGTAGATGTCAACAGAAAATCAATTATTCCTTCATTTGGCTTTTCAGTAGATTTTTAGATTGATTTTTGGTCTAATAAGCATTTTTAATTAAAAATGTTAATTCTTTGAATATATGTCAATTATAATATCAATATAGTATGATTTTTATTGCCTTTTAGTCAAAAATTCAATAATATTTTTAATAAAAATTTATTTTTGAAGGCCATTTTTTTACAATTATGCATTGCGTTAACAGATTATTAACATATATTTAACCTATTAAAAATTAAACATAAACAAATTATGAGAACAATTCTTAAGATTTTAATAATGCTAGTTGGTGTTTTTACTTATGCTCAGACTACAGTTTCTGGAAGCATTACTGATCAAAACAACCAGCCATTATCAGGCGCTACTGTTATTGTAGTTGGAACATCAAGTGGTGTTGCAGCTGATTTTGACGGTAATTATTCTATTACCGTTGATATGGATACTCCATTTAGTATCGAGGCAAGTAGTGTTGGTTTCAAGCCTGCTACCGCTGAAGTTACAGGTAATTCAACAATAAACATTGTTTTAGAAGACAATTCAGCTCTTGATGAAGTTGTAGTTTCAGCTTCTAGAACTCCACAAAGAGTTTTCGAATCTCCCGTAACAATCGAAAGATTTGGAACTAAGGATATCAGAACTACTGCATCAGCAGATTTTTATGATGGACTTGAAAACTTAAAAGGTGTTGATATAAATGTAAACAGTTTTACTTTTAAATCAATCAACACAAGAGGTTTTGCAACATTCGCAAATACAAGATTTGTACAATTAGTTGATGGAATGGATAATTCAGCTCCTGCACTTAACTTCCCTATGGGTAACTTACTTGGAATGACAGAAGTTGATGTTCTTGACGTTGAACTAGTACCGGGTACATCATCTGCACTTTATGGTGCAAATGCATTTAATGGTATTTTATTAATGAGAAGCAAAAACCCGTTTGATCACCAAGGTATTAGTGGTCAATACAAAAGAGGTGTTACCGTACAAGATGCTGCTGGAACAAATGAATACCAAGATATTCAAATTAGATGGGGACATAAGTTTAGTGATAAACTTGCTATGAAACTTAATTTTGGTTATTTATCCGGAACTGATTGGATTGCAAATAGTGAAGAAGATAAATTAAATAGAGCTGTTTTTGCAGGCGTATATAATAAAGATGGAATTAATATCTATGGAGATGAGGTGCAGACAAATATATATGGTGTAGCACAAGCAATGGTTGGGCTAGGTCTTTTACCAGCTGGTGCTGAAGCACTAGTTCCTTCAACTAATGTTAGTAGGACAGGATATAATGAAACTGATATGGCTGAGCCAGATGCTACAAGTAAAAAGGCTGACTGGGGTATATACTACAGACCAATTGAAGGAAGTAATCTTGAAGTTTCCTACATTGGAAAATGGGGTACTGGTAAGACTTTATACCAGGGTATTAATAGATATGCTATTAAGAACTTTTTAATGACTCAACACAAACTTGAAGTAACAAATGATAATTGGTTTGCTAGAGCATATGTAGTTGAAGATGATGCAGGAGACTCTTATGATATGACATTTGCTGCAATTAACGTAAACAGAAGATGGAAACCAGATCTTAACTGGTTTGCAGAATATGTTGGCGGAATTGTGAACGGTCAACTAGCAGGAATGACAATTGACCAAGCTCATATACTGGCAAGACAAACTGCTGATACAGGAAGATGGTTGCCAGGTTCACCAGAATTTGAATCTAATTTGGCTGAAGTAATTCAAGATCCAGACTTAACAACTGGTGCAAGATTTACAGATAATTCTAAATTCTATCACTTAGACTATAATTACAATTTTGGTCACATGTGGGATTGGGCTGAAGTTCAAGTAGGTGGATCTGCAAGAAGATATTCTTTGAATTCTGGCGGAACGATATTTACTGATGTTGACGGACCAATTGAGTATCAAGAAACAGGTTTCTACACGCAAGCTGTTAAGAAAATGATGGATGATAGACTTGTTCTTACAGGTGCAATTAGATATGACAAATCAGAATACTTTGATGGTCAATTTTCTCCAAGAGCAGTTTTAAGTTATACTGCTGGTGAATACAAAAATCTAAACTTCAGAGTTTCTTATCAAACTGGATTTAGAACTCCAACTACTCAGGATTTATTTATTGGATTAGATGCTGGACAAGCTAGATTAGTTGGTTCTGCAGAAGGCAACCCTGAAAGATACATTAGAGATTATGGAATTAGTGCTGCAGGTCAAGCTTTAGGAATTCCAGCAACAGTAACAATGTCTGGTGCTTCTGCATATAATAATGCTTATGAAGCTAGTTCTGTACAAGCTTTTGCTGCTGCAGGTGATCCATCTCTTCTTAGAGTAGCTGATGTTGATTATGTTAAGCCTGAGCAAATGCAATCAATGGAATTTGGTTTTAGAGGTAAATTATCAAAAACATTTACTGTTGATGCTGCTGTATATAGAAATGATTTCCAGGATTTCATTAACACTCAAATTGTATTATCTCCTCTATATGGAGAAGTTGGTGATGGAGGTCTATCAGTTCTTGCAATGGCAAATCAAGATTTTGAAACATGGAGCTCATATACAAACTCTCCAGCAGAAATATCTTCTTGGGGAATGTCTATAGGAATGGCTACCAAAATCTTTGGAAACTTTGATTTATCAGCTAATTATACAAAAACTCAACTAGAATTTGAACAATCATTATACCCAGATTTTAGAACAAACTGGAATACACCTGAGCATAAAATTAAAGCTCAGTTTGGAAATACAGAGCTATTTAAAAACTTTGGGTTTAATATTGCTTGGAGATATTGGAGTGAGTATTTATGGCAAGCATCTTTCGGAGATGGTATTGTTCCTGATACTCACATAATTGATGCTCAATTTAATCTTACTGTTCCAAAATGGAAATCAACTATCAAGGTTGGTGCTACTAACTTAGGTGGTGAAGAATACTTTACCGCATTTGGTTCTGGATTTATTGGAACACAGTACTATATTTCATGGACTGCTAATAACTTTTAAAAATTAAAATAATTTATTATGAAAATTAAATATTTATTACTTTCTGTTTTTATGTTAGCTCTTTGGAGTTGTGAAACAGATGTCGTTAATCCAGACGAAGTTTATCCTGATCCATATCTGGATATTGATTCTGGTGATGCTGACTTTAGCACTTATGTTGCGATGGGTGAAGGAATCACAGCTGGTATGACTGACAACTCATTATTTATGGCGGGTCAAATGAACTCTTACCCTAATATTATGGCAGGTGTCATGTCAATGGCTGGCGGTGGTGAATTTACACAGCCGTATACTAATGATAATGTTGGTGGTATGTTAGTTGCTGGAAATCCATTTTGGGGAGCAAGACTTTTCTTTAATGGAGCTGGACCAGCTGGTGTTAGTGGAAATATCACAAATGAAGCTACAAGCACGATGCCTGGACCTTATAATAATATGGCATTCCCGTTTGTTAACGGAATCCATATGGTTGCTCCTGGCTATGGTAGTTTAGCTGGATTAGCTGCAGGTGCTGCAAACCCCTGGTTTGTTAGAGCGGCATCAAGTGACGGCGCTACTGTTTTAGGAGATGCTGCAGGTCAAATGCCTACATTTGTTACTGTTATGCCTGGAAATGATTTTGCTGCATACGCAGGCTTTGGAGCAAGTGGTTTAATGGGAACAATGCTTGACCTAACAAGTCCACAAGGAATGCTTGTTGGTGTTGGAGCTACTTTACAAACTTTAGGAGCTATGGTTCCAAGTGGAGTTGTTACTACTTTACCTGATCCAACAAATACTCCGCAATGGAACACAGTTCCATGGAATTCAATTCCATTGGATCAAGCTACTGCTGATCAATTAAATGCTTTACTGGCTACTCCTTACAATGGAGCAGTTGCAATAGCTGCATTATTTGGAATTATTTCACCTGAAGAAGCAGCTTTAAGAAATGTAAATGCTGTTGCTGGTCAAAATGGTGTGCTTATAGAAGATGAAAGTCTAACACTAATTGATCTTAGTGCGTTAGGTGGACCTGTACTCCCAAATATAAGACAGGCTAATGCAAATGATAAAATTGGTCTTACTGCTACAGCGGTTTTAGGAACTCCAATAGATCCGTCTAATCCTGCACTTGGTGTTTGGGGTGTTTCTGCTCCACTTGCAGATCAATTTACATTATTAGCTAATGAAATTTCAGATATTCAATCTCAACTTGCAACCGCTAATGCTGCTATTTCTGCATCTGTTCCAAATGGATGGGCGCTATTTGATTTAGGTGGTCTATATAATGAAGTTGTAACAACTGGAGTTTTTGAAGATGAATTTAATATGACTGGTGATCTAGTCTTTGGAGGGTTCTTTGGACTTGATGGTTATCATCCAACTTCAAGAGGAAGTGCTTTAATTGCTAAGAAAATGATGGAAGCTATTGATGCTACATGGGGATCAAACCTTTCTGATGTAGGATTAGATATTGGTGATTATCCAACCAATTATCCTGATGGCATATAGCCTTTAAAAAAACAAGCTAAAAAAAAAAGTCTAGAATTTTTCTAGACTTTTTTTTTGTTTAAAATAGTTGATTAATTGTTAAAAAATCTATTGAATATATTTCATAAAAAATCTATATTTGCCACTGAATTAATCGCTTTTTATTTAACACCATAACCACAAAAATGATTTCAGGAAAAATAGCTCAAATTGTAGGACCAGTAATTGATGTAGAATTTGATTCAGAATCTGGCTTACCAAAAATTTATGACTCATTAGAAATTGATAAAGCTGATGGAACCAAACTTGTTCTTGAAGTGCAAGCTCACATTGGTGAAAACATGGTTAGAACCATAGCAATGGATTCATCTGATGGTCTTAGTCGTGGAGCCGAAGTAAAAGCAACTGAAAATCCTATTCAGATGCCAATTGGTAAAGAAATTAATGGTAGGCTTTTTAATGTTATCGGAGATTCCATTGATGGAATAGGAGATTTACCAAAATCTGGAGAGAACGGTATTCCAATTCACAGAGAATCACCTAAATTTGAAGATTTATCTACTTCAACTGAAGTTCTTTTTACAGGTATTAAAGTAATCGATTTGATCGAGCCATATGCAAAAGGCGGTAAGATTGGTTTATTCGGTGGTGCAGGTGTTGGTAAAACGGTATTAATTCAAGAGCTGATAAATAACATTGCAAAAGGCCATGGGGGTCTTTCTGTATTTGCTGGAGTTGGTGAAAGAACAAGAGAGGGAAATGACCTATTAAGAGAAATGCTTGAGTCTGGAATTATCAATTACGGAGATGAATTTATGGAAAGTATGGAAAAAGGTGGATGGGATCTTAGCAAAGTGGATAAAGAAGCTTTGAAGGATTCAAAAGCAACATTTGTATTTGGACAAATGAATGAGCCTCCAGGAGCAAGAGCAAGAGTTGCTCTTTCTGGTTTAACCGTAGCTGAATATTTTAGAGATGGAGCTGGTGACGGTCAAGGAAAAGATGTTCTTTTCTTTGTTGATAACATATTTAGATTTACACAAGCTGGTTCTGAAGTATCTGCTCTACTTGGTAGAATGCCTTCAGCAGTTGGATATCAACCAACACTTGCAACTGAAATGGGTACGATGCAAGAAAGAATTACCTCAACAAAAAATGGTTCAATTACATCTGTTCAGGCCGTATATGTACCTGCAGATGATTTAACAGATCCTGCCCCTGCAACAACTTTTGCTCACTTAGACGCAACAACTGTACTTTCAAGAAAAATTGCTGAGCTAGGTATATATCCTGCTGTTGATCCACTTGACTCAACATCAAGAATTTTAACCGCAGAAATTTTGGGAGACGATCATTATAATTGTGCTCAACGAGTTAAAGAGTTATTACAACGATATAAAGAATTACAAGATATTATTGCTATTCTTGGTATGGAAGAATTATCTGAGGAAGATAAGCAAGCAGTTGGTCGAGCTAGAAGAGTTCAAAGATTCTTATCACAACCTTTCCATGTAGCAGAACAGTTTACAGGAATTCCTGGTGTATTAGTTGATATTAAAGATACAATCAAAGGTTTTAATATGATTATGGATGGAGAACTTGATCATTTACCAGAAGCTGCTTTCAACCTTAAAGGAACAATTGAAGAAGTAATCGAAGCGGGAGAAAAAATGCTTGCTGAAGTATAAACTTTCTATAAATGATTTTAGAAATAATTTCCCCAGAAAAAATAATCTTTACCGGCGAAGTAGAATCGGTTGCAGTTCCAGGGGTTGATGGTGAATTTGAAATGTTAAATAATCACGCAGCAATTGTGTCAAACTTAAAAAAAGGTGCAATAAAAGTTTACGGAAATATTACTCTTGATGACACTCAAAAAGAAATTTTTAAAAAGGTTGATAGAGGTTATCATTTAGATATAAACTCTGGAACAGTTGAAATGAAAAACAACAAGGTAACTGCATTAGTGGAATAAAAATTCTATAGCTTCTTAATTACGCTTGTAACAATTCCCCAAATAATTAGCTGATCATCATCTTTAACCTCAATTGGTTTATAACTTGAGTTTTCAGGCTTTAACCAAATTTTGTTTCTTTTTACGATAAGTCTTTTTACTGTAAACTCACCCTCTATAAAGCAAACTGCAATTTTATTATTACTTGGCTCTATACTTCTGTCAATTACAATTAAATCTCCATCCTCTAAGCCAGCATTAATCATTGATTCGCCTGAAACTCTAGCAAAAAACGTAGCCTCTTTATTTTTAATTAGCTCTTGATCAAGACTTATTCTTTCCTGCTTAAAATCTCCTGCAGGTGAAGG
Source organism: uncultured Bacteroidota bacterium (assembly GCA_902519075.1). Lineage (GTDB taxonomy): Bacteria > Bacteroidota > Bacteroidia > Flavobacteriales > Flavobacteriaceae > MED-G13. The sequence continues at coordinate 3,232 of CABYIO010000033.1, read as the reverse complement.
AAATCCTGCTGATATTCCGGCATTGATTAAAAGTGCATCAAGATTAGTATTCTTGCTGGGTGTGAAAAAATTTAAATTTTTTTTATTTTTCATTTGATCTTAATAATATCATCTATTTTGGTTGTATAACAAGGTGATAAAAACTCTTGTTTCATCTTCCACTTTCTTTTTAAGTCTTGATTAGCTAGCTTGAGTTTTTCACCATACTTAGAATTAATATAATCCATTGTCTTCATTAAAGGCTTATGTCTATGATCTTCATTTTGAAAAATACCAAGTTGATAGCTGTTATTAGGAACAAGACTGGTAAGAATTACACCAGCTTTTTTATAATCTATTTTATCTTGAAACATATTTTCAAGTGCCTTTATAGCATAGTTATTTAAAACAAATGAAGAATTTGTTGGATATGGTAATGTTACAACCCTAGAACAAGAATGTTGTTTTAAATCTTTTCTAAAATAATTACTTCGTATAAATACAATCATAATATTGCAAAGAGAATTCTGTCTTCTTAACTTTTCAGCACAGGAAAGTGAAAAAGTTGAAACCCTTTCTTTTAGTTTCCTTAAATCTGAAATGGGTTTTTCAAAAGACCTTGTGGTGGCTATAGACTTCTTAATCTTTAAAGAATCTAAATCTAAATTTGATATACCTTTTAATTCTTGTTGAATCTTTAATTCAACGATTGATAAATTTGATTTCACCCACTGTTCAGGTAAATTAACAAAATCTGATGCATTTTTACATCCGATATTTTGAAGGCGTTTGGATAATCTTCTGCCTATTCCCCATATATCATTCAAAGGAAAATAATTTAATGCTTTAGATCTTTTATAATCTGTATCCAAAATATATACGTGTTTCGTTTGAGACGGAAATTTTCTTGCAATTTTATTAGAAATCTTTGCCAATGACTTTGTAGGAGCAATCCCCACAGAAGTTGGTATTCCAGTCCATTTCAAAATTGTATTTCTCATTTTTGAAGCATAACTAAAAAGATTATAATTTTCATATCCTTCAAATTTTAAAAATGCCTCATCAATACTGTATATTTCAACATCTGGGATAAAATTTGAGATTGTTGTCATTACACGATGGCTCATGTCAGCATATAAAGGGTAGTTGGATGATAAGACAACTACATTATGCTGATTAATAATTGATTTATATTTAAAAATGGGAGCTCCCATTGGGATACCTAATTTCTTAGCCTCATCACTTCTAGAAATAGCACATCCATCATTATTAGATAAAATAACCACAGGCTTACCGTTTAAACTTGGATTAAATACTCTCTCACAAGAGACATAAAAATTATTACAATCGATTAAGGCAAACATGATATAAATATAGGTTTTTAAGGATTTAAAAAATACAATATTTCAGAACTTATTTAACAAAAAAAAAATTTGATAAGTATAGGTAAATAAGTACTTTTAAAGAATCAATTTTTGATTAAAAAATTATGAAAAAAACACTCTTTGTCATACTAATTTTTCAGTCAATTACATCATACGTAAATGCACAAGAGAACAAACAAGAAATAGAACTTGATCAAGTAGAATTAATATCAAGTCCAAGAATAGAAGTGAATAAAGCAGATAATTCAATTAGTATATTGACAATATCAAACGGAGAGATTAAAAAAAATACAGCAACAAATGTTAGTGAACTATTACAACAAGTAGCTGGACTAGACATAAGAAGAAGAGGTGCTGAGGGAATGCAAGCAGATCTCTATATAAGAGGTGGATCCTTCGACCAGACATTATTATTAATCGACGGTATAAAGGTTGAAGATCCTCAAACTGGCCATCACACAATGAATATGACAATACCGTTAGAGGTCATAGAAAAAATAGAAATAATCAAAGGCTCAGCAAGTAGAATATACGGACAAAATGCATTTACAGGGGCTGTAAACATTATTACAAAAAAGGAAATTAAAAATGATCTCTCAATAGAACTTAGCAGTGGATCATTTGATCAAAAAAGAGGAAGCTTCACAATACAAAAAGAACTTAAAAATTCAGACATCTTATTTAATTACAGCAGAAAAGAGTCTGAAGGATATAGATATAATACTGACTATGAAAATGATGAGTTTTTTATTAAAAATAATTTTAAGATAAAAGATCAAAAAATATCAGCTATTGGGGCATTTAACGAAAGGAAGTTTGGAGCAAATGGCTTTTATGCAAGTCCAGCTGCTATTGATCAATATGAAGAAACTCAAGCAAGTCTAATTGGATTTAGTACAACATACAAAAAGAATAATTTAATATTAAAACCAAAACTTTATTGGAAAAGAAATCAAGACATGTATGTGTACTTGAGACAAGACCCCTCGGTTTACAGAAACTTACACATTTCTAATAAAGTGGGTGCTGAGCTTAATGCCTCAACTTCTAACTCATTAGGAAATCTAGGATTAGGATTTGATTTATCACGAGTTTCTCTTAAAAGCAATAACCTCGGAGAGAGAAAAAGAACTATGCTAAATATGTTTGTTGAGCAAGAAGTGATGCTTAATAACGATAAAATTGATTTTACTCCAGGGCTTGCAATAACATATTTTTCTGATGTATCAACCAGACTAAACTATCAGAATAATTTTTTTAATAATTTATTTTTCTATCCAGGTATGGATTTGGGATATAGGTTAAATAATAATCTAAAATTATACACTAATATTGGTTTTACTTATAGAATACCTACTTACACGGATTTATTTTACTCAAGCCCTACCACTATGGGTAATGAAGATTTAAAACTTGAAAAAGCACTTACTAAAGAAATTGGACTAAAATATTTAAAAGATGATTTCAATTTTAATTTTTCTTTATACCAAAGAGATGCATCAGACATAATTGATTATGTTAGAAATAATGAAGCAGAACCTTGGCAAGCAAGTAATATAAGAGAAATAAATACTACTGGTTTTGAATTAAATATAGGATACAAATTTTATTTAGGTTCTTTTAGAATGCAAACTATAAATATTGGTTATAGCAATATTGACGATGAACTTTTAGAAACAGATTTCGCATTTTCTAGATATGCATTAAACTCATTGAAAAATCAAATCACTGGTACATATACATTTGAAATAAATGAAAAAATTTATTCAACAGTTGCCTACAAAAACGCTGAAAGATCAGACGAGGAAAAGTACACAGTTATAGATTTCAGAACCTCATATAAATTAGATAAATTTACTTTATCAGTT
>CABYIO010000032.1 GCA_902519075.1 uncultured Bacteroidota bacterium | reverse complement strand
AATGAATCTACTCCAACAACTGTAAACATTTCACCTTTGGAAGCACCAATTCATGCAATTTTAAATTCCATGGTTGGTAATGATGATTTTGGTGGAATTAATATCGCTTATGAAAATCCTACAAGGGCTGAAGTATCACTAAATCTTTCAACTATTGACGAGGACGGAAATTTAGTTTTTAGAGAGTCATTTTATACCAGTCAAGCTAATAGTTCATATAGTTTCAGAGGTTATGATCCTGTACCCACAACATTTGTAATATATGTTGAGGACAGATGGGGTAATCAAACTGATACCAGAAGTTTTGAAGCCACACCGCTAGAAGATATTTTTATGGATAAAGCATATTGGGCTATAGAGTCAATGCCTGGAGATGAAAGTTTTAGTGAATATGGTTTTACAGCTAATCAAATTTGGGATGGATACTGGAGTAATCAATGGAATTGTGGACATACAAATTTTTTACCTCTACCTCACCAACTAACTCTTGACTTGGGACAAACAGCTAAACTTAATAGATTCAAATTATATCAAAGAGGAGGTTCAGAATTATATAAACATGGAAACCCTAAAGTTTTCAAAATGTATGGAAGAGAAAATCTTGAAAGTCTTCCAATTTATGATCCTGACGATCCTGGTGATGGATGGATATATTTAGGAACTTTTGAATCATTTAAGCCATCGGGTTTGCCTCCTGGATCAAATACAGCTGAAGATTATGAATATCAGGATAACGGAGAGGATTTTGTTTTTGGTTATGACGCAAGGCAGTACGATATTAGATATATAAGACTAGTCAATGTTGAATCTTGGAATAATCAAATGGTAACTGTTATTGGAGAATTATCATTCTGGGGAAGTATTATAAATTAATAGTATGATTAAAAATTATAATAGGTGTTTTTTTAAAGTTTTAATTCTAGTTGGATTTTTTACAAATTATTCTTGTGGAGATATGGATTCAATCCACGAAGGTTATTTACAAGGAGAGCAGGTTTATGCTGGGAAACTTGACACTTTAAAAATAAGACCGGGATATTATAGGGCTCAGCTTGAAGGTCAAACCCAATTTCTTGGAAACTCAAATCAAATTATTATCGAGTATGACGATCAGACCGATATATATGAGATAAATCTCGAAAATATTGAGAATGGAATTTATACTATGATTCTTCCTAATCTTGATGAAAAGTCCTATGAATTCAATGTTACAACTCAAGATGATTTAGGTAATCTTTCAGTATCGCAAATTGTAGCGGGTAGTGCAGTTGGTGATATTTTCGTTTCAGATCAAGACCCAAGAGAAATAGACAATTTTACTTTTGAAGATGATGGAACGTATGCTAATTTTTTTGGAAATGCTCAATCTGAAAATGTCATATTTACTATCATAGATTATGAAAATGAATCCGATGGAATATCAAAAGATACGTTATTTTATTCTGATAGTAGGGTTAAAATTGAACAGTATAAACCTCTTGGCAACCTTCAAACTACATCTGTTATTCAATCTGGTCTTGACGGAATCGACTCTATAGCTTTGACTTCTTTAAATTATACAATGCCTGATCTTCCATACTCAGTTTTAGATAAAAATTATATTAGACTTGTTAATATGCCTAGCGATAATCCTGGGACATATAATAACGCGAATCCTAATGAATACCTCTTTGACGGCAATGCAGATTGGAATGGTAATGATATGTTTACCTATAACTCTGGACCTAATAGTATCCCTCATCATTTTACCATTGATTTAGGAGTTAATACCGTTTTAAGAAGGGTGGATATTGATATGATGAATCCTGATGTAGACTCCTCATCTAATCCTACGGGGATTCAGGTTTGGGGCAGGGAAAATCTTGATTTTGCACAAACAGCATCAAGTGATGAAGATTTATTTATAAACGCTGGATGGGTATTGTTACATGAAGAGCAAATTGATGGAGAAAATCTTGAGAGAGCAAGCTTCATAATTAACCCTGATTTTTCACCAAAAAGATTCATAAGGATTAGGACTACTTCATCTGTCAACAATGATAGTATTAAATTAACTGAATTAACATTTTATGGAGAAGATGTTGAATCCATAGAACTTGATAAATCATCATATGTTTTACAAAATATGCCAAGTGATAATCCAGGAACTTTTTATGGTGCAGATCCCTTAAATTATTTATTTGACAACAATACACTTTACTCTGGTGATACTTATGGATATCATTCGGGTGAAAATGCTGTACCTGGTCATTTTACAATTGATCTTGGAACTTCTACCTATTTAAGTGATGTAAAGTTAGATTTTAGACCAACATGGAGTTTCAGTGGTAATACTCCTAATCAAGTAGAAATATGGGGAAGATCAGATATTACAGATGCTGAAACATTGCCAGAATTTGAAAGTTCTGGAAATAATGTTATTTCTGATCCTGTTTCAACAGAATCCTTTGAAAATGCTGGTTGGATATTATTACGATCACAAACGTTAGATGGTCAAAATACCAACAATATTGAATTTGAAATTGAAAACTTAGTTAAGTCAAGATTTATTAGAATCAGATATGTAAATACCGTACAAAATAGTGCTTGTCAATTCATTGAAATAGGCTTTTCTGGGTTTGGATCATTCCCAATAGATTAAATAAATGACATTAAAAAAAATATTTATTTTTTGTTTGTTGATATTTTTCTCAATTCAACTTAGCGCTCAAGAATACTCAAAATTAGTTGATACAAAAATTGGTTCTAAGGGTGAGGGTTTAGCATGTGGTTATAATTTTATAGGAGCTACATATCCATTTGGAATGGTTCAATTTACTCCTACTTTTTTTTCTCCTCAAAAGGGTTTCGTTATCACACAATTGAACGGAGCAGGATGTTCAAATCTTGGGAATTTTCCAATATTACCCTTAACTGGAATGATAGAAAAATCACCCTATGACATGAATTCTTTTGAAAAATATGAAAAGGTTGAAATAGCAAAAGCAGGATACCTATCATTAAAAATGAATGACAATATTGATGTAGATTTAACGGTAACCAAAAGATCGGGAATTGGTAAATTTAGTTTTGATAATTCAAATTATGGAACCCTTATAATTGGGACAGGCATAAACTCTTCTCCGCCAGAAAATATAAAAGATGCATTTGTAAAGATAACCTCAGATTCAAGCTGTGAAGGCTATACAAGAGGAGGAGATTTTTGTGGAACTGAATCTGACTATAAGATTTATTTTGCAGCTGAATTTGATAGGCCCTCAATATATAATGGTACTTGGAAAGAAAAAAAACTATCCACTAAAAAAAGTAATTCTGGAAAAAATAGTGGAGCTTACTTCACATTTGATACTAATGAAATTGATAAAATAAATTATAGAATAGCAATATCTTTTGTTTCAATTGAAAATGCGAAAGAAAATTTAAAAAATGAAAATAAACATTTGACATTTGAAGAGCATCAAAGAGAAACTTCTAAAGAATGGGATAAATATCTTTCTAACATAAAAATTAAATCAAAAAATGAAGACAGAATCAAACAATTTTATACCCATTTTTATCATTCATTAATTCATCCAAATATTGTTAGTGATGTTAACGGTGAGTATATGGGTGCTGATTTTAAAGTTCATAAAACAAAAGAAAATCGTGAGCAATACAGCTCTTTTAGTGTGTGGGACACTTACAGAACTCAAGGTCAATTAATTGCTATGTTATTCCCTAAAAAAAGCAGTGATATGATGCAATCTCTTGTAGATTTTGCTGAACAAGCCGGAGGCTATGGAAGGTGGATATTGGCAAATATTGAAACAGGAATTATGCAGGGGGATCCTACTCCAATTTTAATATCCAATTCATATGCATTTGGTGGGGATGACTTTGATTTGGAAACCGCTTATAGATATATGAAAAAGAGCGCATTGATACCAAGGCTATATTCTCAAAAACAAGAGATTCGTCCTTATTTAGAGGAGTATATTAACAATGGTCATACATTTGCGTCCATGTCTCTTGAGTATGCATCAGCTGATTTTGCAATTGCTCAATTCGCATTAAATGCAGTAGCAAATCAAGAGGATTACAAGTATTTTAAAAACAGATCTCAAAATTGGAAAAACAACTATAATGCAAAAACAAAGTGGTTGAATTCTAAATTTCCAAATGGGGTCTGGAAAGATAAAACACATGACTGGCGAGAGGGTACTTACAAAAATTATTTTTGGATGGTTCCCCATAATTTAAATAAACTAATTGATACCATTGGAGGACCAAGATTTGCAGAGAAAAGGCTTGATTCTTTGTTTGTTAAACTTGATGCTGAATATGAAGAAGATTGGTTTGCAGCTGGAAATGAACCAGATTTTCAGGTACCATGGATTTATAACTGGGTAGACAAACCTGAAAAGACATCAAAAACAATTGAGAGAATATTAAATGAAATGTACAGTAGTGAAGAAGATGGACTTCCAGGAAATGACGATTTAGGTACGATGGGAGCATGGTATGTTTTTGCATCTGTCGGACTTTACCCTCTGATTCCCGGAGTTGGCGGGTTTTCGATAAATATCCCTCAATTTAATTCTATTGATATTAGTCTTCCAAATGATAAAATTTTAAAAATCAGAAAAAATAAATCAAAAAATTATTTCATAAATTCATTGAAATTTGTCGGAATTGAACAAAATTCAACTTGGATTTCGTGGGATAAAATTAAAAATGGTGGAGTTTTAGATTTTAGTATTTCAGAAAATAATTCATCTAGCTTAAATTTGATCAAACCACCTAGTTACAACTAAAAATGAAGAAAATGAAGAAAATTATCTACATAATATTTGCAATTATTTTTATCTCATGTGCAGCATTTTTCAAAAGTGATGAGAAACTAATCAATTATATTGATCCATTTATTGGATCCGGAGGGCATGGACATGTATTTGTTGGTGCAAACGTTCCATTTGGTGGAGTTCAGGTTGGGCCAACAAATTTTAATAAAGGCTGGGATTGGTCATCATCATATCACCACACTGACAGTATTGTTAAAGGTTTTTGTCATATAAATGTTAGTGGAACTGGTATGTCAGATCTTGGAGAATTAACGATAATGCCAGCAACAGGAGAATTAAAAACTGGTGCGGGAACACAAGAAAATCATATGGCCGGTTATTCATCACTGTATAGAAAAAATAAAGAATTTGCCACAGCGGGATACTATAAGGTTCATTTAGAAAGATATGATATTGATGTTGAATTAACAGCAACTGAAAGAGTAGGTCTTCATAATTATATTTTTCCAGACGCTGAAAAGTCTAGGATAATTATAGACCTAGGAGAAGGTAGTGCGGATAGGCCAACTGAAACCTATATTAAAAAAGTTAATGATACACTTTTTGAGGGTCATAGATTTTCAACAGGATGGGCAAGAGATCAAAGAGAGTATTTTAGTCTTATAATTTCTAAACCTGTTTCCGATTTTATTATTTATGATAGACATAAAAAATTTAAAGGCATTGAAAGAAAAGGAGATTACGTAAAAGGATTTTTAGAATTTTCGACAGAAAAAGATGAGAAGATTATGGTTAAAATGGGTATTTCTACTGTAAGCTCAAAAAATGCTTTGGAAAATATGATGATTGAATTACCGCATTGGGATTTTGACAGAGTTAAGAAAAAGGCTGAACTGAAATGGGAGAATGAATTGTCTAAAATTAAAATTAAAACCAAAGACAAAAAGAAGAAAAGGGTATTCTATACAGCAATGTATCACACTATGATTGCCCCAAATCTTTATCACGATTTGAACGGTGAATATAGAGGTACAGACAAGGTTGTATATAAGGATACATCGTTTACAAATTACACATTATTTTCACTTTGGGATACATATAGAGCTGCTCATCCGCTTTATACCATAACACATCCTGAAAGGGTTAGTGATTTTGTTAATTCAATGATTAAAATTTATGAACATCAAGGTAAACTTCCAGTGTGGCACCTTCGTGGGAATGAAACAAATACGATGCCTGGATATAGCGGTATTCCTGTTGTAATTGATGCAGCGTTAAAAGGATTTGATAATATAGATTTAGAAAAAGTTTTTGAAGCAGCTAAAGTTAGTGCTACAGGAGATTTTGAGCCCGGAGTTAAAGATTTGATGGAAAGAGGATATATTCCTGCTGACTTTATGGTTGAATCGGTGGCAAGTAGTATGGAATATGCAATTGGTGACTGGGGAATTGCACAATTAGCTAAGAAGCTTGGCAAGGAGGAAGATTATGAATATTTTATAAATCGATCCAAAGCCTACAAACAATATTTTGACCCAGAAACTAGATTCATGAGGGGTAAGCTTTCTGACGGTTCTTGGAGAACCCCATTTGACCCTATTTCAGCTGAGCATCGAGTAAACGATTATTGTGAGGGTAATGCCTGGCAATATCTTTGGCTCGTACCTCAAGATCCTGAAGGCTTAATTGAATTATTAGGTGGAGATGAAGAATTCAATAAAAAATTAGATGAATTATTTAGTATGTCTTCAGAATTAGGAAAGGAAGCTTCAATGGATATAACAGGATTAATTGGTCAATACGCTCATGGGAATGAACCAAGTCACCACACTACTTATATGTATGCTTATTCCGGAGAACATTATAAAATTGCTGATAAAGTTAGATATATAAATAATGAATTATATTCTGATCAACCCGACGGACTTTCTGGTAATGAGGATTGTGGGCAAATGTCTGCTTGGTATATATTATCTTCAATGGGATTCTATCCAGTAAATCCATCTAATGGAGCATATGTTTTCGGTTCACCCCTTTTTGATGAAGTAGTTTTAGATATTCCTGGACAAAAGCAATTTAAGATTTTTGCTAAAAACAATAGTGATAGAAATATTTACATTCAATCTGTTTCACTAAATGGGGAGGAACATAAATATTCCTATATTACTCATAAAGAAATTTTAAAGGGTGGTGAACTTGAATTTACAATGGGACCAAAACCAAATAAAGATTTTGGTAAAGAAAAAAAATATAGGCCTGAATCTATAGTCTATTAAAATGATAAAAAACCTGATATTATATTGTATAACTTTTCTTTTTTGTGGTTTTATTTATACGCAAACAAATGAAGACTATGTAAAATATGTGAATCCTCTCATTGGAACTGATACATCTTTTGAGCTTTCAAACGGAAATACCTATCCAGCTATTGCTAGACCATGGGGTATGAATTTTTGGACACCACAAACTGGTAAAATGGGAGATGGATGGGCATATACTTATAAGTCTGATCAACTTGTTGGTTTCAAACAAACCCATCAGCCAAGTCCATGGATTAATGATTATGGTGCTTTTTCATTAATGCCGTCAATTGGAAAATTATCAGTATTGGAAAATGAGAGAAAATTAAAATTCAATCATGACAACGAGATAGTTGAGCCTCACTACTACTCTGTTGTTCTTGACGAGATAAATACCAAAGTTGAGTTTACAGTAACTGACAGGTCATCGTTTTTTAAATTCAATTTTCCAAAATCAGAAAATTCAAATATCATAATTGATGCATTTTTTAAAAATTCTGAAATAAAAGTTATACCAGATGAAAATAAAATTATTGGAATTGCAAAAAATAATTCTGGTGGAGTTCCAGAAAATTTTGCTAACTATTTTGTAATTGAATTCAATCGTCCTTTTAAAAAATCAGGAGTTTGGGATGGAAGAGGAAAAATTATTTCAAAAAATAAATTAAGTGGAAAACACGTCGGAGCATATGTATCTTTTGATACTACCGATAATGGATTGGTTGAAGTGAAAGTTTCATCTTCATTTATAAGTCATGAACAAGCCTGGATTAACCTATATAGAGAACTTCCAAAATCAAAAAGATTCCATGAGATTTTAGCTGAAGGACGTAAATCATGGAATAATGAATTGTCAAAAATAAAAGTTAAAGCTGAAAACTCGGATTATGGTTTATCAAATAAAATTAAATTTTACTCCTGCTTTTACAGAACAATATTATTTCCTAGACAGTTTCATGAGTACAATATTGATGGAGAACAAATTCACTATAGCCCATATAATGGAGAAATTTTAGAAGGTCCTCTTTATACTGATAATGGCTTTTGGGATACCTTCAGGGCAGTTTTTCCGTTTTACACAATTTTATACCCTGAAAAGCTTGGCGAAATTATGCAAGGAATAATGGTAAATCCATATAAGGAAAGTGGATGGCTTCCTGAGTGGTCTAGTCCAGGACACAGAGATTGTATGATCGGATCAAATTCAGCATCTATCATTGCTGAGGCTTTTCTAAAAGGAATAAAAAATTTTGATATTGATGTTGCCTATGATGGGATAATAAATAGCTCAGAGAATGAAGGGCCCTTAAGCTCTGTTGGAAGAAAAGGGGCTTTTGAATATAATAATTTAGGTTATATTCCATTTGATTCTTCAATCAATGAGAATGTAGCTAGAACATTAGAGTATGCGTATAATGATTTTTCGATATGGAAATTGGCAATTGAATTAGATCGTCCAAAAAGTGAAATTGAGTTATTTGAAAATAGAGCAAATAATTATAAAAATGTTTTTGATTCGTCAACAAATTTCATGAGAGGCAAATTGAAAAACGGTAATTTTCAATCTCCATTCATTCCTGACGCATGGGGAGGAGCATTTACTGAGGGAAGCTCATGGCATTACACATGGTCTGTTCTGCATGATCCCCAGGGTCTAATAAATTTAATGGGGGGTAGAAAGGATTTTGTTAAAAAATTAGATGAAGTATTTACATCCGAACCTACCTCCAATTTTTCTTATTACGGATTTAAAATTCACGAAATTTTAGAAATGGAATTGCTAAATATGGGGCAGTATGCGCACGGTAACCAACCGATTCAACATGCAATTTATTTTTACAATTATGCTCAGGAACCGTGGAAAACGCAAGAAAAAATAAGATATGTTTTAGATAATTTGTATGGTGCCGAAGCAGATGGATATTGTGGAGATGAAGATAACGGTCAGACCTCAGCATGGTTTTTATTTTCATCACTAGGATTTTATCCAGTTGCGCCAGTAACAATGGAATATGTAATTGGCAGTCCACTATTTAATTATGTGGAAATTTCATTACCTAACGGAAAAAAGTTTATTATTGATTCAACTGAAAATACTAATGAAAATATTTATGTTGATAATGTAAAACTTAATGAAAAACAATATAATAAAAACTGGTTACATCACGATGATCTAACCAAGGGTGGTAAACTAATTTTTAATATGAAAAATACACCAAACTTTGATTGGGGTTCTTCTAAAAGTAGTATCCCCTATTCAATGTCAAATGAATAAATTTGTCGGGATGACAGGATTTGAACCTGCGACCCCACGGCCCCCAGCCGTGTGCGCTAACCGGACTACGCCACATCCCGATTTGGCAAATATAAATTATATGTTATGAATAAAAAGTTAAATGTAAAAAATTTAAAACAGCGTGAAATAGTGCCTGGGTTTCATGGTAGATTTATAAATGGTGAGAATATAACATGGGCATTTTGGGAAATAGAAAAGGATTCCTCAATACCTGACCATTTTCACATTCACGAACAAATAATGCACGTAGTAAGTGGAGACTTTGAATTCACTGTTAACGGAATAACCAGTATTTTTTCAAACGGGGATACAATTGTAATACCATCGAATACTCCACACAGAGGAAAAGCTTTAACAAATTGTAAAATAATGGATGTGTTTAGTCCTAAAAGAGAAGAATACAAATGAAAATAAATTTAAGTAATAAAAAAGCACTTGTTGGGGGAAGCAGCAAAGGTTTAGGTTATGCCGTTGCAAAACAATTGGCTAGTTGTGGAGCTATAGTGACAATGGTTTCAAGAAATGAGTCTTTATTAAAAAAGAATATTATTGAGTTAAAAAAACTAACAGGAAATGATCACAATTATATTCTAGTTGATTACAATAACACAAAAAAATATAAGGAAATAATTGATGATTTTTTTAAAACTAATTCTGTTGATATTTTAATAAATAATACACAAGGTCCTCCAGCGGGTGATGTGCTAAGTGTTTCTGAATTAGACTATGAAAATACATTTAATTTACTGTTTCAAAACACTATATGTACCTCAATGGCAGCATTGAAAGGAATGAAAAAAAATGGTTGGGGTAGAATTATTAATATGACATCTGTCTCTGTAAAAGAGCCATTATCATATCTTGCTCTTTCAAATACAATTAGATCAGCTGTTACTAGTTGGGGTAAAACCTTGTCGATTGAGTCAGGCAAACACAATATAACTGTAAATAATATCCTGACAGGTTTCTTTAACACCGAAAGACTAAAAGAATTAAACTCAGAAAAAGCGAAAAAATTTAATATTGAAATAGATGAGGTTTTTCAAAAAATGTCAGAAATGGTTCCGATGAAAAGAATCGGTGAGCCCGAAGAATTTGGATATTTAGTTGCTTTTTTGTCTTCAGAATATGCAAATTATATCAATGGGGTAAATATCCCAATCGATGGGGGTTTGCTTAAATCAATGTGAAAAAATTACTTCAAAATAACTGTCCTTTCAGAAGGATTGAAAGGCGTGTCAATTAAATTCCCAGAGGAATCTATTAATTCAAGTTTAATTTTTATTTCCCCTTTTGGTAAGCCTTTGATATAATAAGGTGCCCACTCATCAATTATAAATTCTGTATCCATAATCGTTGCTTTAACCTTATTTCCATTTGAGGAAATTTCAGTATTTACCAAATAAAAATCAAGTAATAAATATTCAGTGTCTAAGCCTTCATAAGTTCCTTTTGGTCTACTGTAAAATAGAAATTCTTTATTTAAATCAATTTTATCTTCGCCAACTTGAGTCAATACAAAAGAATTTGGGTTTTTTACAGATTCGTGATAAGATCTGGAAAGGAATGCTAAAATAACATTACTGCTTTCTTTAAATTGTTTTGTAAATGTATCCTCATAGTGAGCTGAGTAAGGACCATTATTCACAATAAAATGAATATGCTGACCTTTTGCAGAGTTGGCTAGTTGATAGTCAAAATTTTTGAGAGTCTGCATGCCAAGTTCATAGCTAATTACATCAAACGAAAATTCATATCCATCTTCAATAGCGACTGGTTCATTTAAATTAATTTTTGCATTTGGATATTCAGGAGATCCTTGTACTTTATGAATTGTAATTTCCTGCTCAATTTTACATGAGCTAAAAAATACAACAAGAATTAAAACAACATATTTTTTCATTTCGTAAAAATAAAAAAAAGCACCCGATGGGTGCTTTTTTTTTGAATTAAAATTTATTCAGCAGCAGTCTCAGCTGGTACAGCCATATTATAGACAAAAAATCTGTTAACTTTTCCGTCAATAAGTTCTCCGTCAATCATAGAATTAACCTTGACCTCTTGGCCTTCAACATTTAATGTAACAGCATGCCCTGCAACTACCCAAGTAGCTCCACCATTAACTCCTTCATATGGCATTGCCCAGTAAATTTCCCATTTAGGATCTTCTGCCTCAAACCATGCAGTTAATGCTTGTTCATGCATTTCTTTTCCGTTAATACGGGACCCATCAGGACCAACAATTGCAATTTCATTTGTTTCCATTGCTAAAATAGTTTCCATGTCTCTTTCATTGTGGGCATCAATATATTTTACCCAAATGTCAGTGATATCATCAGATCCTACCACATATTTTTCCCCTTCATCGAAGGCGAAAAACCCTGCCCCTACTTGCTCAGCAGGTGCATTACACGCTGTAAATGTTACAGCAAAAATTAAAATAAATAGTTTTCTCATAGTTTTTATATTTAGTTAGTTATTTAATTATTCTTTATTATCTCTTCCAATTATTTTATTGAAAGTTTCAACATCAAATTCATTTCCATACAGTAATGTAGAAAATCTTTGAATCTCAGCAGCAATTTGAATTGCAGCTTTTATTTCGTCATCAGTAGCTCCAGCTTTTTTAGCAAATTCAATTTGAGCAGCTATACAATATTCACATCTTATTGCTGCTGAAACAGCTATTGCGACCAAACGTCCTTCCTTAGCTTCAATTGGACTCTCATCAGACCATAGCATATTAAACTCGTCAAAGTATTCAGCAGCCTCTTGAGCCATAAATTCTGGGTACATGACATTCCAAGGTGCTTCTTTTTTTTCTTGTTCTTGACTAAAACTCAAGCTGGTTATTAATAAGCATATTAAAGTTATTCTTTTCATATTCAATGTTTTAGGTTAAGCATACAATATAATAAATTCATTTAGAATTTATTATTAAAATTTTTGCAAAAAAAACACCCCATTATGGGGTGTTTCGTAAAGTGGAAATATTAAATAGTTTACGGTAATACAACTGCATCAATTGCATGTATAATTCCATTATTAGCCTGAACATCAACCGCAACAATGTTACTAGTGCGTCCATTATTATCAGTTAATATTCCTTCGCCATTGTCTCCAAAGTTAAAAAGTAATGTTGCTCCCCCAGCTGTGGTAAACTCCATGCCATCAGATAAATTTATAGATAATTGATTTGCTCCGGTAACTACATGGTATGTTAAAACAGCTGACAATGTTGGTTCATCAATATCATTTAAACCACTAAAGCCTAACTCGTCTAATAAATTAACAAAAGCGTTATTGACTGGTGCAAAAACTGTAAGGGGTGTTGGTGGACTAGTTGATGAATTTAATAAACCAATAAAATCCATTGTTAGATCATCTCTTGTAAGAGCCTGTACTAAAATTTCAAAGTTTGGGTCAGCAAGTGCAAATGTTACTACCGTTGGTAATCCTATTACACTATCTACAATGTGAACTATTCCGTTACTAGCAACTACATCAGCAGTGGTTACAGAAGATACTCCATTGAATGTTACACCATTATCTGTATTTATATAAATGGACATATTAGATCCAGAGGCAGTGCTAACTGCTTGGGTTGATGCATATCCGTTAGATAGTGAGCTAGATTGAACTTCTCCGATTAAAACGTGATTTAATAAAACATTAGTTAAAACATCAACTGGGATATCATCTAAACTAGCTGCATTAATACTTGATAAGAATGCACCAAAAGCATCATTTGTAGGAGCCAACACTGTAAAAGCACCAGATGAACTGAGGGTTGCATCTAGACCAGTTAATTGCAAGGCAGAAACTAAAGTGCTTAAGCTTTCTGTTTGAGATGCTAAGTCAACGATTGAAGAACCATGACAACAAGTGTCGTTACTGTCATTGTTGTCATCACAAGAGACAGCAAAAAGCGATAACAATACGATTGCTAAAATTTGAATATGTTTTTTCATTTTCTATTTTTTATGTTAAAGTGGACACATTTCAAATGCCATGCCAAGAATCAAAAAAAAGCGTAATAAGAAAATTAAGCCCTAGCTATTATTGATTATAGCTCTGAT
>CABYIO010000031.1 GCA_902519075.1 uncultured Bacteroidota bacterium | reverse complement strand
GTTCCACTTGCAGTTGTGCCCCTTCCCATTGCTGTAGAACTTTCTGCGCTTGCTGTTGTGCTATATCCCATTGCTGTAGAAGCTTCTGCACTTGCTGTTGTATCATACCCCATTGCTGTAGACTCATTTCCACCTGCTGTTGTGCCATTTCCCATTGCTGAAGCATAAATACCTGTAGGACTTGTATTGTTTGTGCTTACTTGCGCATTCATACTAAATGATATAGTTAATGCTAAAAGTGTAAAAAGTTTTTTCATCTTGAATTATTTTTCGCCTAATTTAAAAATTAACATCAATCTTTCAAATTTTAAAATATAAATAATGTTTTATTAAAAATGTTAAAATATTAATGAATTTATAATTTAGATTGGTTTTTTTAATTAGCTAAAAAAAACATAAATGGAAATAAAAACCGCAATATTTAGCATTTTTTAGCAAAAAAATTAGGTTTTAGGCTAAATATGGTGAATTTATGTCAAAATTTTTGTATTGCATTATTCGTAATAAAATATATATAAATTAATATTTATAAAAGCGCATAATGTGTAAGTAATTGTAGTTTTTTTAACTAAAACTCATGTTTTTACATTAAAAAGTGATTATTTTGTTTAAAAGAGCCTCAAAAAAATTACATTATAAGATTATCATTTTGACATGTAAATCTTTATACTACATTTTTTTATGTTTTTAGCTCTTTTTAGCTCTTTTTGATCTTTTTTTGTTGTTTTTTGCTAAAAAATGCTCAATTTTGATATAATTAATCGATAATTATGAAATTAAAAGAAATTCAAAATTTGATAAAGTTTGTTGCCAAGTCAGGTGCAAGTGAAGTTAGTCTTGAGATGGAAAACGTTAAAATTACTGTTAAAACATCTAGTGATTCACCTAAAGTTGTTGTACAAGAACCAATTGTTATTCCTCAACAACATCAAATTGCACCAACATCACCTGTATCCCCCACATTAGATACTCCAGACACAAAAACATCGGATGATAATAGCAACTACATTACAATTAAATCACCTATAATAGGTACTTTTTATAGAAAACCTTCACCTGATAAACCATCATTTGTAGAAGTTGGAGACACTATCTCTGAAGGAACTGTCTTGTGTGTTATTGAAGCCATGAAACTATTTAATGATATAGAGTCCGAAGTTTCTGGAAAAATTGTAAAGATTTTAGTTGACGACACAAGCCCAGTTGAATTTGATCAACCTTTATTTTTAGTAGACCCATCTTAAATTATTAATAGATATGTTTAAAAAGATATTAATTGCCAACAGAGGTGAGATTGCTCTACGTGTAATACGAACATGTAAAGAAATGGGTATACAGACAGTTGCTGTTTATTCAAGTGCTGACGCTGAGAGTATTCACGTCAAGTTTGCAGATGAATCCGTTTGTATTGGTCCAGCACCAAGCTCTGATTCATATTTGAAAATTTCTAATATTATTGCAGCAGCAGAAATAACAAATGCTGATGCCATTCATCCAGGTTATGGTTTTCTTTCAGAAAATGCTAAGTTCTCTAAGATTTGTGAAGAACATAATATAAAGTTTATAGGCGCTTCTCCCGAAATGATTAACAAAATGGGTGATAAAGCTACTGCTAAAGCAACTATGATAGAGGCTGGTGTTCCTTGTGTGCCTGGTAGCCAAGGAATTATAGAATCTTTTGACCATTGCAAGAAGCTAGCCAAGGAAGTTGGTTATCCAGTTATGCTAAAAGCAAGTGCTGGTGGAGGAGGAAAAGGGATGCGGGCAGTATGGAAAAAAGAAGACTTAGAGGATGCTTGGAATTCAGCAAGAGTTGAATCTAAAGCTGCTTTTGCAAATGACGATATGTATATGGAGAAGCTTATTGAGGAGCCGCGTCATATTGAAATCCAAATTGTTGGAGACTCTAAAGGAAGAGCATGTCACCTGTCTGAAAGAGATTGTTCAATTCAAAGAAGACACCAAAAATTAACTGAGGAAGTTCCGTCTCCATTTATGACAGATAAATTAAGGGAAAAAATGGGCGCAGCTGCTGTTATGGCTGCAGAATATATAAAATATGAAGGAGTAGGTACAGTGGAGTTTTTAGTTGATAAAAACAGGAAGTTTTATTTCATGGAAATGAATACTAGAATTCAAGTAGAACACCCAATTACTGAACAGGTTATTGACTATGATTTAATAAGAGAACAAATTATGGTTGCTTCTGGAGAAAAAATTTCTGGTAATAATTATACACCCAAATTACACTCAATTGAGTGTAGAATAAATGCAGAAGACCCATACCACGATTTCAGACCATCGCCTGGGAAGATTACAAATTTACACCTTCCTGGTGGCCATGGAGTAAGAATTGACACTCATGTTTACTCTGGATATACTATCCCACCAAACTATGATTCAATGATTGCAAAATTAATTACAACAGCTCAAACTAGGGAAGAGGCAATCGATAAAATGAAAAGAGCACTTGATGAGTTTGTAATAGAAGGAATAAAAACTACAATTCCATTTCACAGAAAGTTAATGGATGCCAAGGCATACATAGAAGGAAACTATACCACCAAGTTTATGGAAGATTTTTCAATGGAGGATTAATATGAAGAATATTATTGTTTTAGGTTGTGGTCTTGTTGGCAGGGTAATGGCAGAAGATCTTTCACAAAATCATAACGTCACATCGGTTGATATATCAAAAGATAATCTAGACAAAATAAGATCAAAGAAGGTTGATAAAATTTGTAAAGATGTTTCTGATGCAAAAATTTTAAATGATGTCATAAAAGATTTTGATTTGGTGGTTGGTGCATTGCCAGGATTTATGGGTCATGAGACAATGAAACAGGTAATAATGGCTAAAAAAAACATCGTAGATATTTCATTTTATCCAGAAGATCCATTTACACTAGACAAATTAGCAAAAGAAAACAACGTTGTCGCTGTCATGGATTGTGGGGTTGCACCCGGAATGGGAAATATCATTTTTTCTCATCACGATAAGACAATGCATATTACAGATTATGAATGTTTGGTTGGGGGATTACCAAAAAAAAGAGAATGGCCATTTGAGTACCAAGCGGTTTTTTCTCCAATTGATGTTATCGAGGAGTATGTCAGACCAGCCAGATATGTTCAAAATAAATCCCTAATAATTAAAGAGGCCCTTTCAGATACAGAGTTGGTTGATTTTGATGAAATTGGAACTCTTGAAAGCTGGAATTCAGATGGCCTAAGAACATTAATTCAAACAATGAGCCATGTTCCAAATATGATTGAAAAAACATTAAGATATCCTGGTTGTGTTGAATATTTAAAAGTATTGAGAGAATGTGGATATTTTTCATACGAGCATGTTGAAATAAATGGTATTATGATAAGGCCAATAGATCTAACAGCAAAATTGCTATTTCCTAAATGGCAAATGAAAGAAGGAGATGAAGACTTCACGGTAATGCGAATAAAAATATCAGGGAAAGAAGACAAGAAACATGTTCAATACACCTACACACTTCTTGACAGATTTCAAAATGACACTATCTCAATGGCAAGAACAACAGGATTTACATGCACTTCGGTTGCAAATCTTATTTTAGAAAATAAATTCACCAAAGTTGGTATTTCACCCCCTGAATACTTAGGTGATCATTATGAATTTATAAGCAACTATCTCAAGAAAAGGAGCGTAATTTATGAAGTTTCCAAAAAAACTATAGAAAATATTAATTAATAGTGCCTGGACTACCATAATAGCCAACGCCATTAAGATATGGGGCATCAGATGTTAGATGATAATGATATATTCCGTTTGGAAAATCTTGATTTTCATGAAAATGACCATGAAATTCATCCAAATCCGAAGATGTTAATATCGATCCATTTTCTTCTGGCCCAAAAACAGGAAAACCATCTAATAAAAAACCCAGAAAAGCATCTCTTCCATAATTTGCAGTTAGCCAAAAGGGCTCCATATGATAGTGATATCTCCCGCCGGTAGGCCCAGGTGCAGGATGCCCATTGTATTGATCAAAAGAATTAATTTCTTGATCCAAGGGATTACCCCCGGCCCCATATTGATTATAAAAAGGAACTCCATTTAATGCAAAGCCAATAGGGCCCATAGCCGTTGGATTAGACACAGAAGATTGTGATGGGTTTCTAGGGATTTTAAATAAAATATTTTGTACAGAAATTCTGTTTGGGTTTAAAATAAAATTTGAAACGAAGGGGTTTGAACCATCATATGGAACATACAAACTTTCCTCCCATTGTGTTCCCTCATAATATGGACTGCCATGATCAGGCAAACTATTTACATTTATATAAACCCAATTATCATCTTGATGTATATCAGATGTAACCCCATAAACTCTTTCATAAATTTCAAAAGGGATTAGTGTAGTTTCGCCTTGATTAGAACCTGTTTCGTTGTTTTTGCACGAGAAAGTAAATATTAATGTGAAAACAAAAAACAAGTTAATTTTCATCAATATTAATTTAAATAATTATTAACTGCATTGGCTCTACCTTGAGCATGATTATTTAGAGTAGAAATAGCCGCTTGAAAATCAGACGGAGACTCTAAAAATGTGTATCCTTCTTGTTCATTTATCACAGAAGATTCAATTAAAGAAGCATACTGTGAATAAACAGACTGAACGTAAGATGTTTGAAAAGCTCCATTTGTAACACTTAGAACGTAGTTGTCATAAATTTCACGATACGATGAGTCGTTATATATAAACCTTATTAGCGGCCAATTATTTCCAACGCCACTAAAATTTAATGGAAGTGAACCTCCCATTTTTCCAAATCGTAAGCTTTCATTATTATCCCATGGAATCCACGTCAATACGCCATTATTGTCTGGGTTTCCGTATAAATAATAGTTGTGTGTCATGCGCCCATATGTATCCCAGTTTTGAATTACAGTGTTTACCGCTAAATAATTTAGAAAACCATCAACATTAAAAACTGCCGCTAAATTATTTCTCCAAAGTTCAGGGTTATTAATTCTGTCATTACTGTGAAGCGCAGAATATATAGCCTGAATATCACTCCAATCTGCCTCGTTTTCATTGGATTGTTTAACAAAATCCTCTTGATGAAAGCTGCCATAAGAAAAGCTAGCTCCGTCTCCGTCAGGTTTATACAGGTTTCCACCGTCATTACTAAACTGCGATTCCGCCAAAGTATCATCAGGCTCCTCAACCATAGTATATAGTCCAAAATAGATTGGACCTGAACCATGATCAACATAAACTTCATAGAATTGTGTTCTAGGTGAGGGAACACCGGCTTCTCTGAAAATATCTGAAGCAACCTTTTCCCTAAGCTGGGACTCATCATCAAAATTGTTTTTTAAACTTAATTGTTTAAAGCCATAGAACCTTTGATTTTCAATTTCGGGATAATCGTCTTCAAATTCATCGAAATCAAGTTTGAATGACATTTTCCAAACTCCATTCCTCCAAGAAAAAGCAAGACTTGAATTACCTTTAAATCTAGCACCAACCTTATACCACTGAACTCCATTATAGTAAACATCTGCAGGCCTAAAAATCGGATTTTCGGCAGCAAAACCTGGACCACCACCTCCACCACCTTGCCCAAAGGTCCCGTATAAACTAGACATATTCTCAAGCATTAAACTCCAATCAGCTGAATTAAAAACAATATCAATCCTTCTAACAGAATTATTATTTTCATAGACTTCTGTGTAATTTGGATCGACTTCATTGCTGTGAGTATTAATAGACCAGTCGGTGATATCTAATGCAGATGAATCATTGTTGTCATCACCGCTGTCACTGCTATCAGATGAGTTATTATCATTTATAGAATTTGTATCATCTTCAGAGCAGGAAATTAACAAAGTGAAAAAAACAAAAAGAAGAGAAACAAGTTTTTTCATTTAGATTTATTTTTTGATAATTTTCTTTGAGTAAATATCTTGTTCTGAGGTAATGACTCTTAAGATATATTCACCAGCACTAAGGCTTGAAATATTTATTATACCATCATCAGATGTATTTTTATAATTTAACACCCTTCTCCCGCTTAAATCAAACATGCTAATTATTGCATCATCTAAGTTATAGTCAGATTTGATTGTAATATAATCATCAGCTGGATTTGGGAAAACCGTAATTTGGTTTAAACTAGACATTTCAATACTAAGCGTCTCACCCTCTGTAATTTCTAAAGATTGATTCACACTGACATTATTAAATATATCTACTGTTCCAGATGGCCAATAGACGGTAAGAGTTGTTATATTGCTGTCTTGACCTAAACCAAAGTAAGTATTTAAACTACCCATGTATCTAAAGCCAGTGCCACTTGTAACATCTCTTATTTGAGTTCCAACCTGCGGAGAAGAAATTTCAATTCTAGCACCAATCCCGTTAATATTTGAGGTTGTACCAATTGTAATAATCTTTAGCCAATTATTACCATTGTCATTATTTTGATATAAGTTATTTCCATTGAAAACATCCAAGAAGCCATCATTATTTGCGTCTCCAATTGCACCCGGACCAGGAACGCCTGCATCATATTGAGTAAACGTAAAATCTCCATTATTTAAAAGAATACTTCCATTTGAAAGAATATCTATATATCCATCGTTATTAAAATCACCAGAATCATTTTCAATTCCATATGGCGCATCTTCAACACCTGAACCGGCTGTTCTATCAACAAATGTTCCGTCGCCATTATTTTGCATGAGTTTATGGGCACCATCTCCAGTTGCGCTTGCACCAACATAAACGTCTAAATAGCCATCATTGTCAAAGTCACCCCAAGCAGAAGACCAAGTTTGTACAGGGTCACCTAAATTTGAGCTGTTGTCATGTCCACCATCTGGGTAAAACCCACTATAATAACCGGTGACATCTGCAATATTAGAAAATGTCCCATCACCGTTATTTCTCCAAAGCTCATTATATTTCCACTGAATATTTCCTCCTCGGCATTTAGCAATAAACAAATCGATGTCTCTATCATTATCAAAATCAATCCAAACAGACCCATAGTTTCCTCCTTCTTGCTCTCCGGGATATGGCGATAGCTCATAAGCCACGCCTCCAACTCCTGAAACGATACCATCTTCACTTGGCCCTTGAAAGAATTGTAAATTTCCATCACCATCGTTAATGTAGTATACAGTTGGTTGTACATCGTGGCAGACGAAAGCGTCTAGGTGTCCATCATTATTTATATCAACAAAATTAGATCTTTGAGAAAACACATACTCATTTCCTGAAATTTCAGTAAACCCGTTTCCGTCATCATTAGCTTGCATAAAAGTGACTCCACTTCCACCACCATATAAGAGATCTGTGTATCCATTTCTATCAAAATCTGCTGCTGCCATACTCCAAGATGGAGTGTAATCAGCCTGATCAGTTGAAATATTTATTTCTTCAAATCCGCCCTCGGTCTGAACCAATAAATTAACATTACTAGCCTGAATAGAAACTAAATCATCAAGACCATCACCGTTCATGTCAACTAAACCTCTTTCAGACCCTACAGAATTTACATTTATTGATGTAAACTCAAAAGGAGGTGGCGGCGGCGGATCACTTTCTTCTAAGGTGAATTCAAAAGTTTCAGTACCCCATCTATCATCCCAGGCAATATAATAAGTGTTTCCTGTATAGACATAAAAAGAACCATAAGAAAGATATCCATCCCCGCTATCATCATCCCCTGCTACACATTGAAGATCCTGACAAGAACCACCGTAAACATGAAATCGCGTATCCAGATCATCATTAACTGCATAATCAGTTGAAATTGTAACCAAAAAATCTTGTGTAGCGGTGTAAGAATACCACTCCAGTTCTCCGTTAGACGCATCATATTCACTACAGTTTGAACCAAAGGTTTCTCCGTTTATTCCGTCAACATTATAAGTCCCAGCGGTTATTGCAATTGCATCTTCACATGAATTACCTGATTGAGAAAACATTTCAGCAGAGTAAATCATTAAAAGCGTTATAAATAGTATTATTTTTTTCATATTGTTGTTAATTTAGTTACAGTCATCATTTAGTGAGGTAATCCATTCTTCAATCATAGCAATTGCTTCATCATGTACGATACTTCTACCAATTAATGGCATTCTATATTGTTCTTCGTTGCTGGTCATTCTAAAATGCAGAACAGACCTATTAATATTTCCAGGGTTAATTATCATATCAGTCCCATTTCCAAGATTGGTATCAGGAGTTAGACAAACACCCATATTTGCCAGATCCTGTGTTGCCTCATAGCTAAGCCTTATCGGTCTATATTCACAGTGAGTATTATCAGAGTGACAATGTGCACAATTTATATCTATGTAAGACCGCACCCTATTTTCTAATGGTTCAGATAAGTCTTTCCAATTTGCAACAGACTCCAAATCATCTGGGTAGGTGTTTAAATAACCCATTTCCATCCACTTATCAAGTTGATTCATTGAATGAGAGCTGTATTCAAGAGCCTTGTTTATATTTCTGGGCTTCACACCATTAGGAATAGCCACATCAGACATTTTATGACAAGTTAAGCATTCACTTGCACTTGGAATCCTATAATTAGCAGTTTTTTCAATACCGTTTTGTAGCCAAGTGATATCTACCAAACTTCCGTCTAAACTGAATTCTGCCTCAGTTTGATCCTCATTCCAAATATAGTCAGCGAATATCCAACCACTATCCTTCTTTATCATAAGCCTTGTTTCAATATTCTTACTTGATAAATCAGGTAATATGTTGTCATAAGAAAAGTTTTTGATTAAAATGGTACCAACAGGAAAGTCAAATACACTTGAGCTTGAAACATATTCAGCAGTTTTACCATCAGGCATCCAAAGAAACCTGTTTTTAATAGAGTAATCTGTAAATAAAGAGCTAATTAATTCATAAGGAATCACACCATATACAGGGGTTAGGTCTTTGATTTCTCCTTCGAAAAAATTGTATTCAGACAAATTATCGTAAGGCATATCAGCAAGACTATAATTTACAGGTGAAAATTCCACCAAAACATAAGGTTCATCATTACAGCTATAATTAACAAGAATAAAGCATAAAAAAAGTTTTATTAAAATGGGTTTTAATCTGTCCAACATAAACATAATTTGTCGCAAAATACTATGTATTTTTTGCACCGCAAATGAGCCTAAAGCTACAAAAATCAAATCAAATAAATTCCTGGGTATGTTATCCGATAATTTTTCTTTCAATCCTTTCTGACAAATTTGTCAGAATTTCATAGGAAATAGTTCCCACAGACTTTGCATAATCTTCAGCATTGTTATTTCTATCAAATATCACTACTTCATGACCCTCATGCACATCGATACCGTTTAGATTCACCATAAAAACATCCATACATATATTACCTAATACTTTGGCTTTTTTTCCATTGACAATGATATAAGCATTACTTGAGAATAATCTACTAATTCCATCGGCATGTCCAAGAGGAATAACCCCAACTTTTGTTTTCTCCTCACAAATAAAGGCGCGATTATAACCAATTGAATCTCCCATTTTAGCGTTAATTATTTGAGCGATTATAGATCTTAGTGTATGAACTGGTCGCAACTCTTTATTAAGTTCATTGTTATATCCATATAGACCGATTCCTGATCGTACCATATCAAATTCGCATTCAGGATAATTATAAATTGCAGAAGTGTTCGACATATGAAGAATAGGGTTACATGAAAGTTTAGATTTCACATCAGAGGATATTTTTTTAAATAAATTTATCTGTGACAATGTAAATTTTGACTGATGTAAATCATCAGTTGCAGCCAAATGAGAATAGACACCAGCTAGCTGAATAGAATCGCTATTCTTAATTTTATTGACCGCTCTTTTAGCTTCCTTTTCATTAAAGCCAACTCTATTTAGGCCGGTATTTATTTTTAAATGACAGGGATAATTTCTTATTTCATTAGAGCTTAAATGATCAATAAAGTTTTCAAGAAAATAAAAGGAGTAGAGGCTGGGCTCCAAATCATATTTTACAATTTCTTTAATGGATTCAACCTGAGGAAGCAGTACCAATATCGGTGTTTTAATCCCAGACTTTCTTAGTGCAATGCCTTCAAGTGCAAATGCAACAGCAAAATAGTCAACCCCCATGGCCGCCAACCTTTTTGCAACCTCTGTCCCGTTAGATCCATAACCATTGGCCTTCACAATAGCCATGAATTTAGTTTTAGAATTTAGTTTAGAAGAAATTATATTGAAGTTGTGCTCAAGAGCCTTAAGATCAATTTCTAATACGGTTTTTTTCAATCTTTATTTTTTTTCTTATCGGATTTTTTAACGTATGCTGCTCGACTTAGAGGCATATATTCATCTCCTTTTCCAAGTAGAATTCTTTTTTTACTTTGTGTTTTTCTGTAACTATATTGAGCTAGCCCTCCGGTTTTTGGACATATCGCATGTACTTTGGTGACATACTCGGCTGTTGCCATAAGATTAGCCATATTTTTAAACGGAACTCCTTTGTAATCCATATCCAATCCCGCCACGATAACTCTCACACCTTGATTAGCAAGCGTATTACAAACTTCAACAATTCCGTCATCGAAAAATTGCGCTTCATCAATTCCTACAACTTTACACTCTTTGACTCTTTTATATATTTCTTCAGATTTCTTTATTGTTTTACACTCAACAACTGTATCATCGTGTGACACCACAGTATCTTTTTTATCTCTAGTATCAACCATTGGTTTAAAAATAATAACCCCCAAGTTTGCATATTGAGCCCTACGAATCCGCCTAATCAGCTCTTCAGTTTTTCCAGAAAACATTGAACCACAAACAACCTCAATCCATCCAGTTTGTTTATTAAAGTTTAAAGTATTTTCAAGAAACATTTTGTAAATTTAAAAAAGTTGATAGCTTAATAGGTTCTTAAAATTGAATCAAATAAATTTAGTAAAAAACAAGCTGATATTAACCTAAGTTAAATTTAATTTAAAGATTTTTAAATGAGTAAGCTATTCATCGTACCAACTCCAATAGGAAATTTAGGGGACATCACATTTCGAGCAATTGAAACTCTTAAATCAGTTGATCTAATTCTTGCTGAGGATACCAGGACTTCATCAAAACTATTAAAAAACTATAATATTAAAAACAGCACTGAGTCTTATCACATGCATAATGAACACAAAAAGTTAATCGCGATAATTGATAAGTTAAATAGTGGTTATGAAATTGCACTAATCTCTGATGCAGGAACTCCAGGGATTTCCGATCCCGGTTTTTTATTGGTTCGTGAATGTATAAAGAATAAAATAGAGATTGAATGTCTTCCAGGTGCAACAGCATTTATTCCGGCATTAGTAAACTCAGGCCTGCCCTCCGATAGATTTCTATTTGAAGGTTTCTTGCCCGTAAAAAAGGGAAGAACTAAGAGATTAAAGGAATTAGCAGATGAAAATAAGACAGTTGTTTTCTATGAATCTCCTCACAGGGTTTTAAAAACATTAAATGACTTATCGGCTTATTTTAAAGAAGAAAGTCGTGTAAGTATTTCAAGAGAACTTACAAAAATCCATGAGGAAACGTTTCGTGGAACAGTTAAAGACTCAATTGAGCATTTTGAAAAAAAGAAACCGAAAGGAGAGTTTGTGATTATCCTTTCCCCAAACTAAAAAATATGGATACAAATAAAGTTATAACAAATTGGAAACAGGGAACAACAGAATTTGAATGCATCAACCCCAATGGTGTTTCAACAATTCTAGGAACTAGCATTGCGGGTGAAGAAAAAATAGCCTCCCCAAAAGCAATTATGCTTGGGTCATTGGCTGTTTGCTCAGGCCTAGATGTTGTTGCTATACTAAAAAAAATGAGAGTTGAATTAGATGATTTTAAAATAAACACTACAGCGTCTTTAACGGATGAACATCCAAGATATTATAATGAAGTCACAGTTGAGTATCACTTTTTTGGACAAGGTTTGGATAAGGAGAAAATTCAAAAATCCGTTGATTTATCAGTCACAAGGTACTGCGGAGTAATGGAAATGTTCAGAAGGTTTTCCAAAGTAAACATTGAAATAAAGTATAATTAAAATTGTTAGCCGAAGCCCATAGACATATAAATGATGATAGGATTAGTTTTGATGAAGCTAATCATGACTATTTTGTAGACGGCAAAAAGATTAAATTTTCGGTCACAGAAATAATTGATAGGTTTTTCCCAAAATTTGACAAAGCTTATTGGGCAGAAAGAAAGGCAAAAGAAAAACTAGCTCAGGACCATATTGAATATGATTCTGAAATACTTGAGTCAGTCATAAAACAAATTTTAGATGGTTGGGAAAAAAAGAGAATTGATGCAGCATCAAAAGGAACTATATTACATGAGAAGATTGAAGACTTTTATAACTCCAAATTTCACAATGAATATCCGCCTGAGTTTCAATACTTTAAAAATTTTCACAATAAATATAAAAGACTAAAACCTTATAGGACAGAGTGGAGAATATATGACGAATATCTTTCACTTGCAGGCACTGTTGACATGGTTTATGAAAAAGAAAATGGCGACCTATTCATTTTTGATTGGAAAAGAACATCAAAATTAGTCGATCACAACAATCAGCCAGTTCTAAAGGATTTTAATTTTGGGTATAGCGGTTTATCTCATATAGCTGATAACAGTTTTAATAGATATGCACTACAACAAAACGTTTACAAGTCTATAATTGAAAAATACTATCAAAAGAAAATAAGCTCAATGAACTTACTGGTTTTACACCCAAACTACGCTGATTACGTCCATTTAAAGTTGCCAGATATGCAAAAAGAGGCAGAATTTTTGATTGATCAAGCAAAAGAATTAAGCAAATAGTTTGGAAGAAAAATTAGACCCGTATGCAGCATTAAGATTCAAGGAATTTAATTTTTTTCTTGTCATAAGATTCATTCTTGTATTTGGATGGTCAATGCAGTTTATTATAGTTGAGTGGGAAGTCTATAGTTTAACAAAAGATCCGTTATCATTAGGGCTTATTGGGCTAGTAGAAGTTATCCCCGCTATCTCAACAGCGCTTTTTGCAGGACACATTGTTGATCAACGAGAAAAGAAGATGCTATTTTTTCAGTGTATTATAGCCTTTTTATTAGTTGCAATTGGCTATTATTTCATTACCAGCCCTTATGTTTATGGCAATTATGAAAATTCTCAAATCCTAATTGGTATATATATATTGGTGTTTTTGGGAGGATTTATACGAGCGTTTATTGGCCCTACAATTTTTTCTTTGGTAGCTTTAATTGTTCCAAAAAGAGTTTATCCAAATGCAGCTACTTGGAGTAGTTCAACATGGCAATTAGCAGTGGTATTAGGACCAGCATTTGCAGGGTTTTCTATTGCATGGATTGGGGTTCATAATTCTATGGGAATTGTTCTTGCCACAATTATAATCGGACTTTTATTAATTGGGTTTATAAAAAAGAAACCTATTTTAAATCCAAAAATTGGCGAGCCAATTTTCCAAAGCTTGAAGGCAGGTTTAAATTTTGTATACAAAACAAAAGCTATTTTGGTTGCTTTGACCTTGGATATGGTTGCTGTTTTGTTTGGAGGCGCGATTGCACTGCTCCCAATTTAT
>CABYIO010000030.1 GCA_902519075.1 uncultured Bacteroidota bacterium | reverse complement strand
ACCGCCCTGTTCAACATTTGTAATTTGATCAGTGAAGTCTCCATAACCCTCACATCCAGACGGGTTGTCAATATCTAATAACTGGAATAATGTTAAACCATCACCAACTGCGCAGTTCATCGACGGAGCACAATTTGAATTCACAACTTCAACACTTGCTGAGTCATTAGATGGAACATCATCTCCTGCTAATGAAGTATAAACTGTAATTACATAACTTCCTGGGATTGATAAATCAACTGTTTGATTAAATGTATAACTCATTGAACTATTTCCTGGAAGTGGTCCCGCAACTGTCTCAGTAACAGTTTCACCATTAAATTCAAAAGTTATATCAAAGTCTGAAGCTGTTGCTCCACCATAATTAGTTATAGCAACTACTACTTGTTCTGAGTTAGACAATAGAATGCCAGAAATTGGGGAAGCAATTCCAGAAACACCTAAATCATAATCAATCAAATATTGAATTTCAACTTCATAAGAATCATTCTCTGCATCTTCATCTCCGTCTAAGTTTACTGATGCAACTATTGTATAGTATGCTTCAACCGTTGACATGTCAGCTGTTGCTGCAAAACTATACTCTCCGGTCTCACCAGAGCCTAAAGTTGCAGTATAAGTCTCAACAACTTCAGCACCACCATTAACAGAGTAAGATACTTCAAAATTACTCACATCATTTTCTCCATAGTTGAAAATCTCAATTGTAATGGTTTCTGAGTTTGACAACGTACCTGTTACAGGATTTGTGATATTAGTAACTCCAATATCATAAGCTGCAGCTGGGAGTATATTGATCATATAATCCTCAGTTTCACCATAAGTTGTAAGTTCACATGCATCGTCAGGAACACCTGCTTGCCAGTTTGTCTTAGCTCTCATTAAATGCTGACCAAGTGTTGCATCTGCCGGAATCGTTACTTGTGTAGTTTCAGTATAAGATCCTCCTGCAGAACCAAAGGCAATAACATAATTATCAAGGATTAATTCATCTAATGTAAAGTTAAAGTCATCATTATAATCAATCCATATTCTAACGTATTGATCACCATATCCAGTGGTCATAGTAACATCATAAGTTTCTCCTAATTCAACATCAGTTGATTGATCGGTAAAGTCTCCGTATCCTTCACAACCTGATTCATTATTAATATCTCCAATCTGGAATAATTGGAACCCATCAGCAAATGAACAATCCATTGAAGGAGCACAATTAATATTAGTAATATCTGATGTAGAAGAATCATTTGATGTATCTGAATCAACATCAAGCGACGTGTATACAGTAATAGTATAAGTTCCAAATACAGAAACATCTACTGTTTGAGTAAATGTATATTCCATTGAACTGTTTCCTTCTAGTGGACCAGGAACTGTTTCAGTAACAGTTTCTCCGTTAAGCTCAAAAGTAACATCAAAGTCATATTGAGTAGCTCCACCATAATTTGTTATAGTAACAGTAACAGGCTCAGCGTTGGATAAAAGTTCTCCAGAACTTGGAGAAGTAATCTCTGACACACCAATATCATTTGGATTCAAATGTGTAATGTCAACCGTTACACCGTTATTCGCAGCATTTTCGTCATCAGTTAATGTTGTATAAGCAAGAACTGCGTATGTTGTACCAACAGTTGACATGTCAAAAGTAGTTGAAAAAGTGTGTTGTACCGTTTCACCAGTTGAAATAGAACCAGTATAAGTTTCTGTTACAACCGCACCACTATCAACCTGATAGGATACATCAAAATTTGATATGTCATTTTCTCCATAATTAAAAATTGAAACTGAAACAGTTTCTGTTTCAGTTAATGTTCCAGTAACGGGTGAGTCAACACTAACTACACCAGCATCATATGCTGCATCGGCAGCAATTTGAAACACACCAACCATATGGCTTCTACCTGGTGAGAAATATTCACCAACATGCCAAAATTGCTTGTCGTTAATCGGATCAACACTTAAGTGAGCATAATCGGCATATCTTAAATTAGTACTATTTCCTGTACTTTGTGCGATCAATCCTTCCTCTAGCGTCATTTCGCCAAGTGGGTCTGCTGCGTATCTTCCAGTGTATCTTAACGAAACTGATTCAGATGTACTAAGTGAAGAATATGCCATTCCAATATTACCTTGTAAATCCAATGACATACTTGCCATAAAAGCATGCCTTCCGTCAGGTGCAGTATAAGTACCTTCTTGATAAATACTCCATGGTTGTCCATCTCCATTCTGTCTTAATTCATACCATCTTACTCCAGCAAGTTCTCCTGATGAAGTTGTGTTAACTACAAAATTAAACACAGCTGAATTGTGAGTTGCAAATTTTCTAAATTGAGCTTGATTCATTATAGTTGCCTGAACGGCATCAATATCTGGACCTGAAGGTTGCTGTAAATTACTAAAACCTCCTCCATCAAATACACTGTTAAATGCAGTTGTTGCTAATTCAGTTGGATTGGAAATTGAAGAGTTTGCTGGGTTATCCCAATCAACATTAACTGTCCAAAGTTTTATATGGTCATATGAAACCCCACCCCAAGAATCATCTTGAAGATATACTAAAGTTGCATTTCCTGCCTCAGGGTGATTGTCATCAACAATGTCTAAAATTTGAGCTGATGCAAATCCACTTGTAGCCATTGAGGGAGTGTCAAAAGACTGTAAGGATGCTGTTGTATCACCATTTAATATCTTTTCACGTTCAAGAATAAATAAATTATCTCCGCTCTGGTTAGTGGTACAATAATATCCGTCAGACCAAATTGAATATTTTGGATAATCCGGAAAACCTTGAGTTGGAAATTGATTACTTGCAGCATTATAAACATGCCAACCATCATTAACTGGATCGTTTGTAACTGAAACAGCAAAATTTAATGAACTACTTCCCATTGAAGAAATAACATATCTATCAGCTTCGCCATCATACAGAACAATTGGGTCACCTGACTCATTTGGTCCAAAAAGTGATGAAAGGCTTGCAGCAGGTGTTGCTGGCGATCCATCTAAATTAAAGAACCTAAATGATGAGTTCCAAGATGCTAGGTAATAATCTCTACCTACTTCACCAGTAGGATCTCCTGGAGTTGCTGTTTGTGTTGTTGATTGAAAGGTAAGTATTGGATCTCTAGTTTGTTTTTTCGGGCTACTTTTTTCTAAATCTACCAAAGGATCATTTCCAGCAGGTAAACCTTTCCCGGGAACAACTTTATTAGCTCTCATTCTTTTAGGTGGGCCTTGTCTTTTAAATTCGTTTGGATCTGCGGGAATGAAAGTTCCATTTTCAATTTGTTCTTTTATGCTAGGAACATATTTATATTCAAGATTTATGGTTTTTGTTACCTTAAATGTATCCGGTTTTTCAGGTATTGGAGGGTATTTTGTTTGGGATATTGCATCATTTGAAAAGGCAATAAAAACAAAAAATATTAAAATTACAGAGTAAAGTTTTTTCATATCAACATTAATGGGTTAAAATTCAAGAGGCAGCAATTTAATGCTTTTAATCAAATAAATAAAATATCTAAGGATAAGAATTTATGAAAGCCAATTAGAGATATTTATTCTATTATCGATCTCATTTTTTACATCTGAAACTTTAACCCTTATTTGGTCCATGGAATCTCTGAATCTTAAGGTTACAGAGTCATCTTTAATCGAATCGTGATCTACAGTAAGACAAACTGGAGTTCCTATTGCATCTTGTCTTCTATATCTTCTTCCGACAGCATCTTTTTCATCATAAGCAATATTAAAATGAACTTTTAAGTCATCATAAATTTTCTTAGCATATTCTGATAGTCCATCTTTTTTTACAAGTGGTAAAATTGCCAATTTATATGTGGACAAGAAGCCTGGAATCTTTAAGACAATTCTGGTGCTATTGTCATTTAATTCTTCTTCTTTGAACGATGAAGCTAATACAGCAAGAAACATTCTGTCTAATCCAATAGAAGTTTCTACAACATATGGCACATAGCTTTCATTTATCTCAGGGTCGAAATATCTAAGTTTTTTTCCTGAGTACTCTTCATGCTGGGTTAAATCAAAATCTGTTCTTGAATGAATTCCTTCAAGCTCTTTAAATCCAAATGGGAAATTAAACTCAATATCACAAGCAGCATCTGCATAATGTGCTAATTTATCGTGATCATGAAATCTATAATTTTCATCACCTAGACCCAAAGCCTTATGCCATTTCATTCGATTCTCCTTCCATGATTCATACCATTTAGATTGTGAGCCTGGTTTAACAAAAAATTGCATTTCCATTTGTTCAAATTCTCTCATTCTAAATATGAACTGTCTAGCTATGATTTCATTTCTAAATGCCTTTCCAATTTGAGCAATTCCAAAAGGTATTTTTTTTCTTGAGCTTTTTTGAACATTTAGAAAGTTAACAAAGATTCCCTGAGCTGTTTCAGGTCTTAAATATATTTCAGATGAAGATTCAGAACTTGCACCAATGCTTGTAGAAAACATTAAATTGAATTGTTTTATGTCAGTCCAATTTTTTGATCCCGACACAGGATCAACAATTCCAAGGTCATCAATTAATTTCTTTAATGAAACCAAATCATCATCATCAAAACATTTTTTCATCACTGAAATTGTATTGTCTATTTTTTTTTGATTGTCTAATACGCGTGCGTTTGTTTTTCTGAATTCATCTTCATCAAAAGCATCTCCAAATCTTTTCTTAGCCTTGTCAATTTCTTTATTGATTTTTGATTGAACTTTTGCTATATAATCTTCAATTAAGACATCAGCTCTGTATCTTAATTTAGAGTCTTTGTTATCAATAAGTGGGTCATTAAATGCATCTACATGGCCTGAAGCTTTCCAAGCGGTTGGATGCATAAGAATTGATGAATCCAAACCAACAATATTATCATTCATTTGAACCATAGAAGCCCACCAATATTTCTTTAAATTATTTTTTAACTCAACACCATTCTGTG
Source organism: uncultured Bacteroidota bacterium (assembly GCA_902519075.1). GTDB lineage: Bacteria > Bacteroidota > Bacteroidia > Flavobacteriales > Flavobacteriaceae > MED-G13. The sequence goes on along the minus strand of CABYIO010000030.1, from coordinate 8,941 downwards.
CATAATCATAAACTGCACTCAATCCATCATAAATCTCACTACTTTGAAAAATAAAACCATATTCTTTGGCGTGAGAAATAATTTTTTTGAAATTGTCTTGGTTAGTACTCATGATGCAAAAATATAAAACGCATTTAACAAAGGAATGCTTTTTTTAAAATTATACGTTTCTTTGTATATAAGAATCTAAGATGATTAAAATAAGAGTTTCATTATTGGCAGTATTATTAATCCTAGGATGTGCAAACAGAGGCAATCCGACTGGTGGAGAGATTGACATGGAACCACCTGTGGTTTTAAAATCCTCACCTGAGAATTTTTCGACTAATTTCAAAGCTGAGGAAATTGAAATTATCTTCGATGAATATATCAGATTAAGTAATATTCAAAAAGAACTGATTATTTCTCCCCCAATAGAACCCCAGCCATTAATGATGCCTATGGGGTCTGCAAGTAAAATTTTAACTATTTCTGAGTTTGATTCATTAAGAGAAAATACTACTTATAGTTTTCAATTTGGAGAAAGTATTGAAGACAACAATGAAAAAAACCCGTTGAGTAATTACAGATATGTATTTTCAACAGGTGACTATATAGATTCGCTAAGTGTTAAGGGATCTGTTGTTGATGCATTTAATCGTGAAATAAGTGAAAATATAAATGTGCTTTTATACGAAGTTGATTCGTTATTTACAGACTCAATCATATATAAAGAAAAGCCTAAACATGTTGGTAAAGTAATAGACTCAACAAATCAATTTTTAATTCAAAATATTAAAGAAGGAAAATATCTAATTATAGCACTAGAGGAAGAAAATAAGGACTATACTTTTCAAAGTAAAGTTGATAAAATTGGATTTATTGAAGATTACATTGAATTACCCAAAGACAGTATAGCAAATCTTAAAATATTCAAGGAGAAATTGGAGTTAAAAATTGGTAAACCAAAACAAAAAACAAATAGATCTTTTGCTTTTGGTTACGAGGGAGAATATGAACCCTTTTCAATAAAAATTATTAATACAGATTCCCTGAAATATTCTAGCAGAATAACTCGAGAAAAAAAATCTGATAGTCTTATCTATTGGGTAAAAACTGATCAAAAACTTGACTCAATTGTTTTTAATGTTTTTAACGATAAATTTTCAGACACATTGCAGGTCAATTTGAGAAATAAAGAAAATGATTCATTAGTAATTAAATCTGAACAAAATAAGACATTAAAGTTTAACGAAAACTTTATCATAGAAGCTAACTTGCCATTTCAGAAAATTGATAAAAATAAAATTACAATCTTAGACAAAGATTCTTTAAATATTGATTTTAAAGTAAAACTTGATTCAATAAAAAATCAATACAATTTTATTTTTGAAAAAGATGAGGAGCAAGAGTATGGTATCGGATTATTACCTGGTGCATTAACTGATTTTTATGAGAATGAAAATGACAGTTTATTCTATAAAATAAAAACAAGAACCTACAATGACTATGGAAACTTAAGATTGAATCTTATAAATGCTAAATTCCCAGTAATTGTAGAGCTTGTAAATGCAAATGGAGAAGCTAAATATGAAGCCTACGAAACAAATAATTCAACAATAGATTTTAATAATATTGATTCTGGTAAATATTATATCAGAATTATTTTTGATGAAAATAAAAATCAAAAATACGATTCAGGAGATTTCCTGTTCAGAACTAATCCCGAAAAAGTTATTTATTATCCTGATGAAATTGATGTAAGAGCAGGATGGGATTTGGTTCAGGAGTTTATACTAAAATAATTTACTTTTTTATTGAGGCTTTCATAAGCTCTCTATTCATCCTAGCAATATTATCTAGTGATATCCCCTTAGGGCATTCAACCTCACAAGCTCCAGTATTCGAACAATTTCCAAATCCTTCAAGATCCATTTGATTAACCATATTGATCACTCTTCTGGAGGCCTCTGTTTGGCCCTGAGGCAATAGCGAATATTGTGAAACCTTAGCGCCAACAAATAACATGGCTGATGAATTTTTACATGTAGCAACACATGCGCCACAACCAATACATGTAGCTGCGTCAAATGCATCATCCGCGTCATCTTTGTTAATGGGAATTGAATTAGCATCTTGGGTATTACCAGATGTATTAACAGAGATATATCCACCAGACTGTTGTATTCTATCAAAAGCAGTTCTATCAACAACTAAGTCTTTAATTACAGGAAATGCCTTAGCTCTAAAAGGCTCTATAAATATAGTGTCTCCGTCTTTAAACTTTCTCATATGAAGCTGACATGTAGTTATTCTTCTATCTGGTCCGTGGGCTTGACCATTTATAAATAATGAACATGAACCACAAATACCTTCTCGACAATCGTGATCAAAAGACACAGGATCTTCATCTTTTGAAATTAAATCAGCATTCAAAACATCCAACATCTCAAGAAATGACATGTCAGGCGAAATATTATCAATCTCATAATTAACAATCAGCCCCTTAGTCTTAAAGTTTTTTTGTCGCCAAATTTTTAAAGTCAATTTCATTTTCTAATTATTTATAACTTCTTTCCTTAACCTCAATATTTTTATATTCAAGTTTTTCTTTGTGAAGTATTGCATCTTTAGGCTCTCCAACATATTCCCAAGCAGAAACAAATTGGTATTCTTTTTTTCTTGTTGCTTCACCTTCTTTTGTTTGATATTCTTCTCTAAAGTGACCGCCACAAGATTCCTTTCTCTCCAAGGCATCTTTAGCAAAAAGCTCACCAAGCTCTAAAAAGTCAGCTACTCTACCAGCTTTTGCTAATTCTTCATTAAACTCATTTTGATCACCTGGGACTTTAACTTCTTTCCAAAATTCTTTTCTCAATTTTGAAATTTCAGAAATTGCAAATTCTAAATCTTTTTTGTTTCTAGCCATTCCACACTTATTCCACATGATTTTACCAAGTTTTTTATGAAAGTAATCAACTGATTTTGACCCTTTATTATTTATTAGTGTGTCTAACTTTTCTTTAGCTTCTTTTTCGGCAATGATAAATTCCTCAGTATCATTTGCAATTGGCCCAGTTGATATTTCATCTGAAAGATAGTCTCCAATTGTGTATGGTAAAACAAAGTATCCATCCGCAAGACCTTGCATCAAAGCGGATGCGCCTAACCTATTAGCTCCATGATCTGAAAAATTAGCCTCCCCAATAGCATATAATCCAGGAATTGTAGTCATTAAATTATAATCAACCCATATACCTCCCATTGTATAATGAACCGCTGGGTAAATCATCATAGGCGTTTCATAAGGATTTTGATCAACTATTTTTTCATACATCTGGAATAAATTTCCATACTTCTTTTTGATTATTTCCTTCCCAAGTTTTTCAATAATTTCTTCATTGTTTTCATCCTCACCATTTACAAGGGCCTGCTCCTTTCCGTATCTACTTATAGAAGATGCAAAATCTAAATATACTGCCTCACCGGTTTTATTAACTCCAAAACCTGCATCACATCTTTCCTTAGCAGCTCTGGATGCTACATCTCTTGGAACTAAATTTCCAAAAGCTGGATATCTTCTTTCAAGAAAGTAGTCCCTATCTTCTTCTTTAATGTCTGTGGGTTTTAGATTTCCGTTTCTAATCTCTTCAACATCGTCTATGTTTTTTGGGACCCAAATACGACCATCATTTCTAAGAGATTCCGACATCAAGGTTAATTTAGATTGATGATCGCCAGAAACAGGAATACATGTTGGATGAATTTGTGTAAAGCAGGGGTTTGCAAAATAAGCTCCTCTTTTGTGAGCTTTCCACGCAGCTGTAACATTACTTCCCATTGCATTTGTAGATAAATAAAAAACATTTCCATAACCACCAGTTGCTAACACAACTGCATGTGCTGAGTATCTTTCAATTTCACCATTAACAAGATTTCTTGTGATTATACCTCTTGCTTTACCGTCAACCAAAACGACATCCAGCATTTCATGTCTATTATACATTTTAATTTTACCTCGGGCTATCTGTCGATTCATAGCTGAATATGCTCCTAGCAATAACTGCTGACCAGTTTGTCCTTTTGCGTAAAAGGTTCTTGAAACCAATACGCCACCAAATGATCGGTTATCCAAAAGACCTCCATAATCTCTAGCAAAAGGCACGCCTTGGGCTACACATTGATCAATAATATTTGCAGAAACTTCAGCTAATCTGTAAACATTTTCTTCACGTGAGCGGTAGTCACCGCCTTTCACTGTATCATAAAATAATCTATAAATAGAGTCACCATCACCTTGGTAATTTTTTGCAGCATTTATACCTCCTTGAGCTGCAATTGAATGTGCTCTTCTAGGAGAGTCTTGAAAACAGAATGCTTTTACATTATAACCAAGCTCAGCAAGGGTTGCACATGCAGAGCCACCAGCAAGACCGGTACCGACAACTATTACATCGATATTTCTTTTATTGGCAGGGCTTACTAAATTGATAGTATTTTTATGGTTTGTCCATTTTTTATCTAAGTCACCTTTGGGTAAATGGGAATTAATATATGTTGAAAAAGAATCATTATTTATATTCATGAATAATTCATTAATATCAAAAGTTTTTACCTTCTCTTTTAATAATTTGTTTTTCTTTTTGTGATTAGGATCGGAATCCATAACTGGAGTTCTACTAGATGACTTATGCCAATCTGAATTCCAATCTGATAACCTACATTTTACGCCTGTACTCTTTTTAATAATTTTTGTTTTATTAGTCTTAGAGCACTTATGATAATATCTAATACATATCATAAGTTCGTCGGAACTTTTATACTCAGACTTGGGACGTCTATAGTTCAAAGAGAATGTTAGCTTCTTTTTTGACATTTCTAAATTTTAAACAAAAATAATAAATAATTGAATTTTATAATAAAAAAATTAAATTAATTTGTAACACGCATTGTAACACTTTAATTTTCAATTATTTATATACTAAATATGATTGTAGTGTAACACATTTGTAACACATATTTTTTAAATTTAATAATTAATGTGTTAAATGATGAAAGATTGCTATAAAACAGAAACCCAGAGGAATACCAATACTATAAATATAGCTTAGGTTTTTGATAGAAGAGGCGTATGATTTATTAGTACCCATTGATTTTAAAGCAGATGAAAAACCATGCAGTAAGTGTAATGATAACAATATAAAAGATATACAATAAAATACTACTCTCCACATATTTTCAAATTTATGAACTAATTCTTCATAGTATCTATTTGGATCTTCAGGCAAGAACTCTACATATTTGTAATTAATTTCTGGTATCCAAAAGTCGATAAAATGTAAAACAAGAAATGACAGAACTACTAATCCACTCCATATCATATTTCTACTCATCCAAGTTGAGTTAGCACCACCTCTTTCTTTGTAGTACTCATATTTAGTAGCTCTTCTGTTTTGGGTTTCTAAATAGAAGCCCATAACAAAGTGAAAAATGACTCCAAATATTAATATAGGTTGCAATATAAATTGCACTAAGAAGTTTGTACCCATAAAATGTGAAAGCATATTAAAAATGTCTTCACTAAAAACTGACGTTATATTAATGAGAAAATGCTGAAGTAGAAAAATCATTAAAAAAATAGCTGAAATAGCCATCGCTACTTTCTTTCCAATTGAGGTAACTATAAAGTTCTTCATCATTTATAATTGTAACACAAAAATAAGCAGCATTAGATTCTTAGACAAAAAATTAATACTTTAAATGACTTAATATTATCTTTGGATAAACAGAATTAAATTAAAGTCAATGAAGTATCAAAAAATAGATTCAAAATTATTCATCAAAAACAGAAAAAACTTTTTGAGTAGAATGAAGCCCAATAGCATTGCTTTCTTTAATTCTAATGATATATATCCAGTAAGTGCAGACTCAACTCTTCCCTTTGAGCAACATCGTGATATTTTCTATTTAAGTGGTGTCGACCAAGAGGAAAGCGTTTTAATGTTATGTCCCAGCTGCTCTGACCAAAAATTAACAGAAGTACTTTTTTTAAAAGAGACTGATGAACATATAGCTGTGTGGGAAGGACCTAAACTAAATAAAAAACAAGCTTTCGAAACCAGCGGAATTAAATCTGTCATTTGGTTAGATGAAATGGAAAAAATTATCGATAAAGTAATGAATGAATGTGAAACTATTTACTTTAATCATAATGAACATTACAGAGCTAAAATTGAAATGGAAACTAGAGAAGAAAGGTTTAACAAATGGCTTGAAGGAAAATATCCAAATAAATTAAAAGAAAGAAGTAATCCAATACTTCAGCATTTTAGATCAATTAAAGACACAATTGAATTAGATCTTATTCAAAAAGCTTGCGATATAACAAATAAAGGTTTTAGAAGAGTTTTGAATTTTGTTAAAGATGGTGTTTGGGAGTATGAAATTGAAGCAGAATTTATACATGAATTTTTAAGATACAGATCAAAAAAGTTTGCATATACACCAATTATTGCGTCAGGGAATAATGCAAATATTCTTCATTATATAGACAATAACAAACAATGTAAGGAGGGTGAGCTAATACTAATGGATGTTGGAGCCGAGTATGCTAATTATTCTAGTGATATGACCAGAACAATTCCTGTTTCAGGTAGATACTCAAAAAGACAAAAAGATATATATAATGCTGTACTAAGAGTTAAAAATGATGCAACAAAAATGCTAATCCCTGGAGCAGACTGGAAAGAATATCATATAGAGGTTGGAAAACTTATGACATCAGAGCTTCTCGGACTGGGACTATTGGATAAATCTGATGTTCAAAATGAATCAAAAGAAAAACCAGCGTATAAGAAATACTTTATGCATGGTACGTCGCATCATATGGGTCTAGATACACATGATTATGGGTTATTAGATGAGCCAATGACTAAAAATATGGTATTTACTGTAGAGCCAGGAATATATTTGCCAGATGAAGGGTTTGGTGTAAGGTTGGAAGATGATGTGGTGATACAGAGCAGTGGAGAACCGATTAATTTAATGAAAGATATTCCTATAGAAATTGAAGAAATAGAGAACTTAATGAATAAATAAATCTATACTTTTTAATGTAATATAAATTTAGTATAGATAATTAAATATTTGTAATTAGATGTTTCTCCAGTGCTCCCATAGATTACTTTCGTAGTATTTGTCTAGTACATTTGTGAAGTTTAGCTTAGGAGATTCTGTAAAAATATTTTTGGACCTAGTGTTTATAAAATCTGAAATTACATTTGAAACTATCATTTTTACTTCATCCTTTACATAATCTATTTTTTTTGTATTTAAATCATCTAAATAAAACTGTTGTAGTTTTGATTTTAGTTTAGACTCATTTCCTAAATAAAATGATTTAGTAGCTTTTTTATACTTAACTATACAAATATAAGTTGAGGACCTTGAGTCAAAACCGATTGAGATTATAGGTAAAGCTTTTAATGATTTCAGAGCTTTTTTATTTGCTTTAGAGATTTCAGTGTTAACATTATCTAAACTTTCTTTTAAGGATCTTAAAGTGATCTTATAAGATTTGATTTTATTAATTAGTTTTTGCTTTTCTTCATTGAAATCAGAAAGTTTTTTCAGATCATAAGCAAAATCATCATCAATACCTTTAAAATTATTTTTTTTAATCCACCTAATTATATCCATTCTGTAAAATCTATACCAAAATTACAAAAAAAACATTAAGTATATAAATATGATTCATTTAAAAATATTTGTACATTATTACTAAGGGATTACTGAATAATTAAATCTCCATTGACAGATACCGACCCTATGTTTCTAAATTCACCCGAAATAGAAAGAATAGAAGACGAATTTACATTAACGGTACCGTTATTGGTTAAATCTTTCAGAATAGTTAAAGATCCATTCTCATTGATTTCTAAATTAGAATTTGTATCAATATTTAGATTATAAATTACAGGATCATAATTAGAAAATATCTTAGGTTGATTTGGGGTTGACGATGGTATAGAAACGCTTGTTTCTGAATCAGGAACATTACCATCTTGCCAGTTTGATGCATCACTCCAGTCTGAGTCAACAGTTCCTGTCCATTGTCCTGATGGTCTTTCCTCAACTGTAAAATCATCAAAATTTACCGCACCTCCATAAGTTGCTGTAATTTTAATTCGGATTTCCTCTGACATGAATGAGCTCAGGTCACCATATGCTGTCTGCCATGCACTAGATAATCCATCCTGCTGAGACCCACTTAGGGATATCACATCAGTTTCAGTACCATCAGATTCCATTACAGTCACTGTTAAGTCACCAACTGAAGAAGCATATCCGGAATCATTGTGCATGTGATAATCAATCGCAATTCTAGGATAAGTCATAGAAGTGACATCCAAGTATGGAGTGAGTATGTAAGATGAATTTCCTGCAGTTCCGTTGTAGCTTCCTCCGTAGAAATAGTCACCAGAAGTACCATCAGTACCCCCAGCACTTGCCCCAATATAAAAAGAACTAGAACTGTCAGCATATGAGCCTCCTTGTAAACAAATAAAGTCCATGTCTTGATTGGGAGCATACCAAGAACCTGCTGCAGTCATTTCACTGTATGCATAATTTGCAAAAGTGTAGCCTGAAAAATCTTCACTTGTTGCTCCTATTATTACATGATTAGTTGTAAATGTTCTAGATGCAGAGTTAGAAGTTTCATTATTATTACATTGGGCAGAAAGAACGAAAGTGTAAAGTTGATTTGATGATAAACCAGTAACAGAATCAGTTGTACTTGTAGTCGTTCCAGTAGCTACAGCTGCGGCTGAAGTATCTGTTCCTTCGTAAACATTCCAACTGTAGGATGAATTACTGTCACCCGCAATCCAAGAAAACGATGCAGATCCAAACCAATACTCAGGAACATTAGAAGAAATGCTTGTTGGAAAGGCACATGTAG
>CABYIO010000029.1 GCA_902519075.1 uncultured Bacteroidota bacterium | reverse complement strand
TTCATTGTTATCAGAACATGATAAGAATAAGACTAAAAAAAATAAAATCAATGCTTTTTGTTTCATTTTTTAAAACTATAAGACCAATTTACAATAATTAATTTTTGGGAATTCTTTTAGGAAATATAATTAGTTTTTGGTTTTCCTTTATGTTGTCGTTTTTAAGATTATTCCAGCGTTTAATATCCGCAATTTTAACTCCAAATTTTCTTGCAATCTTTCCAAGAAATTCCCCATACCTCACTTTGTATATAAGTTTTGAATCTATTGAGTATAGGTCTGGTAGAGGTTTTTCCCTTTTATTAAATTCAGCTTTTGAAAAAATGTAAAATTCATCTTCGTTTTGAATTAGTTTATCAGCTAAGTTTATAGGTAACCTAACTGAATTAGCATTTTGCCCAGGAATAATTTCATGAATATAAGAAGGGTTTAATGCTTTTATTGAATCTATTGGATAGTTAAAAAATTTAGAAAAATGTTCAAACGCAAATTTTTCTTTTATTAAGACTTTTTCAGTTTTTAAAATTGCCCTTTTTGAAATAGGCAAATCAATTCCATGCTCATCAGCATACTCTAATATATACATAGTGGCGATAAATGAGGGAACGTAGTTAGCTGTTTCCATTGGTAAAAATGGCCTTATGTTCCAGTAATTTGTATGTCCTCCTGACTGTTTTTTTGCTCTAGATATTGTTCTTGGGCCTGCATTATAAGAAGCAAGAACAAGATTCCAATCGGAATGTATTTTATAGAGTTTTTTCAAATACTTCGTTGCTGCTATAGTAGACTTTAAGGGGTCCATTCTTTCATCTATATAACTATTCATCTTCAGGCCATTTTCCAGTGCGGTGTAAAACATAAATTGCCAGAGACCTGTAGCGCCAACTTTCGAAACAGCAGTTGGATCAAGCCTAGACTCAATTATCGGAAGATATTTTATTTCTATCGGAATTTGATTATTCTGCAAGTGTTCTTCGAAAAGAGGAAGATAAAAGCTGATTTTTTCAATATTATCCTTGTAAAAACCTACCCTTGATTTTATATATCTCTTTATTCTTTTTTCAACCTCAGGGGTAAAATATAGATCTAAAGGAGTCTTTGCATCTAGCTGTTCAAGTCTATTTTTGATTGTATCAGAATCAAGATTGTAATCAATTAAATCACTTTCAAAGCTATAAACCTGGCAATAATTGTGCTCGATTATAAGTAGAAAAATAATTAATAATAGTTGTTTAATTTTCATAAGTATTATTGCGAAAGAGCTTTAATGCCTGGTAGTAATTTTCCTTCTAGACTTTCGAGCATTGCTCCTCCACCTGTACTAATGAAGCTTACTTTATTTTGTAAGCCAAACTTTTTAATTGCCGCAACAGAGTCACCCCCTCCTATCAATGAATAGGCGCCACTTTGTGTAGCTTTTGCCACAGATTTTGCTATAGTATGAGTTCCTTTTTCAAAAGATGGTATTTCAAAAACACCCATAGGTCCGTTCCATAAAATAGTACTACTACCTTGAATTACTTGTTCAAATTTAGCCATTGTCTTTGGTCCAATATCTAAGCCCTGCCATCCTTCAGGTACTTCATAAATATCTGTCACTTTTTGTAAACCAGAATCTGAGAATTCATTTGAGCACAGTATGTCTTCTGGTAAAAAAACATTAACGTTTTCAAGTTTTGCTTTAGATAAAATCTCACTACAGTCTTTGAGTCTGTCGGCCTCAAAAATTGAGTCCCCTATTCTACCCCCATTATTTTTAATAAATGTATATGCCATGCCGCCACCAATGATAAGGTTGTCCACAAAACCTAGTATGTTTGCAATTACAGAAATTTTGGAAGAAACTTTAGCCCCGCCAATTATGGCGGTCACAGGTTTTTTAGGTTTGTCCATTAATTTTTTTAAACTCTTTATTTCTTTCTCTAAAAGCATACCTGGCACTTTTTCACCAAAGAATTGAGCAATTGTTGCTGTTGAGGCGTGCTCTCTGTGAGTAGTTCCATAGGCATCATTAATATATATGTCTGCTAAGTCTGAAAGCTCTTTAGCAAAACCAATGTCTGCCATTGTTTCCTCTTTATAAAACCTAAGGTTTTCTAAAAGAACTATCTGACCATTTTTTAGATTCGAACATATTTCTTTAGTATGACTGCCTATAGAGTCTTCTAAAAATGTCACGTCTTTATCTAATAGTTTTTTTAGCTCAGGAATTATTTTTCTCATTGATAGTTCGAGTTTTTTTCCGTCTGGCCTACCTAGATGAGATCCTAGGATACATGCTCCGCCATTTAATAAAACATGTTTAATTGTTGGCAGTGCGCCAACAATTCTAGAGTTGTCTGTTATCTCTCCATCATCATTAAAAGGAACATTAAAGTCGACCCTTATAAAAAACCTTTTTTCCGTTAAAAGAAATTTCATTAATTGATTTCATTATGAAAATATACGTGTCAAATATAATTCTTTATCTTTGTTTTTAATCTAATTAGATGGAGCAAATTCAGTTAAATACGTTAAAAAAATCTGTAAAAAAAGGAAGGGTTGCAAACACCTATTTATTGGTTGGAAAAGCTAATTCCGATGTTTTAGGTGCGGGTTTTGATCTGGTTAAGGATATCATAAGAAGTCCTTTCGCAGGAATGGATATCCCACAACAACGACTTGCTCTAGAAAAACTAAAGACGTTAACAAATCCTGACGTACACTATTTTTATCCAGTTAACACAACTAGCGAGGTTAAGACAAAAGCAAGCTCAAAAGACTTTATTGAAAAGTGGAGAGAACTTGTAAGTGATGATACAAAAATAAGTTTAGTAGACTGGTATAGCAAAATAGGACTAGGTAATAAGCAGGCGGCGATCAATAAGGATGAGGCTGAAGAAATTTCAAGAATAGCGTCGCTGAAGTCTTATGAAGGAGGGGTGAAAATATTTCTAATTTGGATGGCTGAAAAAATGAATTTAAGTGCCTCAAATAAGCTGTTAAAGCTTTTCGAGGAGCCGCCTAAAAATACAGTTTTCATATTGATATGTGAGAATGAAGGAAGGCTTCTACCAACAATAACGTCAAGGTGTCAAAAAGTTTATATTAATAATCAAAGTGCTGATAGTCAAGATGTTATTTCAGAATATGAGGTTTTGTTTTTAGATTGGGTTAGGGCTGCTTTTAAAGTAAAAGGCAATAAATCTGCCATTAACGACCTAATTCTATTTTCAGAAAAAATAAGCAAAAAAACCCGGGAGGAGCAAAAAGATTTTTTGGCTTATTGCTCAGTTGTTTTTAGGGACTCTTTTCTATACGGTTACAAAGTTGTGAATAATTCAGAAAGATATTTAAATGGTCTAATATTAGAAAAATTTGCGCCATTTGTTCATGAAGAAAATATAGAAGAATTTTACTATGAAATTCAAAAAGGTTTTACCGATATCGAAAGAAACGGAAACCCAAAAATTATTTTTCTTGATATCTCAATAAAGCTTACCAGGCTTCTACACGTAAAACCAACTCAAAATGTTTGATGGATGGTTTATAATAGCTAACCCTTTTTCAAACTCAGGAAAAACAGCAAAGGTTATTCATTTGGTTTTAGAGAAGCTTAACTCTAATTTAATAAATTATCGAATTGAGCCAACGGAATGTTCTGGGGATGAGATAAGAATCGTAGAAGAAGCAACGCTAGCTGGTTACAACAAAATTTTAGCAATTGGTGGAGATGGCACTGTGCAAAAGGTTGTTGCTGGAATAACTATCCAAAAAAATATTCCTGTAGAAAAAATGATCTTTGGGTTAATACCTTCAGGCACGGGAAACGATTGGGCAAAATCTAAACAGATTCCCTCAAATGTTATAAAGGCAGTTGATGTGTTGATTAGTGGCTCAATTAATGAACAAGATGTAGGGGTGGCTAAAATAATCAATAGGTCAGGGGTAAAAACCAGATATTTTGTAACCTATTCAGGTGTAGGTTTTGACTCGTTTATGTTAAAAAGAATTGTGGATTATAAGTGGTTAGGAAAGCTTTCATACTTAGTTTGTGCGATTATGAATTTTTCAAAATATAAAAATGTTGCGTTAAAAGTTGTGACTTCAAAAGCAGAAATAGAAACTAAAGTCTTTTTGCTTGGAGTTGGTATTTGCAAATATACGGGCGGGGGAATGCAGTTAATCAAAAATCCGAAAGGCAATGATGGTTTGTTGAATATTACAATAGCACAAGAATTCAGCAAATTTGATATAATTCGAAATTTTTTTAATCTTTTTAATGGGTCTATTTTTAAAGAACGTAAAGTTTTGACACTATTGGGCTCTTCGTTAAAAATACACGCTAAAAACGAAGATTTGGTGTGCCAGGGCGATGGGGAGATTTTTGGCGTCGGTAAAATTGAATATTCTGTTATAAAAAAAGGGCTTAGATATTTGTCTTAGTTTTTTTAAATACAAAAATGTTAGATGAGTATTCTTTTGTAAAAAAAGCCTTAATGTTTGAAATTGTACCAACCATAATTGAATTAAAAATTGTAAAACGTGATTTTTTATATTTTTCTGACAGTAAAGAAACATAGTATGCGTCGAATAATAATGGGGTGGATTTCATAAAACTAAAGCCGTGATTATTAAAAACTTTTTTTATTGACTGTTTGTCAAAATGCCACAAATGTCTTGGGGCATCATAAGCTGCCCAAAAACTTTTATAATATTTAGCGTCAAAGGAACGGTGGTTGGGTACGGCAACAATCACGATTCCATTGTCATCTAGTATTTGATAAAATCGCTTAACAATATTTTCTAGTTCGTGGACGTGCTCAAGAGAATGCCAGGCAGTGATACAGTTAAACTTTTTGTTGTCTAATGAGTTGTTAAAAATAGAGTCAAAAACCTGTTTTGACAGATTAGGTTTTAAGGGGTCTATTCCAAAAACATTGTAGTTTCTTCGTTGTAGCTGTTGTTTAAAATATTGGTCTCCTGAACCAAAGTCAAGAAGCTCGCCAAACAATTTTTTTTTACTTATAAGTCGGATTTTGAACCAAAAATTAAACCTTCTAATTAACCTATATATAAAGCGAAAAGCGCCAGAGCCAGCTGAGTCATGAGAAATGTATTTGTCTGAGCTATAGTATCTTTGGATTTTATTTTTTGAGGGGGCGGGGTGGGTTTGTAGCAGTCCTGAAAGCCAAGTTTTTTGAATTTTAAAAGTTTCTTTGGTTAGAAAATGGTCTACAACTTCAATATGTGTTTCTTTTTGTTCCACGTGAAACATTTAGCGCCCCATATAAACAAGAAGAACTGAGATATCATTAGGAGATACGCCGCTAATTCTTGATGCTTGTGAAATGGTTTCTGGTTTAATTTTATTTAATTTTTCCAAAGCCTCAGCACTGATGGATTTAAGGTTTTTGTAATCAAAATCTTTTGGAATTTTTACAGACTCTAGGCGATTTAGCTTGTCGGCATTATTTTTCTCTTTTTGAATGTAGCCGCTGTATTTTATTTGAATCTCTGCCTGATCTTGAACCTCTGTAGAAAAGTCGTTGGTAGAAATATATGATTCTACGCTAGTACACTCTTTTAAATCATCAAGGTATATATTAGGTCTAGATAATATTTTGTCTGCTTTGCCCGATTGTTTTATTGGAGCTGATTTTTTAGCTGTTAATATGGGATTGATTTCGGCAGGAAGAATGCTTTGGGATCTTAAAAAATCTATTAGGTTGTTGGATTGACTATATTTTAACTCACAAGCAGCTAATCGTTCATCGCTGGCAAGACCCAGCGAATGACTGAACTCTGTCAGTCTTTGGTCTGCATTATCTTGTCTTAAAAGCATTCTATATTCTGCTCTTGACGTAAACATCCTATAAGGCTCTTCTGTTCCTTTGGTTATTAAGTCGTCAATTAAAACACCGATATAAGCTTCGTCTCTTTTCAAAATATATGGAGTTTTTTCTTTAATTTTTAAAACAGCGTTAATTCCAGCCATTAAACCTTGAGATCCCGCCTCTTCATAACCCGTTGTACCATTGATTTGGCCAGCAAAGAAAAGATTTTCAATAGTTTTGGTTTCTAAAGAATATTTAAGTTGGGTTGGGTAAAAATAGTCATACTCAATTGCATAGCCTGGCCTGAAAAACTTTACATTTTCAAAACCAGGAACAGCTCGTAAAGCAGTAAATTGAACCTCCTCGGGAAGAGAGGTGGAAAAGCCGTTTACATAAACTTCAACGGTATTCCAGCCTTCGGGCTCAACGAACAGCTGGTGTCTTTCTCTTTCTGCAAAACGATGTATTTTGTCTTCAATTGATGGGCAATATCTTGGGCCTACACTTTTTATTCTGCCATTAAACATTGGAGATCTGTCAAATCCTTGTCTGAGCAAATCATGGACCTCGGGGCTTGTGTATGTCATGTGACAAGAAAGCTGATTGGTAAGTGTTTTTGTAGTATTTAAATAAGAGAATTTTTGTGGGTTAGCATCACCTGGTTGTTCTATCATTTTTGAATAGTCAAGAGATCTTCCATCTACTCTGGGTGGAGTGCCGGTTTTCATTCTTCCCGATTCAAAACCGAGAGACACTAATTGCTCTGTAATTCCAGTTGCAGCCTTTTCACCAGCCCGACCACCACCAAAATTTTTGTCGCCTACATGAATTAGTCCATTAAGAAATGTGCCATTGGTAAGCACAACTGACCTCCCTTTAATCTTTTGACCAAGGCCTGTGATAACACCACAAAGTTTGTCTTTTTCGATCCAAATATTTTTCACCATTTCTTGATAAAAATCAAGGTTTGGTGTGGCTTCAAGCATTTCTCGCCAATATTGAGCAAAAAGGACTCGATCATTTTGAGCACGAGGACTCCACATGGCTGGACCTTTGGAGAGATTAAGCATCTTAAATTGAATTGCAGATTTGTCTGTTACTATTCCACTGTATCCTCCAATAGCATCAATCTCTCTAACTATTTGTCCTTTTGCGATGCCACCCATAGCAGGGTTGCAAGACATTTGCCCAATAGTTTGAAGATTCATCGTAACCAAAAGAGTTTTTGCGCCTAGATTTGCAGCAGCGGCCGCCGCTTCACTGCCGGCATGGCCTCCGCCCACAACTATTACGTCATATTCTTGATTAAACATATAAAGGTTTCACGTGGAACATTAGTATAAATATAATTTATTTATGACTTGTTTGAAAAGAAGCTATGGCTCTGTCTTCAATTGATCGCATGCTGGCTTGATCTTTGTCTGTCTTGTCATTATAGCCGCAGAGATGAAATAGCGCGTGGCACAAAACCCTAAGTGTTTCATTTTCAGCACTTTGAGAGTGTATTAACGCGTTTTCTTCAACTTCTTTTTGGCATATAAAAACCTCTCCGGAGATCTCATTTCCTTCACAATAGTCAAAAGCTATTACGTCTGTAGGATAATTGTGGTTTAGAAATTCATTATTCAAAGACTGGATTTGATCAGCGGAGATATAGTTATAAATAAGTTTTTTTATTGTAAAGCCTTCATTATGTGCTAATAAAAGTAGCCATTCGGAAACAGATTTCTGGTTTTGTAATGTAAAGCCTGTATAATAAACGAACTCAATCATACAAACAAAATTACACAATCAATTGATGAATTAATGTTTTATATTTGATAAAAATTATCTTTATCAATATTTTGAGACGAGTAAGATTTGCACCAAGCCCAACAGGACCGCTTCATATCGGGGGGGTTCGAACAGCATTGTTTAATTACTTGTTTGCTAAAAAAGTGGGCGGAACCTTTATACTTCGTGTTGAAGATACTGACAAAAAAAGAGAGGTGTCTGGGTCTGAGCAGTATATTATTGATGCTTTAAATTGGTGTGGGATTATCCCTGATGAAGGTCCAGGAACAAAAAGCTCTTTTGGTCCATACAGGCAAAGCGAAAGAAATCATTTTTACGACAAAGAAATAAAGAAGCTGGTTACTTCTGGACACGCCTATTACGCCTTTGATTCAGAAGAAGAGCTTGCGTCTTGTAGAAAAGAATGTGAAAAAAGAGGTGAAACATTTATATATAATTATAGCAACCGTCTTTCACTTAAAAACTCCCTTTCATTAAGCGAGGAAGAGGTTGGGAAATTACTTGAAAAGGGCGAGAGGCATGTTGTAAGGTTTTTATCGCCGAAAAATAAAACTGTTAAAACATCAGACATGATAAGGGGTGAGTCTACTATTGATTCTAGTTTGTTAGATGATAAGATTCTAATGAAAGCTGATGGAACACCGACATATCATTTTGCTAATGTTGTAGATGATCACTCGATGAAAATAACACATGTAATTAGGGGAGAAGAATGGCTGCCATCTTTGGCATTACACTTTCTTTTATATGAAGCTTTTGGGTGGGATAAGCCTAGCTTTGCACATTTACCTCTAATTCTAAATCCTAATGGAAAAGGAAAGCTTAGCAAGAGAAGTGGGAAGCAAGGCGGCTACCCTGTTTTTCCAATTAAATGGGTTGGGGAAGCTGAACAAGATGGTTTTAGAGATTATGGGGTGCTTCCGGGTGGATTGGTAAACTATTTAGCTACTTTAGGGTGGTCACCTGACGAGGGGTCTGAAGTGCTTTCTTTAACAGAGCTTATAGAGGTGTTTCAACTAGATAATGTTGTTTCTGCTGGTGCAAACTTTGATTTAGAAAAACTTAAATGGTTCAACCACAAACATCTTCAAAAAACCAAAAATGATCATCTTGTTGAGGAGCTTCAAAGGCTAAATGTTTCAGCACGAAAGACAAATAAAGCAAGGCTAGCAGAAGCTATAGGTTTGGTTAAAGAGCGGGCAAACACAGTCTCTGAGCTGTGGAGCCTTGTGAAATATTTATTTTTTAAGCCAAAAGATTATGACGAAAAGAGCTTAAAAAAAATAAAAAAGGATGGGCTTGATAAAATATGTTCTGAAATAATTTCCTTCTGCCGCAACACAAAAAACCCTAATAAGTTGATTGAAAACCTAAAGCTTTGGGGGGGGAAAAACGGCATTGGAGCGGGACAAATAATGATGACAACTCGTACTATTTTAGTAGGTGGATTAAGTGGAATAGATCTTCAAAAAATTGTGTCCTTTATTGGCTTAGACAGTGTGTGTCGCCGAGCCGAATTTTTTACAGAAAAGCATATTTAACATTATTTTAAAATAAAAATTTTTTTAAAAGCAGGCCTTTTCTTTATCTTGCTCGTTACGAACCAAAACTTTTAAAAATGTTATTTTATACTATAGTACTCCCTTTAGGGTTTTTATTGCTTTTCTTCACCTTCTTTATTGTTAAGCAGCAGTCTGCTGCAATTATTGAAAGGTTTGGGAAGTTTGTAAGCGTAAGGCAGTCTGGTCTACAACTGAAAATTCCACTTATTGACAATGTTGCTGGAAGGCTTAGCTTAAGAATTCAGCAACTAGATGTTGTTGTTGAGACAAAAACAAAAGACGATGTTTTTGTTAAACTTAAAGTCTCTGTTCAATTTAAGGTTATAAAAGATAAAGTGTATGATGCTTTTTATAAGCTTGACAACCCAGCAGACCAAATCACAAGCTTCATTTTTGATGTTGTTCGTGCGGAGGTTCCAAAGCTTATCCTTGACGACGTATTTATTAAAAAAGACGATGTTGCTATTGCAGTAAAATCAGAAATTCAAGAAGCAATGACAGAATATGGGTTTCAAATAATTAAAACCCTTGTGACAGACATTGATCCTGATGCGCAGGTTAAAGAATCAATGAATAGAATTAACGCATCTGAAAGAGAAAAGGTTGCTGCGCAATTTGAGGGAGAAGCTCAGAAAATTTTAATTGTTGAGAAAGCGAAAGCTGAAGCTGAAAGCAAAAGACTTCAGGGTCAAGGTATTGCCGACCAAAGGCGCGAAATTGCAAGAGGGCTTGAGGACTCTGTAAAAGTGTTGAATGGGGTAGATATAAATTCTCAAGAAGCATCTGCGCTAATTGTTGTAACGCAGCACTATGACACCCTTCAGTCTGTTGGCGCCGAAGCAAACAGTAATTTAATCTTAATGCCTAACTCCCCTCAAGCAGGATCAGAAATGTTAAACAACATGGTGGCGTCCTTTACAGCAAGCAACCAAATAGGGGAAGAGATGAAAAAGGCAAGGGTGCAGAAGGAAAAAGGAAAACAGTCTAAATAAGCTTTTTACTGTCTCCAAGAGTCTCTAAGGCCGACGGTTTTATTAAAGATAATATCGTTGGCTTTACTTTTTTTATCAACCGTAAAATATCCTTTTCTTTGAAATTGAAAGGTGTCGCCTTCACCAGCTGAGCTTAATGATGGTTCTGCTTTTGCGCTTATAACCTGAAGTGAATCTGGGTTTACATCTTTTAGAAAGTCTGCTTCTTCGTTTGCGCCTGGTGTTTCTTCTTTGAAAAGCCTATCATAACTGTTTATGGCAATATCTATGCTCTCTTTCTGTGTAACCCAGTGAAGAGTTCCTTTTACCTTTCTTAAGCTTTGTTCTGATCCAGAGCCGCTCTTGCTTTTAGGGTCATATTCACAGATTACTTCCGATATATTTCCTTCTCCGTCTTTTTTAACACCTACGCCTTTTATTATGTATGCGCTTTTTAGTCTAACTTCTTTTCCTATGGTTAGCCTAAAAAACTTTCTGTTTGCTTCCTCTTTAAAATCTTCTCTTTCTATATATAGGTTTTTACTAAATGGTATTTTTCTTTTTTTGTTTAAGTCTTTTTCTGGGTTGTCTTCGGATTCTAAAATTTCCGTTTTGTTTTCGGGATAGTTTGCTATCGTTAGCTTAATGGGGTCGAGGACAACCATTTTTCTATCTGCTTCTTTGTTTAGGTCTTCTCTAACACAAAACTCTAGCAATGAAAAATCTATTACATTTTCTCTCTTTGCAACACCAACCTTATTAATAAACTCCCTTATAGACTTTGGAGTATATCCTCTTCTTCTAAGACCAGAAATAGTTGGCATTCGCGGATCATCCCAACCATCTACTAGTTTTTTCTCAACAAGAACTGAAAGCTTTCTTTTGCTCATTATTGTATAGCTTAGGTTAAGTCTTGCAAACTCTCTTTGTTTAGGAAAAACCGGAAGGGTTTTTGTGTTTAGCTTTAGGGCATCAATAAACCAGTCGTATAGGTCTCTGTGAGGTTTAAATTCGAGTGAGCATAGCGAGTGTGAAATCTGTTCAATATAGTCGCATTGGCCGTGGGCCCAATCGTACATAGGATATATTTTCCAATCGTGTCCTGTTCTGTGGTGAGGCTTATCTAAAACTCTGTATATTATAGGGTCTCTCATCAACATGTTGTGGTGCGTCATGTCTATCTTTGCCCTAAGGACATGGATGCCTTCATTATGAAAACCGTTTTTCATTTCGTTAAAAATTTTGTGATTTTCCTCTACACTTCTGTTTCTGAAGGGGCTGTTTTTACCGATTGAGGTGGGCGTTCCTTTTTGTTTCGCCATATCCTCGGAGCTTTGTGAGTCAATATATGCTTTTCCTTTTTCAATTAAGAAAAGAGCCCACTCATACAGTTGTTGAAAATTATCTGAGGAGTAAGTTTCTTCAGACCAGTTATAGCCAAGCCATTTAACATCTTCTTTTATGGCTTTTACATACTCGGTTTCTTCCTTTTCAGGGTTGGTGTCGTCAAACCTTAAGTTGACTGGTGCCCCATATTTTTCACCAAGTCCGAAATTTAAGCCTATTGCTTTGGCGTGCCCAATGTGTAGATAGCCGTTTGGTTCAGGGGGAAACCTAAACTTTAGCTTTTTAGAGTCAAACCCTGAGCTTAAATCCTCTTTAATAATTTGCTCGATAAAATTTTCTGGTTTGCTTTCCACAATAGTTTGTTTTTAATAAGTTTACAAAGTTATCAAAAGAATAATAAATGAAGGCTACAGTTAAAGTTGAAAATCTTAAAATATACGCGTTTCATGGTTGTATGGAAGAAGAAAAAATAATTGGAGGTGACTATGTTATTAATATTTGTGCGGTATGTGGCGTTGGAAAAAAAGCTTTTGAAGACGAGATTGGGGGCACAGTCGATTATGTAGATTTGGCAAGAATAGCAAAGAGAGAAATGTCTGTAAGATCAAGGCTTCTCGAAGCTGTTGTGAAAAGAATTATTGATTGCTGCTTTAATGAAATCTCTGTCTTAGATCAGATTTCAGTAACAGTTTCCAAGATTAGCCCTCCAATTGATGCAGATGTTGAGTCTGTTTCTGTGTCGATGGATAAAAAGAGAGGGGTAATTAAATAAAAAATTTATCATAAATTTGCCCACTCAACTAAACTGGCGCCTTGGCCGAGTGGCTAGGCAGAGGTCTGCAAAACCTTGTACGGCGGTTCGAATCCGCCAGGCGCCTCAACAAAAAAACCCCATCGATTAAGAAGGGGTTTTTTGTTTTTATCAGTTAAACACTTATTCGGATGCCATTGACTGGGCTACTTCTAACTCCTTAAGCATTGCACTAGTGTCGTTTCTCAGGAATGATCTTTCAATTTTATTGTCTTCTCCCCACATGTAAGAAATTTGTGTTGGAACTTCTACTGCAGTACCGCTTGCTTTTCCAACGCCTGTCCATAAAAACCATGCTCTGGTGATGGTGAGGCCTTCTTCTTTGTATGTAGTTGTTTCAATCCAAGCCGACTTTCCTTCGTCTCCAAAAACACACTTTATGTTGTCAAACATTTCGTGGTGTGAAGAGACAAGCGCCAGGTTCTCTGCCATCGGTATAGAGTCTGTACTATTAGAAAAGGCATATGCGTCCTCTGCATAGACATCTGCAATACTTTGCATGTCGTTTGCCATATAGGCGTCAAAAATTCCCGCAACAGCTTTAGATTTTTCGTCGTCAAACTCAACTGTTGGCCCTTGATAGCAAGAGAACATAAGGGAAAGGGTTAAAATTGTAAAAATTGATTTTTTCATAATTGTTTGTTTATTGGTTTATTTTTTAAATTACTGCATGGCTGAAGCCATCTCTTTGTTAAATTCCTCATCGGAGAAAAACCCTTGTGAAACAACAATTTTCCCATCCTCCCACTTGTAATCAAAGTGAGCTCTAATTTCTAGTTTATTCCCTGTTGCATTTGATGTTGCGCTCCAGGTAAACCAGAAGTTTGACCAGATATTGCCGTTTGAGAAATAATTTGTGTGCACATACGGATCAGTCATTTTAATGTCCGAAAACACCGTATGTTGTTGTTCCCAGCCAGCAATGAGGTCTGAAAGACCGTCAATCTGTGTGCTATTGAAACTTGTTTGAACAGTGTCTGAATATACCTCTCTAGAAAGTTCATAAGAATTTTTTTGGTACTCTGAAGCAAGGTCTAAAACCTTTGAGGAAAGATCGTCTGTCCTTTGAATTATCCCTGCATTGTCTGTAGTTGGTTGTCCACACCCAACAAACATAAATACAGCTAAAAGTATTAGCAATAGTTTTTTCATTTTGTATATAGTTTTGGTTAGCAGGTTAAATATACTTAATTATTTGATTTCTCTTGTTATGATTAGATTATTAGGCTCCTTTTAATATCAAAACAACGCCCGATACAACAAGAATTAAAGAAACTATGGAGTTTACAATCACTATACCTTTTCCTGTCAATAATGTTTTGAATCTATTTGCAACAGATATTTTGAGTAAATCGGTGATAAAGTATGACAGCAATACTATAGAAAAAAACAAAACAAAGCTTGTAAATGATTTCCCGCTTGCAGGCGAGGAAACAATAGTTACGCCTCCCCAAAAAATAAAAACCCCTACATTTAAAATGTTGATAGCAAAACCTTTTACAGCAAGTCCAAAATAATTTTCTTTTGATTCTTGAAGGTCCAGGTTTTCTTTATTTTTCTTAGTTCTATTTATCCAAGAAAAAAGGCCGTACAAAAGAAGTATTGTTCCCCCTAAGACAAACAAACCTTGCTTGTTTTGTTCGTCTTCTAAAAGCTGAAAGCTTCCTAAATAACATACGCCGATAAAACAGACATCAGCAAACATAACTCCTAAGTCAAATGCAACTGCTGCTTTAAATCCTTTGGTAATGCTAGTTTCTAGAAGAACCCAAAATACAGGGCCCATAATGAACGCAGTAAAAAAACCTACTGTAATTGGAGTTAAAACATTAAAGTCCACTATTGATCGTAAATATAATTAACAACACCTCCAACGGAGATGCTTTCAGTTATTTTGTCTGTTTTTTCATAAACGTTGATAATTCCTCCTAATTTACTATTCGCTTCAAGCTCTTTAGTTGCAGAAATATTAAGCACTCCTCCTGTTGTTGAGGCGGCATATGTTTCTGTTGTCCTTAGCTTTTCTGCATTAATTTCTGCTCCAGTCGAAACTGAAGTATCATGATATTCAACTTTACCTGAAACGTTTATGTTGGCGCCTGTAGCTGCTGTGGTATTAAGCGTATTTAGGTTAACCAAAAAATTTTGTCTTGATCCCGAATTGGCTTTTACATTTAAGTCTGCTTGTTTTAGTGTGTCTTTTGAAAAAACATTTGATCCTTCGTGTGAAATTATGTTGTAGAGGGTTTTATAGTAAAGTGTAACCTTTGTTCTGTCTCCAGAAAATCTGCGCTCTAAATTTAATCTGATTTTTAAATCTCCGTTTTTGTTTTTGACAACTACGAAACTTGTATTTTTTCCTGTAATCTCAACCTTATTCTGTTCTGATTTTACAAGTTCAAGATTTATTCCATCGTAAACGGCAACTTTTGAAAAGTCTCCTAAATCTCTGTCAATATTTACTTGTGATAGCGCTGGAATTGTAAGAAGTAATAGTATATAAATAGTGTGTTTCATGTCTTAAAATTATTAAATAATTATAAAATCTAGATGCTTTTTAATTAAATCTGCTTTTTTAACTTCAACTTTAATGCTGTCTCCTAGTTGAAATTTATTCTTGTTTTTCTTTCCAATTAAGGATGCTTCTTCGCTGCTATAGTAATACCTGTCATCCTTAATATCTTTAACATGTACCATTCCTTCGCACTTATTTTCTTCTAACTCAACGTATATACCCCAGTCTGAAACACCTGATATTATTCCGCTGAAGCTCTCACCAATTTTATTCTCCATAAACTTTATTTGCATAAACTTTATGGAGTCTCTTTCTGCTTTTACAGCGTTATTTTCCTGTTCCGAACAGTGAGTTGCCTTTTTTTGTAAGTTTTTATCCCTCTTGCCATAATTTTTATCTAATATATCCTGTACAAGTCTGTGAACTAATACATCAGGATATCTTCTTATTGGGGAGGTAAAATGTGTATAGTTTACAAATGCTAATCCATAATGACCAATATTATTGGTAGAGTATTCTGCTTTACTCATGCTTCTAAGGGCTAGAGATTCAATAAGGTTTTGCTCTTGCTTTCCTCTAATTTGTTCCAATAGTTTATTTAAAGATTTTGATATTCCTTTAGAACTGGTTAGGTCTAGTGTGTATCCAAAACTTTTAATAATGTGTTTTAAGGATTTTAATTTTTCATTATCCGGTAGATCATGTACTCTATAAATATATTTTTGCTTCTTAATTTCACTAAAAAGTTCCGCAACTTTCTTATTTGCGATTAACATAAATTCTTCAATAAGCTTATTTGCATCTTTAGATTCTTTTGTAAAAACTCCTACAGGCTCTTTTTCTTTATTTAGCTTAAAATAAACTTCTTTTTTATTAAAATTAATTGAGCCTTTTTTTTCTCTTTTTTTTCTTGTTTCCTTAGCTATTTGATCCATTATCAAAATAGCTTCAACAATTTCATTATCTATAGTGTACTGCTGACCTGTTAATGAATTTTCCTTACTTATTTTATTTTTTTTTGTTTCAATAATTTCTTGTGCTTCCTGGTAGGAAAATCTGTGGTTACTTTTTATAATGGTTCTCCCAAACCAGTGTTCTTTTATATTTCCTTTTTTATCTATAATTATTGAGGTTGAAAAAGTTAACTTTTCTTCATTTGGCCTTAGAGAACATACTTTATTTGAGAGTTTCTCTGGTAGCATTGGAATTACCCTGTCTACCAAATAAATTGAAGTTGCTCTGTCGTACGCTTCCTTGTCTAATAGCGTACCTGTTTTTACATAATATGAAACGTCGGCAATGTGAATTCCTATTTCATAGTTTTCTTCATCAATTTTTTTAAATGAAAGGGCATCATCAAAGTCCTTTGCATCCACTGGGTCAATAGTAAATGTTAGTGTGTTTCTGTAATCTCTTCTTTTTTTTATCTCTTCATTTGTAATTTTTTCATTTATACTTTTAGTATATTCTAATACTTCTGAAGGGAAGGATAAGTTTATATTATTTTGACTTATAATTGAATCAATTTCTGTTTCATGTTCTCCAGGTTTGCCTAAAACTTTTTTAATTTTTCCAATAGGTGAAAGATCTTGTTTTTTCCATTCTAATATTTTTACAAGAACCTTGTCTCCATCTTCTGCTTCTCCAATATTATTATTTGGAATAAAAATATCTGAGTGAATCCTTCTATCGTCTATAATGGTAAAGGCAAAATTTTTATTTATTTGAATAATCCCTACATACTCATTTATTTCCCTTTTTATTAGAGAAATAATATTACCCATATAAAATCCTTTTCTTTTTCTGCTAAGTATTTCAAACTCTACTAAATCACCATGTAAAAAATTAATAATGGAATTATTAAGTTTAATTATATGATTGATTTTATCACATTCGATTACAGGATCTCTTTTATTAGAAAAGTTAATGGTTCCTTGAAAGTATTTTTTACTACTTTTTTTTCTATCGTAGTTTTTCATTTAATGCAAAAGT
>CABYIO010000028.1 GCA_902519075.1 uncultured Bacteroidota bacterium | reverse complement strand
AGTTTTTTTTAAATATTCCGAATAATAAAAGAGATAATAATTTAACACAACAAATATTATCAGAGAATGATTCTTTAGAATTTCATAAAACATTACCTAATTATTCTGTTAGTCACTTATTTGAACTAAAAAGTTTATCAGCCAGTCTTGGTTGTGGAAGTATACATTTAAAGGATGAGTCAACAAGATTCAATTTAAATGCTTTCAAAGGACTTGGAGCTTCTTATGCGATTAAAAAATTGTTAATGGATTACCCTGAAATATCAGTGTTTTGCACGGCAACTGACGGTAATCATGGAAAAGCAGTAGCCTGGTCTGCTTCGATAAATAAAAAAAAGTCTGTGGTTTATGTTCCAAAAGATACTACTGCTGAAAGAATTGATGCAATTGCACAATTTGGAGGTGAGGTTATACAGCTTAATATGAATTATGAGGAAACATGTAATTACGCTGCAGAACAAAGTAATTTAAACAATTGGATGCTTGTTCAAGACACTTCATGGGATGGATATGAAAAAATTCCAGCGTTAATAATGTCAGGTTATTTAACTCATTTCAAAGAAATGGAAGACTCAATTAATTTATTTGATAAGCCTAAAGTAGATGTAATATTTCTACAATCTGGAGTTGGTTCATGGCCAGCATCTTGTATTTGGTATTATTTAAATAGATACGAAAAAAATAAACCAAAAATAGTTTTGATAGAGCCACGAGAAGCTGCTGGAATACTAAGCTCATTTAAGCAAAATGAAAGAGTTTCACCAAAAGGTAATTTTAAAACAATTATGGCAGGTTTAAATTGTGGAATTCCTTCAAAAAGTGCTTGGGAAATCATCAAAAAAGGTTGTGATGCAGTTCTTACAATTTCCGATGATGATGTTAAAGATGCAATGAGAACATTATATAAACCAAATGGGAATGATGCAAGAATTATTTCAGGAGAATCAGGAGCGGCAGGTCTTGCTGGTCTTATGAAATGCATAAAAGATCCTGCATTATCAAAATTGAATGAACACATTGGTTTAAATTCTAAATCTAGAATTTTAATATTTAATACTGAAGGTGATACAGATAAGACCAGTTATAAATCGATTGTTGATTTATGATAATTTAAAATAAAAAGGGAATTACAGCTTTTCGGTCTTTTGGGTATTCTACAAAAGATTTTTTATACCAATTATGGTGATTCATGGCTCTAGGAATCAAATTAAATGCAGTCCATAAGGCAAAGCTTAAAGCTCCAAGATTAAAAACAATTACAGCAAAGCCTATCCATTCAATAATTTCTCCAAAATGATTTGGACAAGAGATATAGTTAAACATGCCCCCTTGAGGAACTTGATACTCTTTGTTTTGTTTACGTAATGATATTAATTTATTGTCTGAAGATCTGTTAATATACATTCCAGTAAAAAAGACAATTAGTCCAATTAATGTATTAATTCCAAAATCAAGTTGTGATATATTTCCTATCTCATATCCAACAAAAAAACCATTAAATAAATTAAAAATGAATGCGCTAATTACAATTATTACAGGCATTTTTTTTCCTTTAGTCTTTAACTTAATTGGAAATAAAATCGTTCTATAGAAATAATGTAAAATCCATATTGAAAGTATTAATATTATGATTTCATTTTTTTGAACAGGAGAAATTAAAACTATTATTGGCATTAAAACCAAAGCAGGTAACTCCATCCAAAACCATCCCCACCTATTGTCAATAGTAATTCCCCATTTAGAATTTGAATGTCTTCCGTAAGGAGCAATAGTTTTTGAGAAGATTAAGTATATAAATGTACATAGCCCTATAAATATCCAAAGGAATAGTAAGTTATAAAACCACCCCATTTCAAACTATAAAATTGAATAATTTGTATATGTCATTTCCGTTTGCAAATATGACTAGTGCCAATAAAATTATGAATCCGATAACTTGTACAGTTTCCATGAATTTATCAGACGGTTTTCTTCCTGAAACCATTTCGTAAACTAAAAACATTGCATGGCCTCCGTCTAGAGCAGGAATTGGTAATAAATTTAAAACTCCAAGCATAACCGATAGGAGAGCTGTAGTATTCCAAAATGATTGCCAATCCCATGTAGATGGGAAAATATTTCCTATAGCAATAAATCCTCCAAGACCTTTATATGCTCCGGTACTTGGATTAAAAATAGCAACTAACTGATCAAAGTAAAAGCCCATAAAAGAAACAAAATTATTTGTTCCTACAGCTATACTTTCTAAAAAGGAATACGAATTATTGGAAACTTTCATAAGACCTAGATCAACCATATTTTGTACAGTTGCTCCGTGCATAATACCTAGTTTACCGTCTTCATTAACATTAAGAGTTTTTTTAATTCTAAATGAGTCTCTTATTAGTTCTACTTCAATAGTTTGATTGCTATTTTGCTGTAATAGAGGTACTAATTGGTCAACGTACTTTATCTCTTGGCCGTTAACCGAAACAATCCTATCTCCTTGTCTAATGTCATAATCTTTATTTAAAGATTCTTCAGAAACACTTTGAATAATAAACGGCATTCTAAACTCAAATGAAGACATATCTTCACTTGATGATAATTTCCCAAGAAAATCGACTGGCAATTGAATTTCTAAAATATTTCCGTCTCTCTCAACCTGGTAATATGTAGAGCCTATAATGGACTTTCTTAAATCTGAATATGTTTCTAATGTTTGTCCATCAACAGTTATTATGTTATCACCTGTCTTGAAGCCAGCTTCATTTAAAATAGGATTGGTGATCACAAAACCATCATCTATTGAATCCAATGAAATTGAAGATGAGCCATAACTATAAGCTAATCCAATATAAATGATAATTGCTAAAATAAAATTAATAGTCACCCCTCCTAACATAACGATTAGTCGTTGCCACGAGGGCTTGGATCTAAACTCCCAAGATTTTGGGGGTTTTGCCATTTGCTCCTTATCCATACTTTCATCAATCATTCCAGCAATCTTGACATATCCGCCAAGAGGTAACCAACCTATACCCCACTCAGTTTCTCCAATTTTTTTCTTAAACAATGAAAAATTAACATCAAAGAATAAGTAAAACTTTTCAACTTTTATTTTAAAATATTTCGCGGGCCAATAATGACCAAACTCATGCAAAACAATAATTAAAGAAAGACTTAAAATAAATTGTGAAACTTTAATTAAGATTTCCATAGACTTGTTTAATTAGCTGACAAAAGTAATTGATTAATAGTAAATTAAAAATATCTATTTTGATTATTTAATGTAAAACTGTTGTATTTTTGCATACCACAAAATTTGCTTGAATTTGAAGCTATTTAGAAAAAGAGATTTTATAACTGTAGGATTCATTTTAATTTTTTCTGCAGCAGCTGTTTATATGTTTTACGTAATTCTAAAACCTATTGAAGTATTACCTATATATCAACCAGCTGAAGTAAATGAGAAACTAGTAGACTCATCAATAATTCATATTGCTAAATACCACAAAGTATCTGATTTCAAATTGACAAATCAGAACGGAAAAGAAATTACACAAGCTAACTATAAAGACAAAATTTATGTTGCTGACTTTTTCTTTACAACATGTCAAGACATCTGTCCTGTAATGACTAAAAACATGTACCAACTACAAGAAGAACTTAAAAATGACAATGAAATTTTACTTTTATCTCACACGGTGATTCCGGAAGTTGATACAGTTGAACAGCTTAAAGAATATGCCATTGAAAATAATGTTGATGATTCAAAATGGAATCTATTAACTGGTGATAAAAAACAAATCTATGAACTTGCAAGAAAGTCATATCTTGCTGTTGAAGACAGTAACTTTAATGAATTTGATATGATTCATACTGAAAATTTCATGCTGATTGATAAAGAAAAACAAATTAGAGGTTTTTATGATGGGACAAATTCTGAGGAGATAAATCGGCTATTGAAAGACATAGAAATTCTTAAACAATCTTATAATTAATAAAAATGAAATATATATTACTTACAATTTTTCTTTTAAAATTTAACTTTCTTGTCTCACAAGAACTTATAATCGGAGAAGAAACGGTTGACCCTGGAATCGTATTTATTTTTGAGGGTGCTGTTAAAGATCATGTTATGCCTAGTGGAATGCACCTTAAAGAAAATGAAACTAATGTACATATTGAGGCTCGAGTAAATTGGGATATCAAAAATACCCCTAAGGGATCACCCGAAGGTGGCTTTGTTGCATATTTACATATCACATCCAAAGTTACAAACCAAAAAACTGGCCTAAGTACATTCATTGATTTGATACCTCACATTAACCTAATTGATAACTATCATTATGCTAGGAATATTTCTTTGCCAGGTAAAAAAGATGATTTATACACGGTTGAATTTAATGTAATTCCACCAACAAATATTGAGCTTTCGCTTCACAAAGACTGGTTAGATAAATATGGGAATCAGCTCATGACTAACCAATATTTTTTATATGAAAATGTGAATTTTGAAGAAATAGCAAATGCCTCTAGAAAATAAACTATCCTAAAGCTACGTCAAGACACATCATAACAATAAATCCAGCAATCAATCCCATGGTAGCAATATCAGCGTTTCCACCGCTTTGGCTTTCTGGAATTACCTCTTCAACTACAATAAATATCATTGCTCCAGCAGCAAAGGCTAAAGCATAAGGAAGTATCGGATATACGGCAATAACGATAGCAGCTCCGATAACAGCAAAAATTGGTTCAACAATTGCAGACAGTTGTCCCCATTGCCATGACTTAAACCTACTAAAACCAGCTCTTCTCATCGGCATGGAAACGGCAAATCCTTCAGGGGCATTTTGTAATCCCATTCCTATAGCTAGTGCAATAGCTCCACCAAGAGTAAATCCAATATCCATCCCTGAGGCTATCGCACCAAAGGCTACCCCTACTGCTAAACCTTCAGGAATATTATGAATGGCTATTGCAAGAACTAATAGTTCAGTTTTTTTTAGGTCAGTTTTAGGTCCCTCTGCCTCTTCAATTTTTTTAAATAAATGTAAGTGTGGAATTTTTTTATCTAAAAAATAAATAAAAAATGCACCAAAGAAAAAACCTATCGCTGGAGGCAGAAATGAGGGTAAAGACGTAAGTCCTAACTCATGTTGTTTTTCAACAGCATCAATAGCAGGTGACAACAAAGACCAAAAGCTTGCAGCAATCATCACTCCCCCAGTAAAACCAAGAGAAGCATCAAGCAATTTACGATTTGCAGACTTAAAGAAAAAAACTAATCCAGCGCCAATTGCTGTTAAGATCCAAGTGAATAATCCAGCACAAAAAGCCTGTAGAATTGGATTACCCAAACCTATAAAAAACTTTTCTAAAGCAGTTGCAATACTTTCCATAATTGTGTTTTGACGAAAATAATAAAACAAATCTTATATTAAGAGAAAACATTTTATATTTGCAGTAATTTATAATTATTCTAGATATGTACCCCGAAGAACTAGTTTTACCTATGAGAAAACAACTTACCGATCAAGGTTTTAGTGAATTAAAATCGGTTGAAGATGTTGATGAAATGATCTCTAATGAAGGAACAACATTAGTAGTTGTAAATTCAGTTTGTGGCTGTGCGGCAGCTAATGCAAGACCCGGCGCAATCACAAGTTTAACTAACGATAAAAAACCAGATCATCTAACAACTGCTTTTGCGGGTGTAGATCGAGAAGCGGTTGAAAAAGTTAGATATTATTTAGCTCCATTCCCTCCTAGCTCACCTGCAATAGCCTTATTTAAAAATGGTGAATTAGTTCATATGCTTGAAAGACATCATATTGAAGGAAGATCTGCTGAAATGATTTCTCAAAATTTGAAAGGTGCTTTTAACGAGCACTGCTAGTTATAGTATCTTAGAATATCAAGGTTAACCTTTTGTTTTAGTTTATTTAAATTAATTACTTCAGTCTTTTTAATTTCATTAGGTCTTCCGTAATTTTTAAAAACTGTATATTTTATAAAGGTTGGGTTTGATTCGTCTTGAATTGAATAATTTTCAATGTTAATTATCCATTTTCCTCTGTCCGATTTCTCAATTATAAATTCCTCAGTATTATATCCGTAATTAAGCTCATCTTCTAAGAGTTCTTTATCGTCTAAAATCGTATGAGACCAGTTATAGTATTTGTTTTTTGGGTCAACAAATTGAACATTAAATTCAACCGCAGGATCATTCCAATCAAAAATAATTCTATAATCAAAACCAAAATTTCTCCAATCATTTTTTGGAACATATGTTTTTAAGGTTTTTAATGGGAAGGCAGTCTGGCTTAATTTATCAAACTTAGTCCAATATAAGTGAGCTGCCTCGTTAACAACAGTTTCTTGAAGCCCAAGCATATTGACATTATTTAACTTATTATTTAACATTAGGTCGTATAAACTAGCTGCTAATTCATAATCATGATTTTCTTTGTAAATCAATACTAAATCTCTGTAAGATTGTTCATCAAGTGGTCGTATTGATAGTAGTCTGTGATATATAATTTTTGCAGTTTGAAAATCTCCGATTTTTTCAAGATGATAAGCAATAGTTTTTAGTGCCTTGGGATTGTCCTTTCCCTTTTTTGCAATTGATTTTAATATACTAACTGCAAATTCTTTATCTATTTTTTTAAAATAATTAAATGATTCGATGTGAAATAAAACAGATAATTCATATACTCCACTACTTAAACTCAAAAATTGGTTTTTGGCTTCATCAAAAGACTCTGCCGCCTTATAATCGTTGATATAATATGGCATTATGGAGTCTAATGCTATGCTAGGTGTTTGTTCATTGTAATCATTTCCTTTAACCTTTAGGTTATTTAATAATCTTTGAACCTTTCTCGATAAAGATTTCATTTTAATTAAAAATACCCCTCCTCTACCTTGACTTCCATAACGATTTGTTGCTGCTAGTGATCTTAATAAAGTTATACTTTCTATCTGTTGAGGATCTATAAAATCAGGAACTTCATTGTAAATTAAACCCTCAATATCAAATATTGCAGCTGCAGAATTATTGATGGAAAGTGAACCTCCCCTTACGTAAATTTGAGCCTGGTTGCCAGTTGCTGCGCCATCTTGATTATATGCTACTTGTACATTTGTAAACTTACCACGAATTGCATCTACTATTGAAACAGCCCCAGGTGAAATATCTTCTGATGTAATTGTAGAGGTTGAGAAACCAACAGATTTTTTCTTCTTCTTTCCATAGCCTGTATCCACTTCATCACTTAACTCAGTTGTGCCAGTTATAGTTACTTGATCTAAAATTTGGGCATCTGTCTTTAATAAAATATACTTGTCCTCTAGGTTCTCAACCAATATTTGCTTTCCAATCATTCCTAGATAATTAACAACTATAACATCATCAAGATTTGCTTTGATTCTAAAAAAGCCTTCAAAATCTGATTTAGCTTCTATTAAAGAATTTTTAATTTTAATAGAAGCTCCTTGAATTGGTCCCTTGACGCTAAAAACCTTGCCAAAAATATAATTGTCTTTAGAGTCGTCTTCATTAAACCACAAACTGGAGTTGCTAGCTTTCTTTAAAAAAAATTTGTTTGTATTATTTAAGAATTTATATAGATTACTAGCAGTAGTTTTTATGGTGTCATAGCCATGAGCTGAGATCATAAAAACATCATTGTTTTCAATACTTTTCTGTATATAATTCAAAGAGAAATTCCCTTCATCGTCAGTCAGTGAACCAATATTTTTATTTAAGAATGTAACTTCAGAAAATTGAATTCCGCTTTGACTTTCATAGTCTAAGACTTGAGCGTTTATATTAATTTCAACAAAATTATTCTGTTGAGAACATAAAAATTGAATTGTAAAAAATGTGAGAAGTGCAAATAACTTTTTCAAAAATATAAATTTGATGCGAATATCTTATTTTTTTGGAAAACCAGGTGTTAAAAAACACATAATATTTAGTTAAAGTCAGGCTTTCTCTTATTTAAAAAAGCTGAAGTTCCCTCAATGAATTCTTTTGTTTCAAAACACTTGCTGAATTCATTTATTTCAACTTCAAAACCATTTACATCTTGTTGAAAATTAGCATTTACACTTTTAATTGCATTTTTTATAGCATTTGACGAATTTGACAAGATTTTTTTTGCTAAATCTTTAGCAAAAGTCATTAATTGGTCTTGAGGAGTTTTATAATTTATCAAACCGAATGATAAAGCATCATCTGCATCAATCATTTTTCCAGTTAAAATCATGTCTAAAGCTCTTCCTTTTCCAATTAACTGAGGCAGTCTTTGAGTTCCACCATAGCCAGGGATGACACCTAATGAAACTTCAGGCAGCCCCATTTTAGAATTTTCAGACGCTATTCTTATATGACAAGCCAATGCTATCTCCAATCCTCCACCAAGCGCATAACCATTAATTGCGGCAATTATTGGTTTTGGACAACTTTCAATAGTTTCTGACAATATTTTATGCCCCGATTCTGAAAGCTCATATGCTTCTTCCATGGAAAAATTTACAAACTCTTTTATATC
Organism: uncultured Bacteroidota bacterium; assembly: GCA_902519075.1. GTDB lineage: Bacteria > Bacteroidota > Bacteroidia > Flavobacteriales > Flavobacteriaceae > MED-G13. The sequence continues at coordinate 8,440 of CABYIO010000028.1, read as the reverse complement.
TGCCCCTGCAACAAATGCTTTATCTCCAGATCCAGTTATAATTATTAACCTTACATCAGGATTTGCAACTGATGATTTAACTGCATGGTCTAATTCTGAAAAGGTTTGAATATTTAAGGCATTTAAGTTATTTGGCCGATTGATAGAAATTATATTAATTCTATTATCAATTTCATATGTTAAATTGGTGTAAGACATATTAGTTATTTTTTTGGGAAGGTAATATTAAATGTTGTTCCTACATTACTCTTTGAGGTAAAAGTTATACTACCATTATATGCTGTAATTATACTTTTTATCATTGATAATCCTAACCCCATCCCACTTGACTTTGTAGTAAAGCTTGGTTCAAATATTTTTTCCATATCCATTTTTGAAATACCATAACCATTATCTGAAATTGAAATATTTACCTCATCATCTTTTTCAGAAATATTTACAGCTATTTCAGGATTTCTATCCTCTGGAATTGCTTGGAATGCATTTTTTAGCAAATTAGTAATAACCCTTATGAGTTGGGTTCTATCAAAATTAGCTTGAATTTTACTAGACGAAGGGTTAAAGCTAATTTGATCTCTGTTAAAAATATCAATTGCAAGTTCAACCACTTCAACTACATTTAATTCTTCTTTTTTCGGTTCAGGCATTTCTGCAAAATCTGAAAATGCGGTAGCAATTGAACTCATAGTGTCTATCTGCTGAATTAAAGAATCACTAAATTCTTTTATTCTTTGTTTGGTAAACTCTTGCCCTTTACTAAAGCCCCGCTCAAAAGTTTGAATACTTAATCGCATTGGGGTTAATGGATTTTTAATTTCGTGCGCTACTTGTTTTGCCATTTCTCTCCATGCTGTTTCTCTTTCAATTTTTGCAAGTTTGACAGCACTGCTTTTAAGTTCATCTATCATCGTATTATAAGAATCAATGAGTGCGACTACTTCTTTGGGTGTGTTTTTGACATTAATTTTAACATTTTGATTTTGAAGATTAGTTCTTTTTATAGTTTCACCAATAGAATCCAATGATTTCGTAACAAAATTTGAGATAAAATATGCAATAATAAACGCTATTAAAATCATATTACCATGTACAAATCCCAAGCTGATTAAAAATCCGCTAAGCTCTTCCTTGCTACTTGAATCATCTGCAAAATAAGGTATATAGATTATACCCAGAGGTTGGTTTTGAAAGTTTGAAACTAAATTATAAGACGATTTAAAGTAGCTTGAATTTTTATCGTTTATAACATATCTTGAAGAATTGTCATTTCTAAAGTACTCTAAAATTTCTTCATCTAAAATAGTGGTGCCCCTAACTCCAGTTAAAGCAGTTGAGCTTTTTAATAATACTCCATCCAAGTTATATAATTCAAATTCTAAATTATGTACATCAGCCATTTCCAAGATCATTCTATTATTTAATGAATTAATAGAATTGATTGCATTTTTTTGTAGCTCATACTTTATATCAACTAACAAATTATTTTCTTTCCTTTCTAATCTTCCCTCGTGATACTCAGAATTTTTTTTATTGAATTGAAATAAAGTTACACCTGCAATCATTATAGATTCAACAACTATAAAAACCATCATATAGTAAAAAATTCTTGAACTTAATGAAATATTATTGTCTGGCATTTATATAATTTGAATGGATTAGCTATTAGTTTAAATTTAAATTTAGTAATAATTTAAAAACCTCGAAATTTTCATAACATCTAAATAAAAATATTTGGGTGATTAAATTCATATCTTTGAAAAAAATAATGGATAATGAAAAAGATTTTAAAATGGACGCTAATTGTTTTAGGAGTTCTTATTTTATTGATTTATATATTTAATATTGATTATATATTTAAGGGTGTTCGAACAATTTATTTTACCGGACATAATACTGCTTTTATTTCAGATTATGAATATTTTGATAATAAGGAAATAAGAAGTGCTAATCCTAAACCATGGGATCTTCACAAACAATATAATACTATCCATGAGTCTGATGAGCTTAAAAAGTTAAATGATGAAAGAAAAACAAAATCTTTTTTGGTAATTAAAAACGATAGTATACTGTTTGAAAAGTATTATGATGGGCATAAACAAACTGATATTTCAAACTCATTTTCGGTTGCAAAAAGTATTGTAACTAGTATGATGGGCAAGGCTATTATGGAGGGTAAAATAAAAAGTCTGAATCAGCCAGTCAGTGATTTCTTTGAGGAGTATAATGATGGAATAGCTAGTGAGTTAACCGTTGGTGATCTAGCCTCAATGTCGTCTGGAATGAAATGGAGTGAAAAGTATTACAGCGTAATTAATATTACCTCTGAGAGTTATTTTACAGATGACTTAAGATCAGTTATTTTAAGACAAGAGATTGAAAATAAACCTGGTCAGGCCTTTAGGTATTCTAGTGGTGATACTCAGCTATTAGCAATGGTAATTGAAAAAGCTACTGGAACAAGTCTTTCAGATTATTTGAGCCAAAAATTCTGGAGTCCAATGGGTGCAGAAACTTTAGCACTTTGGCAAATTGATAGTAAAGAATCCGGAATGGAGAAAGCATACTGCTGCATAGCTGCCACAGCAAGAGATTTTGCAAGATTTGGCAAACTTTATATTGATAAAGGAAAATGGGGTGATACTGAAATTCTAGATTCATCTTTTGTTGAGCTTTCGTTAAAACCTGTCTTTGATGATAGTCCTTTCTATGGTTATGGTTGGTGGTTGTACGAATATGAAGGGAAAAAAGTTTTTACAATGAATGGTCATCAAGGACAATTTATTATCTCTTTTCCTGATGAGAATATAATTATTGTTAGACAAGGTGATTTTAATAATGAAGGAAGAGTAAGCGAGGGGTCTGGAGATTTGTACCAATATATATCCGAAGGATACAAAATAGCAACAGCAATTGAATAATATTTGAAATTAAATAAAGAAATACTCCTTAATGTAAAAAATCTCTGTGTTAGCACTACAGAAAAACCACTGCATCAAAATTTAATCGATAAGATTTCATTTGAAATAAAAAAAAATGAAATCGTCGGGCTTATCGGAGAGTCTGGAAGCGGAAAATCCCTGACCTCTTTGAGTATTCTTGGTCTTCTTGAAAAAAATAAGTTTAATATCTCTGGTGAAATTATCTTCAACAAGAAAAACCTTTTAAATCTTGATAATAATGCAATGATGCAAATTAGGGGGGCTGAAATTTCAATGATTTTTCAAGAACCAATGAGTGCTCTAAATCCAACCATGAAAATTGGTAAACAACTTTTTGAGGTTTTTAAAGCACATGAAAATTTATCCTTTGAACATACAACTGAAAGAATAAAAAAACTAATAAAAAAAGTTAAACTAGATAATGTAAACAATTTACTAGACAAATATCCTCATCAAATTTCAGGAGGCCAAAAACAAAGAGTGATGATTGTTATGGCATTGTCATCTAATCCAAAACTTCTTATTGCAGATGAACCAACCACCGCGTTAGATGTTACAATTCAAAAAGAGATAATTGAAATTTTAAAAAATCTACAAAAAAGTGAAAAATTGTCAATATTGTTCATCTCTCATGATTTAAGACTTGTATCAAATATTTCAGAAAAGATTTTAATTATGAGAAATGGTAAAATAATTGAGCAAGGTTCAAATAAAAACATCTTTAATTCACCAAAAGAAAATTATACAAAAGCACTTTTATCATTGATTATTAATGATAAAAAAAGATTAAAAAGATTACCAACCGTAGAGAGTTTTGATAAGAAATTCAAAGAAGAAGCTGAAACAAAAAGTGAAAGAAAAAACAGAATAAAAAATATTTATTCTGGTAAGCCAATTTTAGAAATTAAAAACGTTTCAAAATTCTACAATACTTCAAAAAATTTATTTAGAAATAATAAAGGCTTTAAAGCTCTTTCAAAAATCAGTTTAAAATTATATAAAGGCGAAACTTTAGGTTTAATCGGAGAGTCAGGATCAGGAAAAACAACCCTATCGAATGCTATTCTTAAAATTCATGAATTTGAAGAAGGTGAAATTTTATTTAGAGGTAAGGATATTTCAAAAATTAAAGAAAAAGAGTTACTGAAGTTTAGAAAAAATGTTCAAATTATTTTTCAAGACCCTTATGCCTCTCTCAACCCACTTCAAAATATATATCAAATAATCTCAGAACCTATAAAATTTCATAGAATATGTTTAAAGGATGAAGTTTATGAAAAGTGCAAAGAGTTGATAAATGATGTTGGGCTCAATGAAGCTTTTTTGAGTCGATATCCTCATGAACTATCAGGTGGTCAAAGACAAAGAGTTTGTATAGCTAGGGCTATCAGTGTTAATCCTCAAGTACTTATTTGTGATGAGTCAGTTTCCGCACTTGATGTTTCAATTCAAGCAACGGTATTAAACCTATTAAATTTACTGAAGAAAAAATATAACTTTACATATATATTTATTTCTCATGATCTTTCGGTTGTTAAGTATATGTCTGATAAGATAATAGTACTTTATAATGGTAAAATAGTTGATTATCAAGATGCTGATTTGATTTTTGAAAAACCAAAAGATAATTATACCAAAAAACTAATCAAAGCATCATCCTAGCTATGGAAAAAATTTGGGTTCCAAATAATTATGAGTCTTCAAATTTATTTGAATTTGAAAGATTTCTAGAAAAAAAATATGATTTGTCTTTTTCAAATTACATTGAACTACATGAATGGTCAATAAAAAATCTGGGGAGTTTTTGGGAATCAATAAGTGAATTTTATAAAATTCAATTTGACGAGCCTTGTAAATTTATATTAAACAAGCAAATCCCTTTTTATAAATCAAAATGGTTTGAAGGGGCAAAATTAAGCTATACAAGTCATATTTTACGTCATGCAAAAAATAATCATACTGCAATTGTATATAAAAATGAATCCGAAGGTTTAGTTGAAATTTCGTGGAATAGCTTATTAGAAAAGGTAAAAGAAATAAGAAACTACCTAATTGAATATAATATAAAAAAAGGTGATGTTGTTGTGGGTTATTTATTAAATCATCCTGATACAATAGCTTCTTTTATTGCTGTAAATTCTCTTGGCGCTGTATGGTCGTGTTGTTCGCCAGATTTTGGAACAGAAAGTATAGTAAACAGATTTGAACAATTAAATCCTGCTGTTCTTTTAGCACATAAAAAATATTCTTATAATGGAAAAGATTATGGTCAAGAGAAAAAAATTAAAGAACTTCAAAGTAAGCTTCCTTCAATTAAAAATATAATTGTATTTGACTCAACATTTGATTCTTGGAATCTTAATTCAAATTACTGGATTGACTTTGAATTAGAATCAGTTAAATTCGATCATCCTATATGGGTTCTTTTTTCATCTGGAACAACGGGGAAACCCAAAGCAATCACTCATGGTACTGGAGGTATATTGTTAGAGCAATATAAATCCCATTCATTACACCAAAATATAATGAATGGCGATAGGTTTTTTTGGAATACTACAACAGGATGGATGATGTGGAATTATGCTTTGGGGTCATTTCTGTGTGGTGCTACTCTTTGTCTTTATGATGGTTCAGCTAATTTTCCTGATATTGGAGTTCAATGGAGGTTTGCAAAAGAGGCTAAAATTAATCATTTTGGCAACGGCTCACCTTTGTTTATTGCAAGTATGAAGCAAAACTCCAAAGATGTTAATAATGAGAATTTAAAATTTATTAAAACTATTGGTGCAACTGGGTCACCTTTGTCTATTGAGGCATTTAAGTGGTTACAAAAAAAGCTTCCAACTACTCAGATAATTTCATTAAGTGGTGGAACAGATGTCTGTTCTGCGTTTATAGGCGGATGTCCTAAATTACCTGTATATGCTGGGTTTTTACAATGTAATATGCTGGGTGCTTCAATACAGGCTTGGGATGAAAACGGCAAGAGTATTAAAGGAAAAACTGGTGAATTAGTAATTACCGAGCCACTACCCTCGATGCCTTTATTTTTTTGGGGTGATGAAAATTTTGAAAAATATAATGATTCTTATTTTAGTGAAAATCAAGAAGTTTGGACTCATGGAGATTGGATATTTATAGATGAATTGAGAGGGGTTTTAATGCAAGGAAGATCGGATGCAACTCTGAACAGAAACGGGATTAGAATTGGTACATCTGAAATTTATTCCGTTTTAGACGGCATTAAAGAAATTAAAGATTCGTTGATAATTGATTTAAATATTGGTAGTTCTAGCAAACTGATATTATTTTTGGAATCTGAACACGAATTAAATAAAGATTTTAGAGGTAATATTATAAAAACAATAAAAAGTAAATGTTCTCCTAGACACGCTCCGAACTTAATTTTTTCAATTTCTCAAGTACCATATACTATTAGTGGTAAAAAAATGGAAATTCCTATAAAAAAGATTTTGTCTGGAGAAAAAATTGAAGATGTGGTTTCTAAAGGTGCTATGAAAAACCCTGAATGTATTGATGATTTTTTAGTCATTAGAAATCAATATCTAAAATCTCTTGATCAGTAGTCTTTCCTGAACTGGTGCTATCAATCACAAATTTATTACAATCTAATTCTATAGTTAATCTTTTTGGTCGTTTAAAGGATCCTTTAGAGATTAGTAGGGTTGAATCTTGGTATACACTTTTCATGTAAACTCCCCAAATTGGTAATGCCATTGAAGCACCTTGGCCATAAGCTATGTCTTCAAAATGAATTGCTCTATCTTCAGCTCCTACCCAAACACCTGTAACTAAATTTGGAACCATCCCAATAAACCAACCATCACTTTGATTTTGTGTTGTTCCAGTCTTACCGGCAATGGGATTAGTAAACTCATATGGATAGCCTGTAACTACATTTTGATAAGCTCTATTGAATTCATCAGCACCAGTTGTTCTCAATCGTGTTCCTGAACCTGCCTTAGTAACACCCTCTAGTAAATTGACAGTAACATAAGCTGCTTCTTCACTTAAAACATCTCTGGTCACGGGTTGATTTTTATACAAGGTCGTACCATTTTTATCTTCTATCCTATCTATAAAAACTGGCTGTGTATATACACCTTTATTTGCAAAAGTGGAATATGCTGCAACCATTTCATAAACACTTAGATCAGGGGTTCCAAGTGCTATAGAAGGAACTGGTAGAATTCTTTGTTCTATGCCTAAATCTTTAGCTAATTTAACTACAGTCCGAGGTCCAATTCTGTCCATCAATCTGGCAGTAACCGTGTTTACTGAGTTTGCTAAAGCATTTTTTAAAGTTCTTGTTCTTCCATATTTATCACCAGAATTTTTTGGACACCATTGCTCAACGTTTCCAAATTTATTTTTTTCTATACAAAATTGACTATCAGGAAATGTGTCACAAGGGGATAGTTTTAATTGATCTATAGCTGCTGCATAAACAAAAGGCTTGAAAGTTGATCCAATTTGCCGTTTACCTTTTTTTACCATATCATACTGAAAGTGCCTATAGTTCATTCCTCCAACCCAAGCCTTGATATAACCGTTAGTGGGGTCCATAGACATCATGCCCGGCCTGAAAAAAGATTTGTAGTATTTCATTGAATCTAAGGGGGTCATTGTTGTATCTATATCTCCTGCCCATGAAAAAACAGTCATTTCTTTTGGTATATAAAATGATTCCTCAATTTCCTCATCATTTTTTTTCAAATCATATTTCATTTTTCTCCACCTCTCCGATCTTCTCATAGAAATTCTCAATAAGGTATCTACAGCACCACTGGTTAACTCACGAAATGGAGCAATAGAATCATCTAATGCTTTATTTTGTTCAAAAAACTCTTTCTGAAGCCTTGGTATGTGAGATATGACAGCACTTTCTGCCATTTCCTGCATGGTATAATTTATGGTTGTGTAAATCTTTAAGCCATCTGTATTAAGATTGTACTTTGATCCATCAGGTTTTCTATTGTTTTCATCGTTGATCCATGTTTTCATATGAGCTCTCAAAAACTCTCTAAAATAAGTTGCTAAACCTTCTCTATGAGATTCAGGCGTATAATTTAAATTAAGAGGTTGCTGTTTTAACGAATCAATTAAAACTTCATCTAAATAATTATATTTTTTCATTTGACCCAAAACAACATTTCTCCTATTTTTAACTCCAACCGGATTTCTATGAGGTCTAGGATTATACAAAGAAGAATTTTTTAACATTCCAACTAAAATAGCTGATTCGTTTATATCCAAATCAATGGGCTCCTTACCAAAATAAATTCTTGCAGCACTTCTTATGCCATCACCGTTATTACCAAAATCATATAAATTTAGATATTGAGTAATGATTTCATCTTTTGTATAGTGCCTTTCTAATCTTACAGCAATTATATATTCTTTAAACTTCTGGGTTAACCTCTCAATTATATCTCTTGAGCCCTCTCCTGTAAATAGTAACTTTGCTAACTGTTGAGTAA
>CABYIO010000027.1 GCA_902519075.1 uncultured Bacteroidota bacterium | reverse complement strand
AAAGCAATTACCGTGATACCACTTACAGCCATACTTGCAAAAACATACCATCCAAACAAAGTACTAAACCAATGTGGATCAACACTCATAATCCAATCCCATGACATCATGGACTCTGTATACATAAAGAAAACTAAAAACCCAGCAGAAATCTGAAAGTTTCTTTTAAAATTCTTATTGTCATTTGCTTTATCTTGGGCTAAAGAAAATTTCCTAGAAAAATATCTATACAGTGACCAACCACCTATATAGATTAAACCTCTTACGATAAATGCATTTTTATTAAGCCAACTTTCTTTTCCTTGAATGATTTTATCATGAGCAACAACTTCAGGGTCCATCCAAATAAAAATATGCTTATCTCCAATAATTGCAATTAATAAAACAATTAAAGCTCCAGGAAGTAAATAATAAGTGATTGCCTCCATCACCCTAAAAAGAACTGGAGACCATCCAGCCTGTGATGCATATTGAATAGCATAAAAGGCTAAAACTCCTAGGGAAATCATCATAAAAAAGAATGCAGCAACATATAACGCAGCATAGGGTCTATTGTGAATCTGGTGTAAAACATGTTCAGCATGTTCATCTTCATGGCCATGAGCTTCATGATCATCTTCATATGCCCCCTCATTATGATGTATTTCGTTCTGATGATCCATTGAATGAGTGTGATCAGAATATGATCCGTGATGAGATTCCTCAGCTAATAAAATTTTTACTTCCTCGATTGTTAAATGAGATTTTGAATATGAATAGAACCATCCTAATGAGCCTAAGATTATTAAGGACAATGAAAAAATTTTAAATCTGTTTGATAAGTTGTACATATTAAATTCTATTTACTTAAATCCGATTTTAATTTCATAACATAAGATGTAACCATCCATCTTTCTTTTTCATTTAGTTGATTAGCATAGGAACCCATTGTATTCTTGCCGTAATATATCACATGATATGTGCTTCCTGAACTAATGGCCCTGCCAGGGTCAGCATAACTTGGAATTCCCAAAATCTTTTCTCTTTTTACAAGTATCCCTTGTCCAGCTCCCTTTGACCCATGACATACGCCACAATATATGTTGTAAAGTTCTTTAGCTTTCAACATGTCATCATCATTAAAACTGTAAGGGTTGTTTAATTCTTTTTTTGCTAAGTCATATCCTTCATTGGTATCCTCGTATTCGTATAATGAATATCCTCTGGGGATAGTGCCATCAACAGGAAGTCTTGCAGTTAAATTATCTTCAAAAATTTCATTTTCGGTATATGTCTCGTAGCTTAAGGATTCGTACATATTCGGCATATACTCATAATTTGGAGCACCTTTATCCCCCCAACATGATTGGATTAATACAACTAATAAAATTGATATTTTTATATTAAATTTCATTATTAGTGTTTGTTATTTTTTACCTCATTAATCTCAACTGCTCCAGATTCTCTTAGTAATTTTTTTAATCCTGCTTCTGATTGATCAGTGTGGATCTCAACTAAAAAGTGATCGTCGGTAGTTCTAGGATCGGGATTCTCTGCCTTCTTAAGAGGCCACATCCTACTTCTTAAATAGAACGTTATTACCATTAAATGAGCTGCATGAAACACTGTCATTTCAAACATAATTGGTACAAAAGCAGGCATGTTTTCTAAATAGCTAAAACTTGGTTTTCCACCAATATCTTGTGGCCAGTCAACAATCATAATATAGTTCATCATTAATGTTGCAACGGTTATTCCGATACATCCATAAATAAATGCAGCAATTGCAATTCTGGTTGGTTCAAGACCCATTGCTTTATCTAGCCCATGAACAGGGAAAGGGGTGTAAACCTCTTCAATATCATAATGCTTTTCTTTTATTTTTTTTACTGCAGATAACAAGATATCATCATCATTATATAAAGCATGAAATATTTTTACTGATCCCATATTACTTTTTAATTTTAATAATTTTTGAAGTTCTTTCGTCAGCTCCAGTACCCACTAGTGATTTTCCGCTGTCCCTCAATTTTTTATATTTTTCACCTGAACTCTTTAATATTGTTTTTACTTCGGCTTGAGCAATAACAGGGAAGGTTCTAGCATACAATAAGAATAAAACAAAAAAGAATCCAATTGTTCCAATGAAAATACTTATGTCAATAAATGTTGGTGAAAACATGGTCCAAGAAGATGGTAAATAATCCCTGTGGAGGGAAGTTACTATAATAACAAATCTTTCAAACCACATTCCAATATTAACCACTATTGATATAAAAAACGAGAACATAATACTTGTCCTTAATTTTTTAAACCACATAAACTGTGGAGAAAATACATTACAACTCATCATTGCCCAATATGCCCAAGCGTATGGGCCTGTAGCTCTATTTAAAAATGCGTACTGTTCGTACTCAACTCCCGAGTACCAGGCAATAAATAGTTCAGTTATATAGGCTACTCCGACAATAGAACCAGTAATCATTATTACAATATTCATTAATTCAATGTGCTGAAGTGTTATATAAGCCTCCATATTACAGACTTTTCTCATTATAATCAATAATGTATTAACCATAGCAAATCCTGAAAAAATTGCTCCAGCTACAAAATACGGCGGGAATATAGTTGTATGCCATCCTGGAATAACAGAAGTTGCAAAGTCAAATGATACTATTGTATGTACAGAAAGTACAAGTGGAGTTGCAAGACCTGCTAGAACAAGTGATACTTCTTCAAATCTTTGCCAATCCTTAGCACGACCAGACCATCCAAAACTTAATATGCTGTAAATTCTTTTTTGAAATGGTTTTACCGCTCTATCCCTTATCATAGCAAAATCTGGTAATAAACCAGTCCACCAAAAAACAAGTGAAACAGAAAGATAAGTTGAAATGGCAAATACATCCCATAGCAGTGGTGAATTAAAATTAACCCATAATGAGCCAAATCCATTTGGAATAGGCAACATCCAGTATGCAAGCCAAGGTCTACCCATGTGAATAATTGGAAATAAACCAGCTTGTATTACAGAAAATATAGTCATTGCTTCAGCGGATCTATTAATAGCCATTCTCCATTTTTGTCTGAATAAGAGTAATACCGCTGATATCAAGGTTCCAGCATGTCCAATTCCTACCCACCAAACAAAATTTGTAATATCCCATGCCCAACCGACGGTTTTATTTAAGCCCCAAACTCCGATTCCTGTGGAAATAGTATAGATAATACAACCAATACCCCATAAAAACATGGTAAGAGATATTGAAAATACAATCCACCATTGCTTATTAGCTCTGGTTTCAATGGGCTTAGCAATATCGACCGTTACATCGTGGTAGGATTTCTCTCCAGCGACTAGTGGTCTTCTAATTGGTGCTTCGTAGTGGGATCCCATATTATTTTACTTATTAAACATTATTTTTGGTATTTCTAACTTTTACTTGATAAACTACATTAGGTTTAGTTCCAACAGCATCAAGTAAATGATAAGCTCTTTTATTATTCTTGAGTTCTGCTATTTTGCTTCCCTCTTCGTTTATATCTCCAAATCTCATCGCTCCACTAGAGCATGCTGATGCACAAGCACATGTATCATTAAACTCGCCGGCGGCAACAGGCCTTCCTTCATTTTTAGCTTTTAAAATAACTGCTTGTGTATTTTGAATACAGAAGGAACATTTTTCCATAACCCCTCTAGATCTTACAGTAACATCAGGGTTAATCACCATTCTACCTAAATCATTATTCATATGATAATCAAATTCATCATTACCATTATACAAGAACCAATTAAACCTTCTCACTTTATAAGGGCAGTTATTAGCACAATACCTTGTTCCTACACATCTGTTGTAGGCCATGTGATTTTGACCTTGTCTTCCATGACTTGTAGCAGCAACAGGACAAACCGTTTCACAAGGTGCGTGATTACAATGTTGACACATAATGGGTTGGAATGCAACCTGTGGGTTTTCAGATGGATTTTCTAATTCTCCAAACGAACTTAATGAACTGCCTAAACCACTTATGTTATCTTTTTTCATATCATCGTCATAGAAAGAATCTTCAGATGAATAATACCTGTCAATTCTGAGCCAGTGCATATCTCTACTCTTCCTAATCTCTGTCTTTCCAACAACCGGAACATTATTTTCAGCATGACATGCAATAACACAAGCTCCACAGCCAGTACAAGCATTTAGATCAATTGACAAGTTAAAGTGATGACCAATTGATCGATCAAATTCTTGCCACAAATCAACATCCGGAGATGAAACAGGAGTTTCAATATGATTTAAGGAAACAACTGCCTGACTATTCCAAACTTCAACTTTTTTAGTGTTAAATTCTTGAAGGGTCGTCTCCTTTATTATATCACCTCGACCCATAAGAGTATTTTGTAATTGAATTAAAGCAAACTCATGTATTTCATTCGTTGGAATAATTTCAACGGATTGAACAGGATTAAAATCATTGTATAAACTAAAAGCATTTACTCCAACCATCATTTCAGGCTTAACGCCCTGATATCTTCCATATCCGATAGCTAAACCAAGAGTACCTCTAGCTTGACCTGGTTGTATTAATACAGGTGCCTTAATCTCTTTATCTCCTAATTTTATAATAGCATACTTACCATTAAGGCCTCCATTAGCATCATGACTAGATTGATTGAAAAATGTACTTGGCTCTAAATACAACCCAGTTTCTTTTGCATCAAATTCCGAAATAGTTAAATAGTTATCCCAAGTTGCTCGAGTCAATGGATCAGGAAATTCTTGAAGCCAAGGATTATTGGCATGTTTTCCATCGCCCATTCCTGTTTTAGGGTAAATATTTAACTCAAAAGAATTAAGAGAGTTACTATCATTAATAGTAAATGTTTTACTATAATACTTAGAATTAGAAATTCGCTTATTAGCTGGTCCTGATGATGAAGTATTATGATAAATACCATCATGAAGCGCCTTGTTCCAAGAATCTGAACCTAAGATATTGGCTTTCCAATAATTCTTTATGTAATCATGGATTGATGTTTTATTTCCTGACCATATTAGTAATAATTCTTGGAGCTGTCTTGTATCAAATAATGTTCTAATTACAGGTTGTGCTAAAGAAAACTCACCTGAGACTAGCTCAAAATCTCCCCATGATTCTAGATAATGATTTGCAGCAGCTACGAATTTTGAAGCCAATGCTGTCTCATCATTTTTCATTGAAAAACATATTGACATCTCTACTTTACTTAGGCCTTCTGAGAATTTTTTAGAATCAGGTAGAGAGTAAATTGGATTCACTCCGGACATAATTAACGCACCTACATCTCCATTATTCATTCTAGAAATAAGTCCGGAAATCTTTTCATCATCACTGCTCCTTGTTAGAATCGTATTAGATGGGTTGAAAGAATAACTATTAAGCTTTTCATTAATTTCTAAAACCAATGACTGGTAGTCATCCTCCTTAATACCAGAAATAATAACTGAGCCTTCACCAGCAGATTTAATTTCTTTGATTAATTCGTCAACAATTTTCTTTGTTTTTTTATTTAATGAAATGTCCGATTTGAGCTGAATTTTATTTCCAACGATAGACTTGTAAATTTCAATAAGAACAAGTTTTTGCTCATTTATTTTTAGAGGAACTCTAACATCTGCATTAGCTCCAGAAAGAGTCATATTTGATTCAAACTGAATATGTCTTGACATTGTTCCGTTGTCAGGGATTCTGCCTTTAGCATATGAACAGTCAAATCCACCTCCTTGCCAATCACCTAAGAAATCTGCACCAATTGAAATGATAACTTTAGATTTTGAGAAATCATAATTTGAAAGACCTCGAACACCATACCTCAATTCATAAGCATTTAGAGCTGCAGATTCAGAGAATGAATCATAGGTTATATGTTTGACATTTTTATAATTTGATTTGAATTCTTCAATTAAACTCTTTGTTGAAGGACTTGCAAATGTCTGAGTCAATAAAACAATTTCTTTATTACTAGCAGAAATTTTCTCAAGTTCAGACTTTGTTTCATATTCAAATCCAAACCACGAAATAGGCATATTATCCTTAGTTGGTTGCGCTATTCTAGCATTGTCATAAAGATCAAGTATAGACGCGTGTACTCTACCATTAGCCGATTTTGAATCTGGTGCTAACTTATTTTTTTCGACTTTTATGGGTCTTCCCTCTCTACTTTTAATAAGAATATTAGCAAAATCGTATCCGTTTCCAATAGTTGTTGCATAATAGTTTGCAATTCCAGGGATAATTTCTTTTGGCTGTACAACATAAGGGATAGACTTAACCACCGGGCCTTCGCATGCTGCCAATGTTGCTGCGGCAGTGCTAAAACCAATATATTTAAGAAAATCTCTTCTTGAGGTGGAACTATTAGCTAGATTATCTTTATCAGATAAAAACTCATCAACCGGAATTTCTTGTACAAATTCCTTGTTTTGTAGTTCGTCAAATACATCATTATTTGCAGAATTAAGTTCTGCTAAATTTTTCCAGTATTTTTTATTATTTGACATATATAATTTTATCTAATTAATAATGGCATTTACCACATTCTAGTCCACCCATTTGAGCAGCTGTTAGTTCTTCAACTCCATATTTTTTTGACAACTCTGCATGAATTCTATCATAATATTCATTGTCTTTAATTTTAACATTAGTTTCTCTATGACAATTTATACACCAACCCATGGTTAAGGGAGAGTGTTGATACATTATCTCCATTTCTTCTACAGGGCCATGACAAGTCTGACATTCAATACCAGCTACATTTACGTGTTGTGAATGATTAAAATAAGCGAAATCTGGTAAATTATGAATTCTTACCCATTTTACTGGGTAAGTAACTCCAGTATACTCTTGGGCCTCATCATCCCATCCTACAGCCTTGTATAATTTTTGAATTTCTGCATCATAAAATTCTTTCGTGTATTCTTCAGTTGTTTCACCATTATACTCATATATACTTTTATGGCAATTCATACATATATTAAGTGATGGGATACCGGAATGCTTACTAACTCTGGCAGAAGAATGACAATAATTACAATCAATTTTATTATCCCCAGAATGAATTTTATGAGAATAATGAATTGGTTGTACAGGCATATATCCCTGATTTACACCAACTTGCATCGTCCACCCATAGAAACCATATGCACTAACTAGTAAAAATAATATTGCTGTACATAACATCAAGAACTGATTCTCTAGATAGGCTTTCCAGATTGGCTTAGTTTTTTTCTTTTCACTGAGTTTGACACCTTTTAGTTCCGCAAGTGTTCTTAGTGTTTTTGTAACAACTACTAGTCCAATGGATAGTAACAAAAATAAAATAGTAAATACACCTAATATAATTTCATCTGTAAGACCAATTCCGTTAGCGGGGCCTACGGCGACGTTTGTAGCAACAGATGTAGGCTTTGGAACAGCTTTATCTTTAGCAGTATAGGCTAAAATATTATCGATATCTGCATTTGTAAGTTGTGGGTAGGCAGTCATTGCAGATTTGTTGTATTCTTCATAGATTTTCACAGCATAAGCATCACCAGATTTGATCATTGCAGAGCTGTTTCTTATCCAAGAATAAAGCCATTCCCTGTCTAGTCCTTCGTCTTCGGCAAGTCTTTTTTCAACATATCTAAGAGCTGGACCGGTCATTTTTCGGTCAAGTTTGTGACATGAAGCACAATTGGTATTAAATAAGGCCTTACCAGCAACAGGATCAGCTTCTTGTCCATAACTAATTGAAACAAAAGAAGTTATAAAAATTAAGTAAAAGGTGTAAGATTTTAAACTGTTTAATTTGGTAAGTTTTTTAAACAATTTAGAGGTAAAATTATTACTAAATAATTTTGAATCCATTCAAAAATAGCCTGTTATAAATAAAATCACAAAAATAACATCTATTATGGTTATTTTAAACATAAAATATACAATATTTATGAAAAAAACTAATTTATATTGGTTCTAAATAAAGCTAAAATATAGAATTCTATACTTATTTATATTAAACTATTTTTTGTATAGAGTTTTTTATATGTTTTTTATCGCTTATATTAGTTAAATAAATATAGAAAAATAGATGCAAATTTTTAAATTATTTTTTATATTAATTACATTGTCTTATCATACTTCATTTGGACAAAACGGGAATATAAAAATTAATCAAAACAATAAACTTGATAGTATTATTAAATTAAAAAAAGAACTTAATTCTAAAATTCAAAACCTCAGAATTCAGATTTATAGTGGAGATAGAAAAAATGCTGAACAAATAATACAAGAATTTATTGAGATTTATAATGATTCGATAGCTGATGTTATTTATGAAACTCCAAATTATAAAGTATGGGTTGGAAATTATTATACGCAACTAGAAGCTGACAAAAGACTTATTGAAATTAGAAAAAAATTTAGAAGTGCCTTTATTTTCAGGCCTGAACTTCAAGAAATTATTGAAGATGAAATTAATAAAGAGGAAGGCCGGGAAAATTTAATTATAAATTAGATTTTTTTCTTTATTGCAACATTAACAAATCCTTCTATTTCATCTCCAACTTTTACATCTTTGTAATCAGTAATTTGTAATCCACAATCGTATCCTTTAGTAACTTCTTTTACATCATCTTTAAATCTTTTTAAAGATGACAGAGAACCTGTATAAATTACCACTCCTTCTCTAATTAGTCGGATTTCTGAGTTTCTTACAATTTTTCCTTTGGTAACCATACATCCTGCAATAGTTCCTATCTTTGAAATTTTATAAGTTTCTCTAACCTCACATAGGCCTGTAATCTCTTCCTTAAAGTCAGGTGACAACATACCTTCCATTGCATCTTTCACATCATTAATGGCGTCATAAATTATTGAATATGTTCTAATATCAATTTGTTCTTTGTCAGCTATTTGTCTTGCATTACCCATTGGTCGAACATTAAATCCTACAACAATAGCATCTGAAGCAGAAGCTAATAAAACATCACTTTCAGTAATAGCACCTACAGCCTTGTGAATAATATTGACTTGTATTTCTTCAGTTGATAATTTTTGTAATGAGTCTGTTAATGCTTCAACTGATCCATCAACATCTCCTTTTAAAATTATGTTTAATTCTTTAAATTCTCCTAGAGCAATTCTTCTTCCTATTTCATCAAGCGTAATATGCTTTTGTGTTCTTACGGTTTGCTCACGCTGAAGTTGTGTTCTTTTATTTGCAATTTGCTTAGCTTCCCTTTCATCAGAAAAGACAGAAAATTTATCTCCTGCTTGTGGCGCACCATCCAAGCCTAAAATTGAAATTGGAGTGGATGGGCTTGCTTCTTTAACCTCATTACCTCTTTCATCTTGCATGGCCTTAACCTTACCACTATTTTTTCCTGCAAGCACAAAATCACCTATCTTAAGAGTACCAGTCTGAACTAATATTGTTGATATATATCCTCTACCCTTATCCAAAAATGCTTCAACAACAGTTCCATTTGCATCCTTATCTGGATTAGCTTTTAGTTCCAACAATTCTGCTTCTAATAGGACTTTTTCTAGCAATTCATTTACACCATCGCCTTTCAAGGCAGATATATCATGAGACTGAATTTTTCCTCCCCAATCCTCTACAAGTAAATTCATATTTGAAAGAGATTCCTTGATCTTATCTGGATTTGAATTTGGCTTATCAATCTTGTTGATTGCAAATACAATAGGAACAGATGCTGCCTGTGCATGAGAGATTGCCTCTTTTGTTTGAGGCATTATATCATCGTCAGCTGCAATTACTATAATTGCTAAATCTGTAACCTGAGCTCCTCTTGCTCTCATCGCAGTAAAAGCCTCATGACCTGGAGTGTCTAGAAAAGTTATTTTTTGACCATCATGTAGCTTAACCCCATAAGCACCTATGTGCTGAGTTATTCCACCAGACTCACCTGCAATTACATTTTCTTTTCTGATATAATCTAACAGAGAGGTTTTTCCATGATCAACATGACCCATTACAGTTACAATTGGAGGTCTTGGTTTTAAATCTTCTGGAGAATCCTCAAGTTCAATGTTTTCTTCTTCAATTTCTGCTGTTACAAACTCGACATTAAATCCAAATTCTTCAGCAACTATGGATAAAGTCTCTGCATCTAATCTTTGATTTAGCGTGACCATCATACCTAAGGTCATACATGCTGAAATAATTTCAGTTGGAGAAACATCCATCATTGTAGCAATCTCATTTGCAGTTACAAATTCTGTTACTTTTAATATTTTACTTTCCTCTTCAAGAGCAGCTAACTCTTCTTCTGATTTTTGTTTGTGCTGATCTCTTTTATCTTTTCTATATTTAGCAGCTTTACCCTTAGACGATTTTCCTTGTAATTTTTCTAATGTCTCTTTGATCTGCTGCTGAACTTCTTCTTCACTTGGCTCTTCTTTAGAAGGTCTTTTAAATCTTTCCTTTTGTTTAGACTTTGTAGTTGACGCATTATTTTGAAAAGAATTCTTGAAAGTCTTCTTTTTAAGGAATTCTCTGTAGGAGAGTCTTCTAAGAATGCATCTAAATCTGTCTGGCTTGGCACTTCAGTTATGTTTAATGCTTGGATTACTTTTTTGCTTTGTATTGCTGCGGCCATTTCTACAAGCATTTCTGGAGATGTTTCGTTTCCTAAAAGAGGGACTATAGCCCCTGCACTTGATGCTATTTTAGGATCGAGTTTTGAAGATGCTTTTTTTATGTTAATTGCTTTTTGTTTTTTTGTCTCCTGTTTTTTAGCAAACAATGAAGATGCTGGTCTTTGAGCATAATTTTTTAAAACTCCTGATCTCATTACGTCCTTTCCATAAACAAAGTAAATCACCGCTCCAATTAAAAATATTGCAAAAATTGCCAGCATTGGAACCATGCCTAAAAAGACTAAGAAAAAGATTCCGCTTACGATTCCAAAAACCTGAACCCAAGGATAAAGTGGAGATTTATATTTTGGCTGATACCATTGAGCAGCTGTTTCTCTTAGTACAATTACCGCTAAGTTTACCGAAACAAACATCATTACTTTAAATGCACTAGCTAGTTTAGCAATCTCGAAAACATCTAAAAATAAAACAACTAGCGCAATAGCCACGCATGTAATAGCAATTGTATTAATCGGAGTTAGAAACTTCTTGTGAACTTTACTCCAGATTTCTGGAAGAAGACCATCTCTTGACATTGCAAAAGGAAATCTTGACGAGGCCAAAACTCCTGCATTTACCGTTGAAAGAAGTGTGAGGACTGCAATAAAAGCAATAGCGGCTCCAACCACATGAACGCCATTAAACTCAAGTGATGAAATGTTAAGGTCAAGCGCTAATGTATGTATTGGGTTGTAATTCCCAGCTAGTTGCGAAAGGCTAACGTTTGCTGTTAAAACAAAAGAAATTAAAACATAAATTATTGTAATTATAAAAAGGGATAAGATCATCCCTTGAGGTAAGTTTTTGTCTGGGTTTTTGATTTCTTCTGCAATTGCTGCTACTTTGGTTACCCCTGAATAAGAAAGGTAAACAAATGCAACGGCAAAAATAAGATCTTTATATCCTGCAAGCTCAACGGCTTCTCCTTTTAATTTGGCAAAAAATGGGGTTGTTTGGTCCATGGTTTGAAGTCCTAAAGCAAAAAGAGCTGCAAGAACTAATAAAGCAACAAGTACAGCATAGGACTGAAAATTCCCTGCTTTTTTTGCCCCAACAATGTTTAATAGGAAAACCAAAAATAAAAACCCTAGGCCAACTGATTTTGTAATCGCCTCACTATCCATGTCTAAAACTACAAGGACATATGCGCCGATTCCAACCAAGGCAAAAGCGCATTTTAAAACAAGAGCAATCCACAGGCCGAGTCCTGAAATTGTTCCAAATAGAGGCCCAAAAGCTCTTTCAATAAACACATAGGTTCCTCCCGAGCTTGGCATTGCGGTGGCTAATTCTGATTTTGAATATGCTGCGGGTAAAATACAAATCGCAGCAATTAAATAGGCTAACCAAAGAGAGGCTCCAATCTTAGTTGCAGCAAGGCCTGGTAGGACAAAAATGCCTGTCCCAAGCATTCCCCCAATACCAATTGCAATAACTGCAGGCAACGTTAAGCTTCTCTCTAATTTCTTCAAAATATTGTTTTATATTTATAAAAATACTAAATAATATTTTCACTTGAATCTATATCCCATAATTGCCGGAAACTTTATGCTTGACGGCGGCGCCATGTTTGGCGTTGTTCCAAAATCTATTTGGCAAAAAACAAACCCTGCAGACAATAACAATATGGTAAAAATTGCTGCGCGCTGTTTGCTTATTGAAGATGGTAATCGGCTTATTTTAATTGATGCGGGAATGGGTGATAAGCAAAGTGAAAAGTTCTTTGGCTATTATTATAGGTGGGGGGAAGATTCGCTGGAGTCCTCATTAAAAAAACATGGGTTTCATGCTGATGATGTTACCGATGTTTTTCTAACGCACTTACATTTTGATCATTGCGGTGGCGGGGTGATTCGCTCTGGTGAAAGCTCTTTTGAAACTACTTTTAAAAATGCGAAATATTGGAGCAATAAGGGCCATTGGAATTGGGCAACAGATCCAAACAAAAGAGAAAGCGCCTCTTTCTTAAAAGAAAACATTCTGCCAATAGAAGAGTCCGGTCAATTACATTATTTAGAAAAGGATGGAGAAAATTATTTAACCAAGTCTGGTCTTGGTTTTGATGTGTTATTTGTGGACGGCCACACTGAAAAACAAATGATACCGGTTGTGAGTTATAAAGGACAAAAAATTGCCTTTGCTGCTGACCTTGTACCCACGCATGGTCATGTTCCATTGCCTTATATTCCTGGGTATGATATTAGACCGCTGATTTCCTTAAAAGAAAAAGAATTGTTCTTAAATTTTTGCCATGAAAATAACGTATTTTTATTCTTCGAACACGATGCGAGCGTGGAGCTATGCTCACTTAAAAAGACCGATCGTGGAATTCGGCTAAATGAAAAAGTAGCTTTACTTGATTTATGAAAAAACTTATACTACTTACAGTTTTATTGCCACCTCTACTAACATTCTCTCAAAGCAGTTATTGGCAGCAGCATGTAGACTACACAATGGAAATTGATGTAAATGTTAAGAACCACACCTACAATGGTGAGCAAAAGCTGGTCTATACAAACAACTCGCCTGACGTATTAACTAAGGTTTTTTATCATCTCTATTTCAATGCTTTTAAGCCCGGTACTGATCTAGAACAAAACTCAAGATATTCAATTGATGATTCGAGAACGATGTCTGAAAAACTTCTGTCTTTACCTAAAGAAGATTGGGGCGATGTTCAAATTAAATCTTTAAAACAGGACAGTGTTCCGGTTGAGTTTACAATTGAAGAAACTATTTTGGAGGTTCTTTTAGAAAAGCCTTTAAGGCCTGGTGAAAGCACAGCTTTAGAAATGGAGTTTTTTGTACAAACCCCTGCAATGATCAGGCGCTCTGGAAAAAACAGTGAGGACAATGTTGCTTTTTCAATGTCACAGTGGTATCCTAAGCTTTGTCAGTACGATGATGAAGGCTGGCATGCCAATCCGTATATAGGCAGAGAGTTTTACGGAATATGGGGAGATTTTGATGTTACCATAACTATTGATAAAGAGTATACGATTGCAGGTTCTGGCTATTTGCAAGACCCAGAGCTTGTGGGTCATGGATATGCGCCATTAAAAGAAGGTGTTGTTCATGGAGATAAAGTTTCTTGGCGATTCATTGCGCCGGGTGTTCATGATTTTAGCTGGGCTGCAGACCCTAATTTCATTCACGATTTTTTGGATATCGATGATGGTCCGAGGATGCATTTCTTTTATAAGAGTGATTCTGAATTTATAAATCTCTGGAAAGAGTTTCAAGAAAATTCTGCCAACTTTTTAACTTTCTTTAGTGAAACGATTGGTAAATACCCTTATGATCAGTATTCTATAATTATGGCGGGTGATGGAGGTATGGAATATGCTATGTGTACGTTTATTGATGGTGTTGGACACCCAACATTGGAAAGTCTTTATTCAGTTACCTCACATGAAATTGCACATACCTGGTTTCAATTCTTGATGGCCACAAATGAGTCGAAGCACTCTTGGATGGATGAAGGATTTACTAGCTATATTGATGATGTAGCCTTAAATGTTGTGTTGGAAAAAGGAAAAGCTCTTCCGAATGCTAATGCATATAAAGATTATTTTAGATGGGTTGCTACTGGTCTAGAAGAGCCAATGACAACACATGCTGACAGATTTAAATATAATGATGGATACGGAATGTCAGCATACGACAAAGGTTCTATCTTCTTATCACAACTACAATATGTAATTGGAAAGAAAAACTTTGACAATACATTAAAAAGGTATTTTGATGATTGGGCTTTTAAACATCCTAAACCAAATGATTTTATAAGGTCTGCTGAAAAAGTTTCGGGGTTAGAATTAGATTGGTATTTGCTGGACTGGGCTCAATCAACAATGACTATTGATTACTCTGTTAATTCCCTTTATGGAGTTGATAATAAGACAAGGGTTGTTTTAAAAAGGATTGGTCAAATGGGTATGCCAATTGATTTAAGAATAAAATTAAACTCTGGGGAAACATTAGATTATAATATTCCTATGACAAAAATGCGTGGATCAAAACCTGTGGGGTCCTCAACGCTTTTAAAGTCTTGGAGTTGGGCAAAACCTTACTATGAAGTGTGGCTTGATATTGATTCTAAAAATATTTCTAAAATTACAATTGATCCAAAAAATGAAATGGCTGATATCAACAGAGATAATAATTACTTAGTTTTATAATAATGTCAATGTTTCATTTATCAAAAAACAATTCGTTGAAAAATACTTCAGACATAGATGCTGTTTTTAAAAGTGGTCAAAAGATTTCTTCAGAATTAATTTCTTTATACTATGTTGAATCAAGTGGTAAAACTTTAAAAACTGCATTTTCGGTTGGTAAAAAATCTCATAGCCTTGCTTCAACGAGAAATAAATTAAAGAGATTAATGAAAGAAGCCTTTAGACTAAATGCTGGGGGGATTCTTGGTGATGTGGTTAACTATGATTTTGTGTTTGTGTACTTTGGTTCAGATAAAGTTAGTTTTGTTCAAGTAGAAGAATGTGTGAAATCATTACTTTTGTCTTTCAGAAAAAAAGTGTTGTCTTGAAAAACTTTTATAGGCTTTTTTGTTTTCTTTTTGTGTGTAATTTATACTCTCAATATAATATTGAACACTCTGTATATTTTGATACTGACCTTTATAATCTTACGAAAACAGAAACAACTAGACTCCAAAAGTTTCTATCCTCAAATACAAAAGAAGATGTTTTAAAAATTGAAATTTATGGCTTTTGTGATGATAGAGGCACTAATAATTATAATTTGACTTTATCTCAAAACAGAGCTGATGCTATTAAAGAAATCTTCAGTCAAGCGTCTTTTTTTCCAGAAAAAATTTCTACGGTTGATGGGCGTGGAGAACTACTTTTAAATGTTGTAGATGAAACTGATTCGTCGGTTATTAGAGCTTTAAACAGAAGAGTGGATATTGTAATAAGCTACCCTGAAAAAGAAGAAGAAATAGTAGTCGAGGTAGAAAAAAAAGAAAATAAAATTATACTTGAAAATGTATTATTCATCACAGGATATAGTTATTTAACTCGGCTCTCTAAAAAAACTCTAGATGATATTGCTGAAACTTTAAAAAAAGAAACTTTTTCTTTCGTAATCCAGGGTCATGTTTGTTGTACTGAAGGTGTGCTTGACGCTCTTGATCGTAAAACAAATAAAAGAAATCTTTCTATTGCAAGAGCAAAATATGTTTATGATTATTTATTAAAAAAAGGTGTCAAAAAATCGAGGATGTCCTACGAGGGAATGGCTCATAAATATCCTTTAGGAGGAGGTGAAGACAAGGATAGGCGTGTGGAAATTTTAATTTTATCAGACTAATTCAAAAAGCATTCTTTGATGTGGTATTCCATCTTCAAGATAGTCTTCTCCTTTTTTATAAAAACCTAAATCTTTGTAAAATTTATCGAGGTATTTTTGGGCTGATAGTTCTATTTTTTCCCCTTTTATATTTTGTTTTATATATTCTATAGAATCTATCATTATTTTTTTTCCAAGATCTTTGCCCCTATTTTTTTTTGAAACTACAACTCTACCAATACACGGGTTTTCGTAATAATCTCCTGCTTTAAATATTCTTGTGTAGGCTACTATTTCACTGTTTTCTTTATAATAAAGATGAATAGCGTTCTGATCTTTATTATCTATATCTTGGTATACACAATCCTGTTCCACTACAAAAACTTCAGATCTTAATCTTAATATTTGATAAAGATCTTCTGTTTCTAATTCATAAAATGTTTTAGTTATAGTCATCTAAATTTTATTAACCCTTCTTTCATGTCTCCCTCCTTCAAATACAGTTTGAATAAAAGATTTTACAATTTGTAAAGCTTCTTCTTTTGAAATAAATCTAGCTGGAATACAAACAATATTAGCGTTGTTATGTTGTTTTGCTAAAACAGCTAATTCTTCATTCCAACATAGTGCCGCTCTTACATTTTTATACTTATTTGCTGTCATAGCTACTCCATTTCCACTTCCACAAATTAATATTCCTAATTCACTTATTTGATTATCTACATCTGATGAAACTGGGTGTGCAAAGTCTGGATAATCAACACTGCTTTCAGCGTCTGTACCATGATTTTTTATATCATGTTTATTATTTAAATTTTCAATTATATAATTTTTATAATCTACTCCTGCGTGATCATTACCTATTGATATATTCATAACTTGTTTGTTGGTTGTTTATATTGTTTAATAAAATGCACTTAACAGTCTTTTATTTTTTTTTAGATGTAGTTTTCATTTTTAATAAAAAAGTTATCAAAGTTGATTAGCTGTTTTTTAAAACTTATTTAACTTTTATTTTTTAAGT
>CABYIO010000026.1 GCA_902519075.1 uncultured Bacteroidota bacterium | reverse complement strand
TCGTAACCCTGAAAAAAAGCTTTCCAACTAGGCTCTAAGGAATCAGGATCTTTTAGATATTGATCATAAAGGTCAGAAAAGTATCCTGCGTGAGCAGCATTTAAAAAAGAAAAATTGTCCACTTGCTTAAATTTACTTAACAAATGTAAATAATATATCTATTTTAAATGTTCCTTTTCATCAGAGAATTAGCAAAATCACGTAAAAAATCTTTCTTTTCATGACTTATTTGTAATTCGTCTAACATTTTTAATGAAATATTAGTAAAATTCTGGATTTCAGAGGATATTATTTTGGGTATATCACATTTCTCAAATAATCTTCTAACCTCAGTAATTTTATTTAAATCATCGGTAAATTTTGAGGAATATAATTTTGTTAGATTTTCACTATCATCTAAGTTGAGCAATTGTTTAGCTCTGATAAAAAGTAAGGTTTTTTTGTTTTCAAGAATATCTCCACCAATTTTTTTCCCAAATTTTTCTTCCTCACCATAGGTGTCTAAGAAGTCATCTTGTATTTGAAAAGCTAAACCTAAATTTTTTCCAAACTCATAAATATTATTTTGATCTTTTTCAGATGCACCGGCAACAATTGCTCCCATTTTCATTGATGCTCCAATTAAAACAGCGGTTTTGTATTCAATCATCATTAAATATTCGTCTGCCGAAACATCTACCTTTTTAGAAAAATCAATATCCATTTGTTGCCCCTCGCAAACCTCAATAGCTGTTTTACTGAATAACTTTGCCAGAGAAACAAATGTATCACCCGAATAATTTTCAAAAAGTTGATAAGCTAGAATCAACATTACATCTCCTGATAATATCGCGGTACTTAGATCCCATTTCTTATGTACAGTCTGGTTACCCCTTCTAATTGGAGCTTCATCCATAATATCATCATGAACTAATGAAAAATTATGAAAAACCTCAACTGCTAGTGCAGCATCTAAAGCATCTTTGTGATTGTCATTGAAAATATCACAAGTCAATAAAGTAAGAATTGGTCGAATTCTTTTTCCCTTTAAGCCTAAGATATATGAAACAGGTTCATATAAATTTTTGGGATTTGTTGGTGACTCAAAATTCTCTAAGTATGATAAAAATTCTGAGCGATATTCCTCTACGGTTAACATTTTACAAAAATACTAGATATATGATAATTGAATGCTACTTTTTTAAAATTTGTATCAATTAATTTGGTATAGAAGAAAATTATAATAATATCTTACTAAATTTGTGGGCATAAGCTATTGAAATGTATAGATCTCATAATTGCGGAGAATTAAGGATTAATGATTTAACCAAACAAGTTGAACTTTCGGGGTGGATTCAAAAAATCCGTGACAAAGGTTTTATTATGTGGGTTGATCTTAGAGATCGTTATGGCATTACCCAGCTAATTTTTGATCAGGAAAGAACACCAGCCGATGTTACAGAGCTTGCAAAAACTTTGGGGAGAGAATTTGTAATAAATATCAAAGGAAATGTTATAGAAAGAGCCTCAAAAAATTCTTTAATAGGTACTGGTGACATTGAGGTTTTAGTCACAGATTTAAAAATATTAAACATATCCATTACACCCCCATTTACAATCGAAGATGAATCAGACGGTGGTGAAGAATTAAGGATGAAGTATAGGTACTTGGATATTAGAAGAAATCCGGTAAAAAATAATTTAATCCTTAGACATGAAATAACTCAGGAGGTCAGAAAATATTTGTCAGAAAATTCTTTTATTGAAATCGAGACTCCATATTTAATAAAATCAACTCCTGAAGGCGCTAGAGATTTTGTTGTTCCATCAAGGATGAATCCAGGTCAATTTTATGCACTACCACAATCACCACAAACCTTCAAACAACTTTTGATGGTAGCTGGTATGGATAAATATTTCCAAATCGTCAAGTGTTTTAGAGATGAAGATTTAAGAGCAGATCGACAGCCTGAATTTACTCAGATTGATTGTGAAATGGCATTTGTTGACCAAGATGAAATCCTAACTACTTTTGAAAATTTAGTTAAACATATATTCAAAGCGGTTAAGAAAATTAATCTTGATAAATTTCCTGTAATGACATATGATGATGCCGTTCAAAAATATGGAACAGATAAACCTGACTTAAGATATGATATGACTTTCGTAGAATTAAATGATGTTAGCCAGCATAAAGACTTTAATGTATTTAATAATGCCGAGTTAGTTGTTGGTTTTGTTATTAAAGGAGGAAATAGTTTTACAAGAAAAGATATTGATAAATATACCGAATGGGTTAAAAGACCTCAGATTGGAGCTAGTGGACTTGCGTACATGAGAATTCAAGATGATGGATCTTTTAAATCATCAGTTGATAAATTTTATGATCAATCAGATTTGAAAAGTTGGTCAGAAAAATCAGGCGGTAATAAAGGAGATATTTTATTTATTCTAAGCGGGGATAAAGAAAAAGTAAGAACTCAACTTGGAGCTTTAAGGGTTCATGTAGCTGATGAATTAAACCTAAAAGATCCTGAAGAGTTTAAACCACTTTGGGTTGTTGACTTCCCATTACTTCATTGGGATGAAGAAACAAAAACATATCACGCAATGCACCATCCTTTCACATCTCCAAAAACCGATCAAATTGATTTGATTGATTCTGATCCATCTGCCGTTCGAGCAGATGCATATGATTTGGTGTTAAATGGAAATGAGATTGGCGGTGGATCTATTAGAATACATGACAAGAAAATTCAACAAAAAATGTTTGATTGTCTTGGCTTTACAAAAGAAGAAGCTGATAAACAATTTGGCTTTTTAATGAATGCATTTGAATATGGTGCGCCACCTCATGGAGGAATTGCATTTGGACTAGATAGACTAGTTGCGATTATGGGTGGAAATGAAATTATTCGTGATTTTATAGCCTTCCCAAAAAACAATTCAGGTAGAGATATAATGATAGACTCTCCATCCTCAATTTCAGAAGAGCAGTTAAAAGAAATTAATCTTAAGAAGAGATCATAGAAAAGTGAACAAAATAATATTTATATTTTTCACAATTTCAATATCATTAATTCTATTTGGATTACTTACCGAATCTGAAAATTTTCAAAAGTATATTGGCTTTGGAGTTCTAATTTTATTTTTTATTGTTTTCCCTTTATTCTCATATCATCGATGGAAAGATAAAAAGATGGATGACTACTATTTGAATAGTGAGAACCTTAAAAAATTTAGAGAGAATAGCGACCTTTAGTTTAAATTTCTTCTTGCAATAAAAAACTTTTCAAGCATATCTTTACATTCATTTTGAAGTATTCCACCATATACTTTAGTCTTGGGGTGAAGTTTAGTTCCTAATTTTTTGAAGCCTCTTTTAGGGTCCTCTGCGCCAAAATAAATTTTCGAAATTCTGCTCCAGTATAATGCTCCTGCACACATTTGACATGGCTCCAAGGTAACATAGATAGAACAGTTTTCTAAATACTTTCCGCCTATGTAATTGGATGCTGAAGTTATTGCTAATATTTCCGCATGAGCAGTAACATCATTTAAAGCTTCAACCATGTTATGTGCTCGTGCAATTATTTTATTGTCAGCCACAATTACCGCGCCTACAGGCACCTCCCCTTTTGATAAAGCAATTTTTGCCTCATCAATTGCTTTGCTCATAAAATAATTGTCATCAAATTCAATTTTCATAGTCATCTATTGGTATTCAACTCCGGTAATTTTATTATAAACATTTAATGCTTTTCTGTCAGAAAGTGAAGCCACATAATGACAAATCTCAAGTAATCTTGAATAAAGATTATCATGATTTAAATTCGTAGTTGAAGGTAGTAATTTTAAAATTAGATCATCATAACTCGTTTGATTTCCTTCATAATATCGATTCACTGAGGAAATAAAAGTATCTAAAAGCTTATTAATAATATTATAACCAGCTACCTCCTTTTCAATTACTTCCTTCGATTCATAAATTTTCTCAATACTAATTTTTATTATGTCTGAAATCTGAGATTTATACTTGCTTTTTTTCAATAGAGATAAATGAAAATTACCACTTAAAATATCATCTTCATTTTCTAAAAATATTTGTACTGCCTCATTTATTAATGTGTTAATCGATAAGGCCCTAAGATAACTTACTCGGTCAATTGTATTGTTTAAAGCATTATACTTTTCAGTATTAATCGAATCCCTAACAAGATTTATCAAATATTCTAAAGCATAATCCTCTTGCACCAAACCGAGATTAATACCATCTTCAAAGTCAATTATAGTGTAACATATATCATCAGCAGCTTCTACCAAAAAAGTTAACGGATGTCGATTATATCCTCCATCATCTTTTAATAATCCAAGCTCATTGGCAATGTCAACATATGTATTTTTTTCGTTTTGGAAAAAGCCATATTTCTTATCGGAAATATTTGAGGAAGGCTTTACTGGAAGTGATTCTTTGGGGTATTTTACAAAAGTTCCAAGAGTTGCATAACTTAATCTTAGGCCTCCTTCTCTTCCAGGACGAGATTGTGTTAAAATCTTAAATCCATTTGCATTACCTTCAAAATCACATAGATCTTGAAATTCCTTTTCATTTAAAATATCCTTAAATTTTTTTCCTGGCCCAGAGATGAAATACTGACCAATCGATTTTTCACCTGAATGGCCAAAGGGAGGATTACCAATATCATGTGCCAATGAAGCTGAAGCGACTATAGCGCCAAAGTCATTTGATTGGTATCCTAATTTATTTTTTAAATGTGGGTATTTTTTTAAAATCTCTACTCCTACTTTTCGACCTAGTGATCTTCCTACTACACTAGTTTCCAAACTATGTGTAAGCCTTGTATGCACAAAATCTCCCTGTGAAAATGGAACTACTTGAGTCTTGTCCTGTAGACTTCTAAACTCAGAAGAAAAAATAATTCGATCATAGTCAACCTCAAATCCAAGTCTTGTTTCATCCTGATCAATTCTTTTTCTTTTAAATTCATCTCCATGTCTTTTCAAAGACAATAATTTTTCCCATTCCATAAAAGACTATAATATCCCCAATAATAATAAAAATGCAATTAATAAAATCATAATTGCAACTAAATTTCTAATGTAATTTAGAGTAACCTTTTTTAAAGATTTGAAACCTAAAAATGACCCTGCTACTGCAGAAAGGATTGCCACAAGACCTAGTACTATATAATTTGATATTTCAAAATCCTTTATGTTGGAAAAATATACCCCAATTCTGGTTAGATCAACAAAAAATGAAATTACTACAGTGGTCGCTATAAAGACTGTCTTATCTAAATCTAACTTAATTAAAAAGGCACTTCTTAGTGCACCTTGATTTCCTGTTAACCCCCCAAAAAAACCGCTTAATATACCGCCTATAGGAAGTATGGATTTATTAAACTTTAACTTCTTAAAAAATGGTATCAAGTCGATTAAAGCAAAAGCTATTAAGATAATTGCTATTATAAATTGCAAGTATGAAACATTCATATTATTCCCCAGCAAATTGTAAGTAAATAGAGTATCGTTACTTATAAAGAATAAAGCATACGATCCAACAAAAGCAAATAAGACTGCTGGGATTCCGAATTTGATTAAGACCTCTTTGTTGAATTGTTTACCAATAATTGAAAGCTTAAATATATTGTTGCAAAAGTGAACAATTCCAGTAAGTGATATGGCAATTTCAGGCGGGAAAAAAATAAGCATCACAGGAGTGAGTATTGTACCCAAACCAAAGCCAGAAAAAAAGGTTAGAAGTGCAGCTACAAATGCTACTATTGCTATTATTAAAATTTCCATTTTTAATTTTAAATTCTTTTATAATATAATATTCATTTATATTTATTTAAAATTATTTTGAAATGAAAATCAAACTATCACTAATATTTTTTCTCGGAACCTTAGCAACCTTAGTTGCTCAAAATGATGATGTTTATGAGAACTGGTCTAGTATCGAAGTTGATTATGGCTTAACCAAAAATATTGACATTTATGGGGGTGGACAGCTAAGGATAAAGTCGGTTGGTGACACATACAACAAATCCTTTTATGAAATTGGTGCAAAAATTAAAATTAATGATTACCTAAGTTCTGGATTTGGTTATAGGGGGATTGACGAATTGGATGATGTAGGTAATATACAAGGCCATGAAAAATTTAATAGATATCACGCTTTTTTGACCGGTGCGTATGATTATAAAAAATTTGATTTTCGATTGAGACTTCAATTTCAAAGAAAAAATGAAGTTGGAAATTCTGATTCTTTAAACAATGATTTTTTTAGAACAAGGTTTGAGGTTAGATACGATATTAAAGGCTGGAAAGCTGATCCAAGAATAGGTATTGAGTTTTTTACAAAAGATGATTTAAATTTTGATGAGAATTACAAAAAGTACAGATTTTCATTTGGTACAAAACTAAACTTAAAAGGACCTAATTCTCTAACAATAAAATATATACTTCAAGAGGAGGTTAGAGTTGAATCTCCAATATCACATCACATATTAAGATTAAACTATAATTATTCAATTAAAAGAAAATAATTATTTGTCAATAAGTTAACATTGAGTTAACATTGGACCCAGAATGTATCTTGATATTTGTCATAAATAAATTTATTGTGAAATCAAATGCATTAATCTTATTATTTAGTCTTTTTACCTTTTTTACGTTCGCTCAAGATTCTGACAGTGAACCTAAAGGAGAGCCTCATTTTAAAGTATTTTGGAACTATAATTATGATTTTTCCGAAGATGTTACTCAAACCAGTGCCTTTGAACTTGACAGGGTATATCTAGGTTATAAATATAAATTCAATGACAATGTTTCAGCTAAAATTACTTATGATGTTGGCAAAAATGATGCAGGTAGCAATTATACTGCCTTTGTTAAAATTGCTCAACTTGATTACAAACTAAGCTCAAAAGTAAAACTTAGTATGGGTATGATTGGCGGAAAACAATTTAACGATCAAGAAAAAGTTTGGGGATACAGATATATCTATAAAACTTTACAAGACGAAAACAAATTTGGGTCAAGTGCAGACTTAGGTGTTAATGCAGAAATAAAATTAAGTGATAATTTAACTACAAATATTTTTGCTTTAAATGGTGAGGGATATAAAAATCCGCAAGATGCTGATGGTAACCAAAGATTTGGTTTAAATCTTATATATGATTTTTCTGATAAATTAAAAATGAAATTTTACTACGATACTCAAGCCTCAGAGTCATCAGAATCTTTAAATAATATCGGATTATTTGCCGGTTATAAATCTGGTGGTTATAGTATCGGAGCGGAATACAATAAAATGGAAAATGGGACAACCTATAAAAACCCTGTAGACAATCATAATTTAGATGGGATTTCAATTTATAATAGATATTCTATAAATGATAAATATGAAATTTTTGCTAGATACGATCAAATAAGTTCCAATGTCATAGATGGTGCTACAAATTCTTGGAACTATGATGATGATGGTTCACTAATAATTATCGGAACTCAATATAAAGCTAATGATGGAGTAAAATTTTCTCTTAATGGAAGAAGCTTTACTTATGAAAACTTAGATACTAATTTATTTGAGGTCTACTTTAATGTTGAATTTAAATTATAATAATTGATAATGGAAAATATATATTTATTAATGGTTGTTGCCCTAATTGCCCTTGCAGTAGCTGACTTGGTAGTTGGGGTAAGTAATGATGCTGTAAACTTTTTAAATTCAGCACTTGGTTCAAAAGTTCTTTCGTTTAGAACAATAATGATTGTTGCAAGTATTGGAATTTTTGTTGGCTGTGTGTTTTCAAGTGGTATGATGGAGGTAGCCAGGAAAGGAATTTTTAATCCTGGTGAATTCTACTTTAATGAAATTATGATCATATTTATGGCGGTAATGATTACCGACATATTATTACTTGATTTTTTCAATACAATTGGAATGCCTACATCAACAACAGTTTCAATCGTATTTGAACTTTTAGGTGCATCAGTTGCAATGGCATTAATAAAAATTGGAATGGACAATGGTTCTTTTTCAGATGTTGTTAATTATATAAATACCTCTAAAGCAACTCAAATTATTGGAGGAATTCTCTTATCTGTATTTGTTGCATTTTCGGTGGGAGCAATAGTTCAATGGATTTCTAGACTTTTATTATCATATGATTTTGATACCAAACCTACTTGGGTTGGTGCCGTTTTTGGTGGTGTTGCTCTTACTGCACTGACATACTTCATTTTAATGAAGGGTATCAAAGGAACATCTTATGCAAAGGAGAGTTTTGATTTAATCGGAGGAGTTACAATTAAAGATTTCTTGGAAAACAATGTCTTTCAAATTGTAATGTATACATCAGCATTCATGTCTTTACTTTCTTATGCCTTTATTCAGTTTTTTAAGTTTAATATTTATAAAATAATTATTGGTGTTGGTACATTTGGTCTAGCTCTAGCATTTGCTGGAAATGACCTTGTTAACTTTATTGGTGTACCAATAGCAGCTTGGCAGTCTTATGAAGCATGGGTGGCATCAGGGGTAGCAGCAAATGAATTTGGAATGGGAGTTTTAGCTACTAAAGTTCCAACTCCAAATTTTCTATTGGTCTGTGCTGGAGTTATAATGGTACTAACATTATGGTTTTCTAAAAAAGCCAAGAGGGTTGTTAAAACTGAATTAGATTTATCAAATCAAGGGAATATTGATGAGAGATTTGAACCAAACTTTATTTCTAGAGGATTAGTTAGATTAGCAACAAATTCAGCAAATTTATTTTCTAAAATAACACCTGATTCATTGAATAATAAAATTGAAGAAAGATTTAGAGTGCCCGAAACTTTCACCCAGGAGATTGCAAAAGAAGATAAGCCTTCATTTGATGTTATTAGAGCTTCTGTCAACTTAATGGTTGCAGGTATTTTGATTTCAATTGCTACTTCATATAAGCTTCCTCTTTCTACAACCTATGTTACTTTTATGGTAGCTATGGGTACGTCACTTTCCGATAGAGCATGGGGAAGTGATAGTGCAGTATATAGAGTTGCTGGTGTTTTAAATGTAATTGCTGGGTGGTTTGGAACAGCCTTAATTGCGTTCACAGCTGCAGGAACAATTGCATATTTAATTAATATAAGTGAGTTGATGATTGCTGTATTAATTTTCTTTGCAATCTTATTACTAGTTAGAAGTTATGTTGTAAAAAAGAAAGCTACAAACGGAGTAATTGATGACAGCTTAGTTGAGGCAGAAAGTAGTTCACTTCAAGGAGTAATTCATGAAAGTGCTAAAAATATTTCTAAAGTTCTTGGTAGATCTAGTAAGATATATGACAACGTAATTAAGGGTCTTTCAAGACATGATTTATCAGAGCTAAAGAAAAATAAAAAACAAATATCTAAACTATCATCTGAGGTCGATAATTTAAAAGATAAATTATTTTACTTTATTAAAAATTTAGATGAATCAAGTTTAGGGGCAAGTAATTTTTATATTAACCTTTTAGGTTGTCTTCAAGATATCACACAGTCGATTGAGTATATTTCAAAAGTGAGTCTTAAACACATAAATAATAATCACAGTAAATTAACTCTGAATCAAATAAGAGACTTACTAGATATTCAAAAGGTTATTTCTGAGATGTTTGAAAGTATAGCATCAGCATTTGCTAGTAAATCATTTGGTGATATTAAATCGATTTTAAAAGATAAGAGTAAAATGATTGGTCTTTTAGAGGATAAGATTGAAGCACAAATTTCAAGAACTAGGACGTCTGAAGAAAAAAGCCCAAAAAATGCGGCACTGTACTTTAGTATTCTTCAAGAGTCAAAAGATTTAATGAAAGAAGTTATGAATCTTATTGAGGAATATTATGTTTCATATGACAAGTCTGTGAAGCCAGCCAAACCAAAGGATGAATAATTTAATATAGTGTTAAAAATAAAAAAGCCTCGAATTAAATTCGAGGCTTTTTTATATGAATAATTTTTATTGACTATCCTTCACAACTTTCACACTCTTTCTTCTGCTTGAATTTCTGTGCGGCGTTCATACTGTGTTGGTAGTATAAAGATTTAAGACCAAGCTTCCATGCTGTTACATGAATCTTGTTAATGTCTTTAGTAGATGTCTCGGGATGAATAATGATATTAAGTGATTGTCCTTGATCAATATGATTTTGTCTGTTTGCAGCTTGATAGATAATTGACATTTGATCTATTTCGGCATAGGTTTTAAACACTTCTTTTTCATTTTCAGAAAGGAAGTCAAGATCCTGAACTGAACCATCTCTGTCTCTTATTTGTTTCCAAACTTCAGGGGTGTCCTTTCCCTTTTCTTCAAGCAGTTTTACCAAAAATGGATTTTTTATTGTTGTTTTAATTTTAGCAATATCCTTGACATATATGTTTGACCAAATTGGTTCTATACCTTGTGACACTTGACCAAGAATAAAAGCAGATGATGTAGTAGGAGCTACAGCATTCATAGTTGTATTTCTTCTACCATAGCCTTTAAGTAATTCTGGCTCGCCAAACTTTTCAGCTAAATCTCTTGATGCTTTATTTGAATGTTCTTTTATATTTTTGAAAACTTCACTATTTAAATCAAACGCCCCTTGACTATCGAAAGGTAGCATTTTGGATTGAAGTAGTGAATGCCATCCAAGTACACCCATACCTAATGCTCTATTTTCTTTTGAGAAGTTATAGGCACGCTCCATGAAAAGGAATGTTTGCTGATCCTCTAAGTCATCTGAGTTTTTGTAAACCTCAAGCTTTTCAAGGAATTCCGTAATAACAGCATCTAAAAAGTAAATCATTGTTTCTACAGCATCAGTATCTTTCCATTTATCATAGTGCAGTACATTGATGCTCGATAAGACACAAACAAAAGACCAATTGTGGTCTGATGGTAACATTATTTCTGTACATAAGTTACTTGCATAGATTGGTAAGTTTTTGTCTTTGTACACATCAGCGGCACCATTGTTTGCATTGTCTGTAAAGAAAATATAAGGATAGCCCATCTCTCCACGACTTTGTAAAACTTTTGCCCAAACTGTTCTCTTTTCAACATCACCATCAATCATTTGTTGCATCCAATCATCTTTCACAGTAACCCCGTGAGTAAGCTCTTGAATTGGGTTACCTTCGGTTCCAATTTCTAAAAACTCCATAATATCCGGATGGTCTATTGGGAGGTATGGTGAGAAGCGACCTCGTCTAACCGAGCCCTGACTAACAACATCAACCATAGACTCAAATAGTCTCATAATATGTACTGCACCGGAAGCTTCTCCATTGTCTTTAATGGCAGCACCACGATGTCTAATTTTACCAAAATATCCAGATGTTCCACCTCCGAGCTTAGACATCATTCCAACTTCTGATTGGGAATATAATATGTTTCCTATATCATCATCAATATGAGATCCAAAGCAGCTTATAGGTAAGCCTCTTTCTTTTCCAAAATTTGACCAAACAGGTGATGCCAAAGAATAAAATCCTTGGGACATATAGTAATAAAACTTTTCAGCAAAGCCAGGCATTTCAAGCAGTTGTTCAGCTCTTTGTGCAATGTTGGCAATACGCTCTTCAGCACTTATGCCATCACCTAAATATCCAGCAGCTAAAAATTTTCTGCTGTTTTCGTTCAGCCATTCAAATGATTTTTCAGATGTTTCTTTTAGTTGTTGCATTGACTTTTTTCTTGCTTGAATTAAATCTTTATGAGGATTTTCTTTCTTCTTTGCTGATGTTAGTTTTTTCTCCATATGTTAGAATAGGTCATCGCTCGTTATACTTTGGCTTCTTTTGCTATAATTAATTGATCTTTTGACAAAGAAGTCACCATGTTTAGTTCCGATAATTTCATCATCAAACCATTCTGTTTGTGCAACTAGTTTTTGGTCAATATCAAATATTTTGTCAATTCCTATACTTTCAAGAGAATTGTTAAATCTGTTTTTTAGAAATTCTTTAACGACAGCTATCGGCAAGAAATCTAATTCACCATTTTCAAAAATCCAATCAACAACTTCCATTTCAGCTTCGAAGGCTTGTTCACACATTGTTTGAATGCTTTTGTGATAGTCTGAATTAAACCAGTCTGGGTTTTCTTTTTGTAAAACCTTAATCAAATCAATTCCGAAATCACCATGGATTTGTTCTTCCTTTGATGTTGCCTCAACTACATTGGAAATTCCTTTCAACATATTTTTATGCTTGTTGAAAGCCATAATAATTAGGAACTGTGAAAACAATGAAACATGCTCAATAAATAATGAGAAAAGAAGAATTGATTCTGCATATTCTCTATTGTCCTCGCTCCTAGAATTTTTTAGTGCTGTTTCTAAATAGCGAACTCTTTTCATTATGGCAGGCTTCTTTTTTAATTCTTTAAACTCTGAGTTAAGACCTAAGATCTCCAATAAATGGGAGTAGGCATCTGCATGACGAACTTCACTCTCTGCAAATGTGGAACCAACCGAGCCAACCTCTGGCTTTGGAATTCTGCGGTACATATCTCCCCAAAAAGATTTTACAGCTACCTCAATTTGAGAGATTGCAAGCATAGTATTTTTAATAGCGCTTCTTTCAACTTCGCTTAAACGAGACTTAAAGTCTTGTATGTCACTTGTGAAGTTAAATTCCGAGTGAATCCAATAAGAGTGTCTTATGGCTGGAACGTATTCGTATAGGTGTGGATACTCGTAAGGCTTAAGATTAATTCTTTTTTCAAATAAATCGGACTCTCTTTGCTGGGATCTTTTATTTCTATATAGTATGTAGGCCTTGGCTGCTTCTTTGAACTGGCTATCCATTAGTTTTGTCTCAACAATATCTTGGACTTCTTCAATGGTTGGCACATATTCTACGTCGTTTTCCTTACGGCCAACTAGGGTTTGGTATACAGATAGTGCAACATCTTGAGCATTTTGCTCGGTGCCTGTGCCGACTGCATTCATTGCTTTTTGAATAGCACCAGTGATCTTCTCTAAATGAAAAGTTTTAGTGCTATAATCTCTTTTTATAATGTATTCTATCTCCATGTTTATTTAAAAAAATTAAAATGTTGATCGGTTCGATTAAATTTATCGCAGATATAAAGTTCTGATTAATTACGAGATCTTCAACAGCAGTTGCGATATAAGTTTTTAACAAAATTTTCAACATAAATTTTTAGTGAAAACATCCACAAAAAAACCAAAATTTTTACTGGAAAGTTTGGCACTTTTGAAGCATTAATAACTAAAAATTGGTCAAATTACAAGAACTGTAACACTCTGATTTACTGGTGATTGAATCACAAAAAATAAATTTTTTGAATCATTTTTAAATAAGTCAGAATAAAAAAATTAGAGGTTTTTCTGACTTGTTATGTCTTCAAAAAATTTATTGTCTTTTTTTTAAATCATTACTCTTAAACAAAAAAAACAAAAAAAAATTTCGGTTTTTTTAGAATTACAGTTATTGATGTTTTATTAAATTTTTAAAAAAAATATTAATAAATTCGAATTCACAAAGATTGAAAATAGTTGCCGAAAATGAAAGGCTAATTTATTAACAATGACACTAAGTTTTTAACAAAAGTAAATCAACCAATAAATGAAAATTTTGATCTATATTATATCCCTTGCTGCAATCACAATTATTGTATTTAATGTGACGCAAATAGATCTAGAAAATTTTTTTTCTAAGGAAAATTTTAATTATGCGATTATGATTTTAGCAGGTTTTAGCTGCCTAATAATAATGAGAATCATGATGCTTAATGAAAAAATGAACAAGCTGAAAAAAAATAAATAAGACGTTTAGATCTCTATTTGACAAACTTCAACTCCTGCTTTTTCTAGAAATTCAAGACCAGATGTGTCTTTATATTGCTCATTATAAACTACCCTTTTTATTTTGGCTTGATGAATTAACTTACTACAATCCGTACACGGAGATAAGGTGACATATAATGTTGAACCTTCACTTGATTGAGTTGAAGCAGAAACCTTTGTTATTGCATTGGCTTCTGCGTGAAGCACATACCACTTTGTATAATTATTTTCATCTTCACACTGATTATCAAAGCCAGTTGGTGTGCCATTATAGCCGTCAGAAATTATCATACCATTTTTTACAATAATAGCACCTACCTGACGTCTCTTGCAATAAGAAAGCTTGCCCCACTCCTGAGCAATTCTAAGATAAGCTGCATCATATTTTTTTTGTTTCTCCTCAGTCATAAAACTAAAATAAAGATTATTTTTCTTTTAACAATTTAAATTCAGATAAACCACATTTTAAAAATGATATATACTCATTTGCATCCGGCATGTAGCCAACAGGCTTGTTCAATATCTGCAATGTATTTGGATCCATTAATAAATAAAATGGCTGGGAGTTTACCCCAAAATAGCGAGCCTGAAAATGTGCCCATTTATGACCATAGTTTTCAAGTTTTCTTAACCCAATTCCAGAGGTTCTTTCGACATATAATTTTTCTGTTTCGGGCAACTCTTTTTTATCATCGACGTATAAAGAAATTAAAACAAAATTTTCTCTTAGTACTTTATCAACCTCAGGCAATGGCCAAACATGTTCTTCCATTTTTCTACAGTTAACACAAGCATATCCTGTAAAATCAAGAAGAATTGGTTTATTCATTTTCTTTGCATACTCAATTCCACTTTTTAAATCCTTGAAGCAGTCTAGGTCATTAGGACAATCTTTTGGTGAGAAGTAACTGTACCCAAGCGGTGGGGCTAAACCACTCAATAGTGATAATGCATTATAGGATTCTTTTTCTTTATCGTAAATTAAGCCGGATGCTAAATAGATAGAAAAACCAAAGGCAAGAATTGCGCTAAATAATCTTAGGCCAGATATTTTTTCAATCTTAACTTCCTTTGGAAATCTGATTTTGCCTATCAAATAAATTCCAAGTAAAAAGAAAATAACAAACCAAAGAGCTAAGAATAATTCTATTTTTAAAATTCCCCAATGAGCAACTAAATCTGCGTTAGATAAAAACTTAAGAGCTAATGCCAATTCAATAAATCCAAGAGAGACTTTTATTGTATTTAGCCAGCCTCCGGATTGAGGCAACTTGCTTAGAACATTTGGAAACATTGCAAATAACGCAAAAGGTAGACCTAATGCAAATCCAAAACCACCCATACCGGCTGTTAATTCCCAAGCACCTGAATCACCCGAAAGAGATCCAGCTAGCAGAGTTCCTAAAATAGGTCCAGTACAAGAAAATGATACTATAGCCAAAGTTACAGCCATAAAAAATATTCCAACAAAACCTGCTCGAGACTCTTGACCTGTGGACTTACTTGTCCATGATGATGGTAATGTT
This sequence comes from uncultured Bacteroidota bacterium, assembly GCA_902519075.1. GTDB lineage: Bacteria > Bacteroidota > Bacteroidia > Flavobacteriales > Flavobacteriaceae > MED-G13. The sequence continues at coordinate 2,392 of CABYIO010000026.1, read as the reverse complement.
AATTCAAAATATCCAAAGAATGAAAAAGCAAAAACTAGGAATACTAAAAAGAATAAAAGATTTAAATAGATATTTGTTGAAATATCATTTAAAATATCAGGGTTAACACTGTCTAAAAGATGGAATGGAATACTTAGTATTATGTAAACTAAAAATATAAAAAACCCATACATGAGAGCATTAAATACACCCTTTTCATTTTCATTCTTTTTTGTGAAAAAGCTCACAGTCAATGGAATCATTGGGAAAACACAAGGGGTAAGAAGTGCTAAAAAACCTCCAATTATTCCCAGTAAAAATATGCTTAATAATGACTTATCTTCATTTTCAATTACTGTATCATTTTCAGCATTGCAGTCTGATGATTGATCTTTAATTTCTTCAGGCAAGAAACCGTAAAGTGCGAGATTCGTTGCATTAGAATTTGGTGTGTTAAGATTTTCAATTTTAGAATCTTGTTCCTTTGGTTCCCCAAATTCAAATACAAAATCAACATCCGTTGGGGGTAAACATTTTGTGTCATCACAAACCATGAAAGTTAAATATCCACTTACATCAACATTGTTATTGTTCAACTCAATAATTTGTTTGAAAGTTGCTCTTTTGGTAAACTTAGTTACCTCCATCAAAAATATTGGGTCCTGTGAAACCTGTTTATTTTCATCTACCTCGACAATATCTCCAAGTAGAGAAAAGTATCTTTCCGCCTCATTATTTTGATTGAATTCAAATGAAACAGGAATTGGGCATATTTCTACTTCACAATCAACACCATTATTATATATGTCGTTTGAATATATAGCCCATCCAGCTTCTATATCTGCAATGAATGTGAGCTCATATGTATTTTCAGAAATTTGTTTTTTTGAAAAACTCCAATCTACAGGGTCATATATTTGACCAACGCCAAAAATTGGAATCAATAAAAAACTTAATATAAGAGAATAAAATAATCTCATTCTTAGCTAATAATTTGGTTTGCTAATATAATAAATGTTTTTTCTCTTTACTTTGCCAACCAGCTTGAGATTTATAGTCTACAAAGAATATTTTTAAGTCAGCTTGAGATTTATAGTCTACAAAGTAAACCCTGAAATCTGCTTGACTTTTATATTCAACAAAATGCCATAATCCCTCATTGCCTTTTGCTTGACTTTTATAATCTACCTTATGTACAAGTAGGTCTGCTTGGCTCTTGTAATCCACTACAAAAATATTAACGTCTGCTTGGCTCTTGTATTCAACAGAATATAATGTCTGGCCATTAGTATATAAAGTAGTTAAGAAAAAAAATAAAAGAAACTTTTTCATATTATAAATTACACAATTGTTGTGCCATCTAAATATTTAATAAAATTCATTAGTTTTAATAACTCATAATTTATGGAAAAGAAAAAACATTGGGAAAACATATACCAAACTAAAAAAATCGATGGGGTAAGTTGGTATCAAGAAAACCCTTACGAATCAATTGAATTAATTAAAAAATTTTCTACCTCTAATTCCGATACGATTATTGATATTGGATGTGGAAAAGGCTTTTTAGCCGATAATCTATTGAAATTAAATTATGAAAATATTACTCTTGTTGATATTTCTTTAAATGCATTAATAGAAGTAAAAGAGAGATTAAATAATGAAAGCCTAAATTTTATTGAAACTGATGTTCTAAATCTAAAACTAGAACAGACCTTTGATATTTGGCATGACAGAGCGGTATTTCATTTTATTATCGAGAAGGAAGATGTTGAAAAATATATTTCCCTATGTAATAAATATATTAATAAAGGAGGAAAATTAATTATCGGAACTTTTGCAGAAGATGGACCTCTTAAATGTAGTGGTTTAGAAATCAAAAGATATTCAATTGATAATCTTAAACAGTTGTTTAAGGAAAATTTTGAATTTATTGAAGGTTTTAAAAAATTACACAGCACCCCATTTGATACTGAACAAAGTTTTACATTTTGTGTTTTTAAAAAGCTTACTAATCGTTAGTACAACAAGTTTCATCTTTACATTGGCAATATTTCAAATTGTAAATATGCAAAGCCGAAAGAGAAAATGCCGAAATAAAGGTAAAGGTCTCAGCAATCCTATAAGCTCCAAAGGATTCATTTAGAATTAAAAAAAGAAGAGAAGCCCAAAGAAGGAAAAACAACGCTTTAACCACATTATTAGTGGTATTTAGAGCAGATCTATAAACTGCAAAAAATGATATTATCAAAAATACATATCCAATAAACTGTAAGGCAAATAGTGTTTGCGTCGTTGCCAATTCAGCATTAATAAGAAATAACAGAGGAGTGATTATGCAATGAATAATACACAAAACACCTGCAATTGCACCAATATAATCCGAATTTCTAGTTGTTAGTACCATAATTTGATT